>JAISRX010000171.1 GCA_031273395.1 Bacteroidales bacterium | reverse complement strand
CCGCTGGCGCTGCCCTCCGGAAAGGCGCATCCCCCGGTCGCCGATATTGGTGTCGTAGCCGTTTTCCAACTGGACGATGAACTCGTCGGCATTTGCAATTTTTGCAGCCGCAATCACCTGTTCCCTGTCGACATTTTTCATCCCGAAAGCAATATTGTTAAATACGGTGTCATTGAACAAAATCGGTTCCTGCGTAACAATCCCCATTAACTCCGTCAGGTCGGCAAGCCGGTATTCCTTGATATTGACGCCGTCTATGCACAGTTCGCCCGACGTCACGTCGTAAAAGCGCGGTATCAGGTCGGCAATGGTCGATTTTCCCGCGCCCGAATGACCCACCAGCGCATAAGTTTTGCCCTTGGGAATGGTCAGGTTGATGTGGTGCAACACCGGCTCGGCGGCATAGCGGAAGGTCACGTCGCGAAATTCAATATTTTCCCTGAAGGCGTCGATCCGTACCGGATGTTTGCTTTCCGCAATCTCGCTGCGTTGGTCCAGTATGGCAAATATGCGTTGCCCCGACGCCATGCCCCTGTTGATATTGCTGTATGAATTGGCAAGATTTTTCGCCGGCGCAAGCAGATTGTAGTAAACGCCCAGATAAGCCACAAATTCGTTCCACGTCATATCCATATTTCCGTTGAGCAACATGAAGGACGTGTATAAAATGATGCAGCATACAATAGCTACTCCCAGAAATTCGGATACCGGAGTGGCGAGTTCTATCCGGTTCATGATGCGTTTGTTCAGCGAACGGTGCCGGTGATTGATTTCGTCGAACTGTCCGGTGACGTAATCTTCCGCGTTAAACGCTTTAATAATCTTGATGCCGGATATGGTTTCCTCGAAAATACTGACGATCTGCCCCATGATATGCTGACTTTCCTTCGCATGGCTTCTGAGTTTTTTTGCCAGACGCCCGATCAGAAAGGTCGCCGCCGGCAAAGCTATCAATGTGAACAGTGTCAGCTGGTAGGACATGAAGAACAGTACGCCGATGCTGACAATGATCATTAACGGTTCGCGGAAAATCACCTGAAAGGAATTGACCACAGAAGCCTGCACCTCGGTGACGTCGCTTGATATGCTCGACAGGATATCGCCTTTTCGCCGGGTCTGAAAATACCCCACATCCGAATGGCATATCTTGTCATATACCGCCTTGCGGATGTTCCTCACGACGTTTGTCCGCAACGAGGTAAGCGTTCGTTGGGAACAATACCGGAACGTGTTGGCAAGCATGGAGGCAAAAAAGATGATACCGATCGCAAATACCACCGCTCCCATGGGACCGTGCATTTCGGCAAACGACGAGAGATAATAGTGATACAGGTCAATGAAATACTGTACCGCTCCGTCGGTGATTGCCGGATGCTTCGCCGCCCGTTCGGGTGATCCCTCGAAAATGACTTTCAAAGCGGGAGCAATCAGCACAAAGTTAAGCGTCCCCATAACGGTGGCTATCACGGTAAACACTGCATATTTAGGCCAATACCTGCCGTAGGGCTTGGCAAAACCGAGCAAACGTAAAAAGGCTTTCATCCGAACACGATGGTTGTTTGTGAAAACGCAAAAGTAAGCATTTTACCGGATAAAAACATGCCACCGCTACGATATCCCACAAAATAAACGGGCAGATATCCGCAACATCATCAAAATCATTGCAACTAAAAGAATCGGGAATGAGCAATTTTCATCTGTTTACAATTTTTATTTGTTTGATATTCAGTTTGTTCATCCCATTAGGGTTTTGAATCCTGTCAGGATGAGCGGGGGCGCCATCCGTTTCCGCGCCGTCATTTCCTTTATTGCTTAAAATATAAGCGCCGTCAATGACGTGCCGTTTGAAAACGGCAACCTTTTCCAACAATTCCTAAGGTTACTTTCAACAATTAAAAGTCGACCGTCCCTAATTTTCAATGGCGTCCAGCGCTTGCCGTATATCGGCTTTAATGTCGTCGATATGTTCGATGCCCACCGATATGCGCAGCAAACCCCGTTCTACCCCCGACGCCTTCTGGTCTTCCGGAGAGAGTTGTTCGTGCGTGGTGGCTGCCGGATGAATGATCAGCGACTTGGCGTCGCCCACATTTGCCAGATGGCTGAGCAGTTGCACGCGGTCAATCAGCCGGTCGGCATTATCCGGATCGCCTTTCACCTTGAAGGTCAGCACCGCTCCCGGTCCTTTGGGAAGGTACTTCTTGCCAAGTTCATAATATTTGCTGCTTTTCAGTCCCGGATAATTCACATATTCTATTTTCGGATGTTTCTCAAGCCATTCCGCCAGTTCCTGCGTATTCTGCACATGCCGTTCAACGCGGAGCGAAAGCGTTTCAAGACCCTGAACCAGCAGGAAGGAATTGAACGGACTGAGCGTGTTGCCCCAGTCGCGAAGCCCTTCCACGCGGGCGCGGATGTTGAATGCAATGTTTCCGAAAGGTCCCTTTGCTCCGAATACGTCCCAGAACACCAGACCGTGATAGCTCTCCGACGGATCGGTGAAGGCGGGGAACTTGCCGTTGCCCCAGTTGAAGGCGCCGCTATCGACAATGACTCCGCCCAGCGAAGTGCCATGACCGCCGATCCATTTGGTAGCCGATTCCACCACTACCGCCGCGCCGTGTTCGATCGGACGGAACAGGAAACCCGCCGCACCGAAGGTATTGTCCACGATCAGCGGAATATCATGTTTCCGCGCGACCGCTGCAATGGCGTCAAAATCGGGAATATTCAACTCCGGGTTGCCTATCGTTTCCAAATACAGCGCTTTGGTGTTCCCGTCGATCCGTTTTTCAAATTCCGACGGATCGTCCGTGGGAGTGAAACGGGCTTCTATGCCCAGACGCTTGAACTGAGATTTGAACTGATTGTACGTACCCCCGTACAAATGGGAAGTGGTGACAAAATTATCGCCCACCTGCAAAATATTGTTCAGCGCTATAAATTGCGCCGACTGTCCCGAAGAGGTTGCCAAGCCCGTGACCCCGCCTTCCAGCGCCGCCACCCGTTTCTCGAAAACGTCGGTGGTCGGGTTCTGCAACCGCGTGTAGATGTTCCCGAATTTGCGCAAACCGAAAAGATCCGCTCCGTCTTTGGCGTCTTCAAAAACATAGGACGTCGTTTGATAAATGGGCAATGCCCGCGCGTGGGTGGTTTTTTCCACTTCCTGACCCGCATGAACCTGTAAGGATTCGAACTTTAAATTACTCATATCTTTTTATTTTTATTGGTTTTTAACGGCTACAAAAATACAATTTTATTGATCATGCGTCAATAGCATAAATATGGTATTTTTATAAAATCGTGCAAAAATTTTCCTTTTTGCACGAATTACCGGTCAAATGCGATATGAAAGAGCAGATGCGACTGAAAAATTCCCGTTTCCGGAACATAGATGGTACGTATGCCGATATTCACCGGAAAAAAGAACTGCAGGAAATGCACGTCGGCAAGAATATCCGCTCCCACGCTCAACATTCTGTCCGACTGCCACCCGTTGCGCAACCTGTAGCGATTATCGGCGGCGTGGCAAAACAGATTGGCGCTGATCCGTTTCAGGTAGGCAAGAACCCACAGGTTGCCGTCGGGATAGAGCAGCGGAAAGGAATATTCCGCCAGCCCCACCTTCAATTGATCGCTGTAGCCCGTTGCGTAGCCGCGAGGAAAAGCAAGCATACTGCCGAACCCGTACAGCTTTGCCTTCTGCTGCTGCCATCCGCCCGACAGTTGCAGGCTGTGATGCTTCAACAAGCCCGGAAGAAACGTCCGTCCGTGAACAAAATACATGTAACCGAACAGCCCGCTGCCGGAAGGAGCATGTTTCCATGCCGTTTGAAGCACAACGCCCCAGGCGGGAGCCATGTCTCGGACGGAAGTCTTCAGATAGCGCGAAAAAACAAGGCTGTAGCTCGACTCCAAAAAACCGTCCTGATCTTTTCCCGTCCCGCCCGAATAAAAATAGCCGGAGTTGTAGCCCAGATGCACGCGCGGTTCCAACCGCGTGATGTAGCGGTTGCGAGTAAAATTAAAGGGAATATGGACGTCCGTACCGACGTTGGTGTGGATACGGCGCGGCGGCAACTCCTCGTCCCTCCTGCCGTATATCCGCCTGTCGCCTCCGTGTTCGATATTCAATTCAATCACGGGATACAGCCCTTTGCAGGTCACGCCCGCGTGCAGCATGTGGTAGCCTCTCCACGAGTATCCCGCCGAGGAGGTCATGTTGCCTGTCAAATCTTGCGAGAGCAGCGTCAGCCCCGGGTAAAATTCAGTGGAGGTCACATCCGAAGTATTCACCTTGTAATAAAGGGGCGCCCAGCTGTGTACATGCACCGGATTTCTCCATTTCCGGAACGGTCGCGCCGGATAGGACGCATCGGGAAGAATGCTGTCCTGCAAGTTGAACCGTTCCTCGCCGGCAAGCGCTTCATAGAGTTTCACCGAATAATCCGTTCCCTGTTCCGCCGGCGTCTTCTCTTCCCTGTTGATGTCCGTTTCAACGAGATTGTAGCCGTCAACCGAATATTCCGCCATCAGCATCCTTCCGGACGAAACAGCGGGTTGCGGGTCGAAAGCCCCGAAACGCGAAGCGGTCGCCTGCCACACCTCCTTCGTCCGGTAGTCCACCGCGTAGATATTGCTCACGCCGTTGTAATGTCCGGTAAAGAAAGCCGCGTCCCCTCCGTCCGCAGGATACTCAATGTCGCAGAAGGAAGGCGCAAGCACGGTAGCAAACAAGCCCGTTGCCGCCTCCATGCGGACAATTGATTTGCCCTCGCGCCCGTTGGCAATCGCCAGCAGGTAGTTGCCGTCCCTGCTCCACGAAGGGGTTTGCCACTGGACATGTTCCGGCGCGGGTACCCGCAGTTTTTCCTCGCCCGTGGCAACGTCCAGCAGCACGATGGCGCTGCGGCAGTCGAGCGGTATGTCCACCACTGCCAGGGTTGCAGCGTCCGGCGAGAGCGACGGAGCAAAATAGCGCGTGCGCCGCGCGAGGGTGCGCTCCTTGCCCGCAGACACATCCAGCAACTTGATCACCGAATAGGTGCGATTGCTCCACCGGACGTCGGGCGTTTCTTCCGACCACGCCATCAGACCGCAGGAATACGAAAAACGTTCGGAATTGATCATCCCCGGCGTGGCAATGACCCGTTCGGCGCCGTGCCGGTTGATCTCCACCCACCGCGCGACGTCAGCCATGCCCGTTTTCAGGACGAGGAAGGTAGAATCGGTCAGGTAGTGCGGCGAACGGTAGCTGCAATACAGCGGCGTGCGGCGGAGGTTTACCGCAGTGAACGCCTCGTGCAAAGTGAGGCGTTCCTGCTCTTTCCAGCGGAGCGTCAAATCGTCGAAGGCTTGCCGGTACAGTCCCCGCACGGTCAGTCCCGTTTGCCGGCGCAGCCCCAGCCCGAACGGATGGAAGGCAAACAGGTACGGACGGCGCGCGGTATAGTCAATAGCGCGTTCAAAAAGCGCCGCGCCGTATTCCTTCCGCGACCACGCCACCATTTGATAGCCCAATTCGTAGCGACCCGGGACGTGGACGCGGTACGAACCGAAAAAAGCCCTGCCGTAGGAATGATATTTCCCCGAAAGGGCTATCGTACGCAAAGGCATCTCAAAGGCAGGATTGCGTCCCCGTCCGGCATTGCTCAGGGAAGTTTCGGCAGCCACCGCATCCCCTTCCAGAAACCACCCCGGAAGCAGTCCCGCCACAGCGCCCACCGCCTGCTGTCCCACAAACCAGCCCAACACCCCCGTAATACCCTGATCCAGTTTGTCGGTTTGCACTACATGCCTGAACTCGTGAAGCGCCAGCTGCTCCAGCCAGTCGTGCGCGTAATTGCTTTGAGGAGGCGTCAGATACCACTCCGACCGCTTGGGCGCCCACGAAACAAGCCCGTTGGAAAAAGCGGGACGGTTGTGAAGCACCACCGGAATTTTTTTCGGACGGTGACGAAGCGTTTTGCCCTCCGCCCCGTAAATGTATTCCAGCACGTTGGCTGCCCGCTGACCTTCGCCGGGAATATCTGCGGGAAAAATAACGCGGAAATGTTCCGTATGGATTTGCTGCCAGCGCACCGAAGGAGGATTCGTCCCCGACTCAAGGAACTGAGCGCGGCATATCTCCCACGAAAACAGCAACAGGAGCAAAACGAGCCGCCGAAAACCGTATCCTGCAAAAAAAAAACTTGACATTCGGAAATTCATGAATAAATTGACTGTGAGAACCGGAAACACAAAGGTAAATGAATTTTCGGAAAAACCGTAAATAAAAAGGTTCATCTTCTTTTTGAGGCGCTATCCGTATCGAATGGCAATATGCAGGCAGAAAATGCACCCGTCCCTGCGGAATTTTCTTTGCCGGTTACAGGCGACCCGAACGGTTCGGAATGAAAAACATATAACGGAT
This sequence comes from Bacteroidales bacterium, assembly GCA_031273395.1. Taxonomy (GTDB): domain Bacteria; phylum Bacteroidota; class Bacteroidia; order Bacteroidales; family UBA4181; genus JAIRLS01. Next base: position 3,541 of record JAISRX010000171.1, on the reverse strand, counting down.
AGGAAGTCTGATCGCGAAGAGGTCAACTTTTCTCACCGAAGGCAAATGTTTATAGCAGCAATGTTCCCTCTCTGTTGTACGGTCCCGACGGGGTCGAATGGAAACGCCACCTCTTATTTTCCATAACCATACGACGTCTTCGGCATCAACACCGTCATACATCGTTTATTTCCCGTTTTCCGGTACGAACAGCGCCTCAAAAAAAGAATTAACCCCCTTGCGATGATACTGGGGAATTAAAATCAACCGTCAAATTCCAACCAATGAAACGGAATTTACCTATCTTTGCAGACCTAAAAATCGAATCATTCATCATGGAGTATAATTTTAATGCGTTGGACGCCAAATGGCAAAAATACTGGGTTGACCGGAAGACCTACAAGGTGAGCGAAGACACCGGCAAACCGAAATACTATGTTCTCGACATGTTTCCGTATCCTTCCGGTGCGGGCTTGCACGTGGGGCATCCGCTGGGATACATTGCAAGCGATATTTACAGCCGTTTCAAACGGCATCAGGGGTTCAACGTGCTGCATCCGATGGGCTACGACGCTTACGGACTGCCGGCGGAACAATATGCCATACAGACAGGGCAACATCCCGCCGTTACCACCGAACAGAACATCAGGCGCTACCGCGAACAGCTGGACAAGATAGGCTTGTCGTTCGACTGGGATCGCGAGATCCGGACATGCGACCGGGAGTATTACCGCTGGACGCAATGGGCATTTGTGCAGATGTTCCGGTCGTATTACTGTTATGACGCGCGGAAGGCGCGACCGATAGCCGAGCTTGTCGCCGTGTTCGGGAGGCAGGGAACCAAAGGACTGAACGTTGCCTGCAGCGAGGAATTGACTTTCACGGCAGCCGAATGGAACGCAAAAACGGAAAAAGAACAGCAGGAAATCCTGTTGAACTACCGCATTGCCTATCTTGCGGACACGATGGTAAACTGGTGTCCGGCTTTGGGGACGGTGCTTGCCAATGACGAGGTGAGCGACGGTTTGTCCGTGCGCGGGGGGCATCCGGTGGAGCAGAGACTGATGCGGCAGTGGTGCCTGCGGGTGTCGGCGTATGCGCAGCGCCTGCTGGACGGGCTGGAAACCGTTGAATGGACGGAGTCGCTGAAGGAAACGCAACGGAACTGGATAGGACGTTCGGAGGGCGCCGAAATACGGTTTAAACTCTCTGCCGCCTCATCCGCGTCAAATCCTTCGCGGAAGCCGGAAGAACAGCCCGGTCTCCTTGTTTTTACCACCCGCGCCGATACCGTCTATGGCGTCACTTTCATGGTGCTTGCCCCCGAATCGGAGTATGTCGCTCTGTTGACCGTGCCAGAGCAAAAAGCCGAAGTGGACGCCTATCTTGCATCCGTGAAGCGGCGCACCGAACGCGAACGCATTGCCGACCGCCGCGTAACGGGCGTTTTCACGGGGTCGTATGTCGTCAATCCCTTCTCCGGCAAGGAAATTCCCGTATGGATTTCCGACTATGTGCTGGCAGGTTACGGCACGGGCGCCATCATGGCAGTGCCGGCGCACGACAGCCGCGACTATGCTTTTGCCCGCCATTTCCGCCTGCCCGTCATCCCGCTGATAGAAGGCTGCGATGTGTCGGAAGAGAGTTTCGACGCCAAGGAAGGCGTGATGATCAACTCCGGCGTACTCAACGGTTTGACCGTGAAGGAAGCCATCGCCAAAGCAAAGGCGTACATTGCGGAGAACGCCATCGGTCGCGTGAAGGTGAACTACCGCCTGCGCGACGCCATCTTCAGCCGCCAGCGCTACTGGGGGGAACCGTTTCCCATTTACTACAGGGACGGAATGCCCTGCGCGGTGGACGAAGCCGACCTGCCCGTCTGCCTGCCCGAAGTGGACAGGTTCCTGCCGACGGAGAAAGGCGAACCGCCGCTGGGACACGCCAAAGGCTGGACATACAGGGGCTACCCGCTGGAGCTTTGCACCATGCCGGGGTTTGCCGGCTCGTCCGCCTACTACCTGCGCTACGAAGACCCGCACAACCGCCGCGCGCTGGTATCTCCCGAAGCCAACGCATACTGGCGCAATGTTGATCTGTATGTGGGCGGCACGGAACATGCCACGGGACACCTTATATACAGCCGCTTCTGGAACAAGTTCCTGTACGATCTGGGCGTTGTTGCGGACGAGGAGCCTTTCCGCAAGCTCATCAATCAGGGAATGATACAGGGAAGGTCGAATTTCGTGTACCGCATCAAGGGAACCAATACCTTTGTGTCGTACCATCTCCGCGAGCAGTATGATACCACCGAAATCCACACGGACGTGAACCTCGTGCAGAACGACATCCTCAACATCGACGCATTCAGGGCGTGGAGTCCCGATTACGCATCGGCGGAGTTCATTCTTGAAGACGGCAAATATGTGTGCGGCTGGGCAGTGGAAAAAATGTCGAAATCAATGTACAACGTGGTGAATCCCGACATGATTATAGCGCAGTATGGCGCCGATACCCTGCGAATGTACGAAATGTTTCTCGGTCCGGTGGAGCAGTCCAAACCGTGGGATACGGCGGGTATCGAAGGCGTTCACCGTTTCCTGCGCAAGGTATGGAACCTGTTTGTATCCCGCGAAGGGAAACGGGACGTCTCCGACGAAGCGCCCACCGCGCAGGAACTCAAAACCCTGCACAAGACCATCCGGAAAGTCACCGCGGACATCGAAAATTTTTCGTTCAACACCGCAGTCAGCGCCTTCATGATTTGCGTGGGCGAGTTGCAGGAACAGCAATGCAACAAACGCCGGATACTCGAACCGTTTGTGATCCTTTTGTCGCCCTTTGCCCCGCACATTGCCGAGGAGCTGTGGGAAACGCTCGGACATGCCGAAAGCGTTACCCGGGCGCCCTACCCCGTCGCCGACGAACAGTACCTGACGGAAAACAGTTTTACCTATCCCGTTTCGTTCAACGGCAAAACACGCTTTACGCTCGAACTGCCCGTCGACATGGATGCAAAAACAATGGAGCAAACAGTGCTTGCCCACGAAACCGCCCAAAAATGGCTGGCAGGCAACCCGCCTAAAAAGATCATCATCGTACCGAAAAAAATCATCAACGTGGTAGTGTAAGGGAATAGGGAACGGAGCGCCGTCCCTGCGGGACGTGCGTTTGCAGGAGATGTGGCGCGCCGCGTCTTTACGGGTAGGGGACTGTCTTAAAAGTCTATTTGGAAATGTGAAATAAATATGGCAGTTTTGACGTCGAAGACGCCGTATGTTTATATACTGCATTCGGTTGAGTTTTCTTACCCCGCACTGCGCTTCGCTTGTAGGGGGTTATCAAAAGGCAACCCCTGTCGGGGTGGTGCACAGCCCTGCACAGACGTAAAACGCCGCAGGCGTTATCCTTTTGCCTTAGGAGTTGTCTATCAATAAACGGATCATTTATTGACATAAATGCGTCATCCGGGATTGTAATCTTACCCGTCGTGTACAGGGGATTCCCCTCCTCTGGAGGGGGCAGGGGGTGGTTCTCCTGATATACTTATTTAATGACAACGCCT
>JAISRX010000169.1 GCA_031273395.1 Bacteroidales bacterium | reverse complement strand
GCTGAGTAAAAATCCGGATAAAACTTTTACGCCCCGTACTCCCGCATTGAGTGCCGGTATTATAAAGCAGAACCGGAATATGGACGACGCATTCAAATTGCCTGTGATTATATCAATAAAAAAATGACACTATCCAGGGTTTTACTGGTGAGCCTAAAACGATCCATTCGTCTTTATCCGCGTTTTCTTACGACATTTACCAGTTCGGTTTGTCCGGAAGATATACCTTAAATTCATTGATCAGCGCTTCTTCGTAGGCTCCTGCGTAGGTTCCGGCAAAAAACCGGTCAATGGCTTCGTGATGAAACCGTTCCCACGAGGCGTCTTCATGTCCCGGATTGACCGGATAGAAAAGCGTTCCGTTGGTTTTGGCGGCTTTCAGGTCTCCAAGCGCATCGCCGATCATCAATATCTTTTCGGCGGGATATTTTCCTGCGGCTGCATATTTCAGGTGTTCGGTTTTGGTACCGTGTTCCTGTCCGGCAATCATGCGCACATAACGGTCGATATTGTTTTCCTGCCATTCTCGGATAAGCGCTTCCAAAGGCGTTTGCGACACTACCATCAGGTCGGCTTTACTTTTCATTTTCTCTAACGATTCCTGCACAAAAGGGAAGGGCGGCATGCCGTGTACCATGTCGGTAATCGCTTCATTGACGGCAAGCGACCACGCCAAAGTCCGGTTAATCACAGGATTTTGAACGGTTTCGGCATATCGGATCAATGCAGGGTTGCCCAGTTTGGTTTCTTTGGCTACCCATTCGCGCACCGGCGTCAAATCGGGCATTGCGGCATTGCGCAATTTTACTTCCCTGCGCTGTCCCAACAGGTCGATGGCAAAAAGCAGGGCATTGAAGCGGTTGCATCCGCGATTGACGGAATACAGGTTCACAAATTCCCACGTCTCGCGGGCTACCTTCTGTACTTTTTGCAACTCGAAATGCTTGATGAAGTTCGGGCAAAAACATTCTTTTTGCTTGATTTCCATCGTATCGAACACGCATCCGTCGGAGTCGATGCCGATGAAAAATTCCTTTTCAGGCTTTACATCTATTAATTGCTGTTTCGGGTCCATCTTTTTAACGTTTTACTCTTGCGTTTCCTTTCCATATACTCCACACCATTTCTTCGTCTGCCGGCTGTGCGTAGTCCGTCAGGAAGGTGGTTGCCAGCGCGCCGGTTGCCCAGCCGAACTGTGCGCACTTCTCCGCGTCCCATTCCTTGAGAATGCCGTAAAGCAGTCCGCCCACAAAACCGTCTCCGCCGCCGATGCGGTCAAGCACGCGGACAGGTTTCGGTTCAATGACGACAAAATCGTTGCCGTCAAGCGTGATAGCGCCCCAGAGGTGTTCATTCACGCTGACCACCTGACGCAGTGTAGTGGCGAAGACAGAGGCGCCGGGAAAAGTCTTTTTCACCCGCAGGGTCATTTCCTTAAACCCCTCTATCTTGTCGGCTATTTCCTTTCCGCCGGCTTCGGGACCTTCAATGTTCAGGCAAAGTTGAAAATCTTCCTCGTTGCCGATCAGGATGTCCGACACGGAAGCGATTTCCTTGAAAATGCCATGCAATTCCTTTTCGCGACCTTTCCAGAAAGACGCCCTGTAATTGAGATCGAACGAGATGCTCGTGCCGTATTTTTTGGCGGCGCGCGCCAGTTCGAGGCAAAAGTTACCCGTTTCGGACGAGAGGGCGGCAATCAGTCCCGACATGTGGATGATCTGCACGCCTTCCGTTCCGAAAATACGTTCGAGATCGAAATCCTTCACGTTGAGCGTTCGCCCCACTTCGCCTGCACGGTCGTTATGAACGCGCGGTCCGCGGGAACCGTAACCGCTGTCGGCAATATTGAACTGATGCCGGTAGCCCCACGGGTCGCCCTGCTCCACTTCGGCGCCTTCGTACTCCATCCCGCGGCTTTTCAGGTTCTGTTTGATGAACTGCGCAACCGGACTTCCCTTGACGAAAGTGGTCAGCACCTTCACCGGCAGTCCCAGATAGGATGAAATACTTGCCACATTGGTTTCCGCGCTTGTTGCCTGCATGATGAACGTGTCGCCGCTATAAACGGGCTGTCCGTTCGGGGGAGTTATCCTCACGCCCATGCTCGAAGGCGCTACCAGCGCCCATTTTGCATTTTTCTTTAATTGAATACTCATTTTGATGTTCTATTTTTTGATTGTTTATTTTTGATTATCCTTCATTTTATTTGCCGTCTTTCCGATTCCACCGTTTCAGCCTGTCCCTGTCCGACTCCTCCAGCGCTTTCGCACGCCAGCAGGTCATACAACCGTTCGGGGTCTTTACCGGCAAAATCGGAAACTTTGGCGATCTCTATCCGCCGCAGATTCCGCGCAATTGTCCTGCCGATACCGGGAATCGTTTCAAGATTTTCGCTTTTTGACTGTCGATTTTCCATCGCTTATTGTTACACGCCGCCGTATGCGCTGTACCCTCCGTCCACAGGGATACAGATGCCGGTGACAAACGATGAGATGTCGCTCAGCAGATAGAGCATGGCGCCGTTCAGATCGTCCGGTTCGCCGTATTTGCCCATCGGGGTGCTGCCGATGATTTTTTTGCCGCGCGCCGTAGCTTCGCCGGTTTTTTCGTCTGTCAGCAGGAAACGGTTCTGGTTGGTGAGGAAAAAGCCCGGAGCAATGGCATTGACCCGGATACCGGTCTTTGCCAGATGCACCGCCAGCCATTCGGTAAAGTTGTTGATGGACGCTTTGGCTGCCGAATAGGCAGGTATCTTGGTGAGCGGCTTGTAGGCGTTCATCGACGAAATATTCAACACGCCACCCTTGCCCGCTTCGAGCATGTCGACGGTGAAGACCATTGTCGGCAGTAATGTTCCTTTGAAATTAAGGTCATACACCTTTTGGAAGCCGTCCATGCTGAGTCCGTAGAAGGTCTTTTCCAGTTCGGTCAGGTTACCGGGCAGGATTTCCTCCAGTTGGGTGGTGGCTGCCGGGGAATTGCCGCCCGCGCCGTTGATCAGGAAATTGATTTTCCCCAACTTGTCGTTGATGATTTTTTTGGCTACGGCAAGCGATTCCTTGTCCAACACGCTTGCGCCCACGCCGATGACGGCTGTGCCGTACTCCTGCGCCACTTCGGCTGCCAATCCGGCGGCAGCCTCCCCGTTGAGGTCAACGATGGCGGTTTTCACTCCGGCAGAAGCCAATCCGCGCACCAGACTTGAGCCGATGACGCCGGCGCCGCCGGTAAGTACACAGACCTTGTCTTTCAGGTCGTCAAATGATATTCGGGTGATCATATTTATTTAATTATGTTGATGTGAAATTTTTAGAAATAAAACTTGATATGGGGTATTCGTAAATTACGAAACAGGAATTGTCGGCTGTTTTTTTGCCTTTTTCTTTCGCTTTTCTTCGATTTCGGCAAGCATATCGCTTAACCGTTCGATTTTCGACCGCGTGATGGCAATCCGCCCCGACCGGATGAACTGCAACACGCGCACCTTTTCGTTCAATTCGTGGAACAAAGCCTGCGTTTCGGCATAATGACCGGTTTTTTCTATCACTACAATGTCTTCGGTGACGTCCAGAATGATGGCGTTGTGTTTCCTGATGAGCGCTTCCACCGACACATGTCCGATAAATTCGGGTGTGGACAGTTTGTACATGGCTATTTCCTGATGAATCAGTTCCTCGTCGGTGTTGTAATACGATTTAAGCACATCCACCCGCTTGTCAATGCTCAAGACCACTTTTTCGACGGTTTCCCTGTCGGCAAAGGCGGTAACGGTGAATTTATGAATCCCTTCGATGGCGGAAGGCGACACGGACAGGGTTTCGATATTCAACTGCCGGCGCGTGAAAACTGCCGTTACCTGATTGAGCAAGCCAACGGTATTTTCCGAAAAAATGGTGACCGTATATAATGTCTTGTCCTTCTTGTCTATATGGCTCATACTTCTTGGATTTTGTCCGCAAATATACATGATCTTTCGGCAAATCACAAATACATATTGAATCACTATCAACCGACTAAATGACAAATTTGTCGGTTTGCTTGTTTTATATAGCTAATATACAATTAAATATGATTTTATTTTTCATTTTTCAAAAACCTGTCCCCTCCTAAAAAAGTGTCATTTGCACGGCTGCGGGACTTTTATTTTTGCGTTTTTCCGATTTTTTGTAATACCGTCTGCCTTCGGTTACTACCAAAATCAAGTCCGGATGACTTGTCAAATGTATCCGTACCAGTGCCGCTACGGTGGAGAACGCTTTTTCGCTTTTGGATAATGCCCTGATGACACTGAGCAACAAATGCGCTGTCAGGGTGCACAAAATCTGTGTTTTTATGCCGTTTTCGGTTTCCGAATAGAAAAAATGTAACTGAAAGTTTTGTTTCAACTTCTTAAATGTCAGCTCTGTCGTCCAGCGATATTTGTAAATCAGGGCGACTTCTTCGGCTGATATTTCCCAATTGTTGGTGATAAATTTGTACTTCCTGCCCTTTTCATCCCTGTAATAAACCGGTCGTAAACAGAGTGTCTTTTCCTGTTTCTCTTTTTTGTATTTCAGGTGAACATGTTCAATTTTATAAACGCCGAACTCTCCCTTTTCAAGCGTTTTTTCAAAAAGAACCTCCTGAACTTCGTCCCCGGCTTTCTCTTTGAGGCGATACACAAAATTTACACCTTCTTCCGTCCATTCTGCGAATTGCAGATAGTAGCTGTACGCCCGGTCAAAGACCGGCATGCTGCCTTTGGTGGGATTCAGGCGCGACAAAAACTTTTTGTCGTGCATTTTTGCCTCACTGATGGTGGCAAATACTCCGGTGTCGGCGTGTACGTCGGTGAGCATGTGCACTTTCAAGCCTCCCTTTTTTTTGCCATCGCCCCTGGGATTGCGACCTGCACCTTTCATCACGTCCGAAAACAGCGTGATCGTGGTCGAATCAAAGGCATAAAACTGCTCGAAACTCACCTCCTTTTCTTTCGGCTGACCGACAAAAGCGAATGAAAATGACTGATCGGCTCGAAATAATACAACCTGAAAAGTTCGTTGTCGCGCCGGCGAAGTCCGTCGCCAAAGGTGCTTTTGGCAGGTGCACCATCCATTCCCAGATAACTCAATTTTCCCGCCAGCGCCCGCATCCCGTCGCAGACTTCACCGGATGAATCGCATCGGGAAAAGATGCCGAAGAGCATACTTATCAGTTGTTCCCACGACATAAAAGCGCGGGCATTGCTAATAAAGTATAGATAAGGTTCCGTTTCGATAATGTATCAGTAAAAGAAAAGACAATTTCAACATTTCCATCTTCTTTGAGTAGCATTTTGAATTTCTTCTCATTCTTGCCAAAAAATGTCTGAATAAACTGTTATAT
>JAISRX010000135.1 GCA_031273395.1 Bacteroidales bacterium | reverse complement strand
AGTTACCCTGTTATTTTGTCCTGTCCGGTTCCGGCTTGGGAACAAATCTGTTTCATCTGCGTCATCTGCGTGCTAAAATACTTTTGAGACAGCTCGATGAATAGCACCTCAAAAAAAGATTTAGCCCATTTTCCGCACTCCCAAAAACATTTTCCGCATTCCCGAAAACATTTTCCGCATTCCCTGAAACATTTTCCGCTCTCCCGAAAACATTTTCCGCTCTCCCGAAAACATTTTCCGCATTCCCGAAAACATTTTCCGCACTCCCGAAAACATTTTCCGCACTCCCGAAAACATTTTCCGCACTCCCAAAAACATTTTTCGCACTCCCGAAAACATTTTTCGCACTCCCGAAAACATTTTCCGCACTCCCAAAAACATTTTCCGCACTCCCAAAAATATTTTTCGCACTCCCAAAAACATTTTCCGGCGGCGGAAAACATCCTGATAGCCTGCGTCGAACGGCTTAATTTGGGAAAAATTCAAATATACTGCACTCGGTTATAGTCTTGTGTTTTTTAGCCTGTCGTACCCCGCATTTCATACGGGGTTATCAAAGGGTAACGCCTGCGGCGTTTTACGCCTATGCGGGGCTGCGGAACCCCGACAGGGGTTGCCTTTTGATAACCCCGTACAAGCGAAGCGCAGTGCGGGGTACGAAAACTCAAAACTCAACCGAATGCAGTATACATTGCCACTGTATTCATTACGGACAACTTCAGGCGAGGACAATAACAGCCATTTTTCCGCTCGGAAGAACAGGGAAGGGATTTTTTCCCTTTTCCTCTCTCTATTTCTAAAAAATAACCCTGTTTTTAGCCACGAAAAGTTACATCCGGCAGCTGAAATTGCCTTCCTTTTCCTCCGGCTTCACCGGAAAAAGGGCGGCAGGCACGATACGAAAAATACATTTTTATTTTTTATCGCTCTGTGTAGTTAAAATTTCGTTTTTATCTGTACTTTTGTGTTTTTAATCAAAACATAAATAAAAGATGACAACAGCACAAAGGACTCGGTCACGAATATATCAGGGCAAAGATGTCGATATGCTTGCTGCATGTTCCACCATTATTGATAATGCCCTTGCCAATCAGGATTTTTTGGCAAGCAAGCGAGTTATATGGGCGCCGCCTTTTTTTGAGACCCTCAAAAAACGGATCGACGGAGATTTTCGCAAGTATCTCGGCGTCGGCACCAAAGCGGGTAAAACAGGCAAAACGGCTCAGCCGCGTATTACCAAGGTAATCGTTACCATTCAGGCGCAAGCCATGATCAATCTGGCAGAAGCCAAAGTTCAAATCGAAGAGGATTTCAAATTCGACAGGGAACGCCGGGATTTTATTCTCAAGGAATTGGGTTTTATCACCTACTATAAACGCGCCCGCGCCAAAGACCAGAAAGCGCTGGCGCAGTTGCTGTACCGGTTCAAGTCGGGACTTACCCTCGACATGCAGAACGAGATTATCCGCAAAGGCACTTCGGCGGACACCATTGCCCGTATCGTGGCATACGCCGACCTGCTCGCCGCCACCGATGTACCCCGCGACGCCTTCGGCAGCTCCAAAAAAGCCATCACCGACGAAGCCATTATGGAATTTAACGAGGTCTATAATGAAGTGATCAGTATTGCCAAAATAGCTCATACCTTTTTTAAAGGGAACACCGCCATACAGGACGGTTTTTCTTACAACAACATCCGCGGCAAGCTCAATATCGCTGCAAAAGTCAAAAGCAAAGTCGATGCGGGCGCAAAAACCAAACAGGCAACGGGAAAAAAGAGAGGCAGAAAACCGAAAATTGCAGGTTAGCCATTTTCGCGTTGTCCGGTTGCTCCGCAGTTGACGGTTGACAGCGGCAATTGCGTATTTCCGGGTGGCGCGGTTACATCTTTTTTTTGAGGCGGTTTGTCGCAAAAATGATATATTTGCACGGAAAATGATTGATAAATAATTGTTCCGCGTTAATTTTTTTTTGAAAAATGAAAGTGACTGATCTGATACAAAACAGCAGGCAAACGGCGTTTTCGTTTGAAATCCTTCCTCCCGTGAAGGGAAACAGTATTCAAAAGGTGTACGATGTGATAGATCAACTTCGCGAATTTGATCCCAAATACATCAATATCACCTCCCACCACAGCGAGTATGTGGAAAAAGCGCAGCCGGACGGGAGTTTCAAAAAGGTGCGTATCCGCAAGCGTCCCGGTTCGGTAGCCATCGCCTCGGCAATTCAAACCCGATACGGTATCACCGCCGTGCCGCACATCATCTGCAAGGGATTCACCAAGGAAGAAACCGAATATGCGCTGATCGACCTGAATTTTCTCGGCGTCTATGATCTGCTGCTCCTGCGCGGCGACGTCAAAACCTTTGACGCAGCGCAAAGCCCGGAACTTTACCATGATCATGCAACAGACCTGCAGGAACAGGTGAACCTGTTCAATCGGGGGACGGCGCTGGATCATACGCATTTCGAACCGTTCGACATTCCTTTTTCATACGGCATGGCGTGTTATCCCGAAAAACACGAAGAAGCGCCCAACATGGAAACGGATATTTTTTATGCCAAAAAAAAGGTGGAAAACGGCGCCGATTATCTGGTAACACAAATGTTTTTCGATAATCCACGATATTATGCCTTTGTCGATCGCCTGCGCAAAGAAGGCGTCACCGTTCCGGTTATTCCCGGCATCAAGCCGATAGTGTTTACGGATCAGTTAACCTCGCTGCCCAGAATATTCCGCTCCGAAATACCCGAACCGCTGGCTGCCGAACTGCGCAAGTGCAAAGACAATCATGCCGCCAAAACCGTAGGCGCGGAATGGAGCATACAGCAGTGCAAAGACCTGATAGCGCACGGAGCGCCGAGTTTGCACTTTTATACGTTCATGGCAGCCGACAGCGTCCGGCGGATTGCAAAGGCAATATATTAATTGACAGGACGTCCTGCGGGCAATTTCGGAACGAATGAAAACAATTTGCTGTTTGACCGCCCCCTGCGCATCAGTCAACAGCCAACCGTATGTTTCCGAAAAATTCGGGACGGTGGAAATCGGGTTTGTCGGTTTTCACCGGACGCCAACTCAGGAAATGAGGTTCGGTAAGATCGTCGCCGCACTTGTAGAAATTGGCTTTCATGGATTTCCGTTCGGTGGTATATTGCGGGTGCTTGAACAGACAGGCATAGGGAATTGCCAGTAACAAATTCCATTCCGCCTCTCCTTTGCGTTCCTGAAAAGCAGCGCGTCCCAGACTTGGCAAACGTCTGATTTCGGCGACGATCTCCAACGGGGCTTTTTCCCTTTCGTTTCGTCCAGCCCCGGCAGCCAACAGACAAACGCCGGCACAGTTAAATTCAAAGTTATAGTAAATGCCGTCATCGAAAGGCGACACAAAAAACTCCACACACGAGTCCTTCCATACCTCGCCGTTGTCGCCGGAAGCCATCGCCCGTATGTATTTCTCCCGTACCTGATACTGCAACAGAAACTCCTCTCCGCTGCAAGCCATCCGAAATTGCACCCACGGACGGTAAGGATACTCCTTCCAGTTCACCACGCCAATATCCGTCCATTTCACAGGCGACAATGCCACAAGCAACTCATTCCAAGATGCTTTTGGGGATGTTTTCACGCTTTTTACCACATAATCAGATGTTTTCATGACCTTCTTTATTTTAGGGTATTTTAAATTTTTTGACAAATAAACTAATTTTTTCAATAAAAATATCATTTGTTTCGAAATATATATTATTTTTGCAGCCAAATAAAAAGTTAAATTGAATGATCACAGGATTAATAATCGGTTTTATCATATATAAGTTTTTCAGAAAAGAATATTCGTCAAAGAAAAAAGAAATGGAAATCCCTGTATGCGATAACTCAACAAACATAAAATAAAAACAGATGAAGAAAGGTATATTTATTTCAGTATTAAGCACGATAACATGTGCAATGATATTTTTTTCGTGCAGCAAAACGGAAACAAAACCCGTTGAAGACGTAATCATCGGCAAATGGGTATTTGAGCAGTACAGTGGCGAGAATGAAGCGGTCACACGATTAGTGAATCAGGTGATGGAGTATAGCCACCATGTTCCCGTATCCGATGATTTCAAGAGGATTACCGAGTTTACGCTTGACCGCGTAGTAAGACTGTACGACTCGGAAGCGGCAACCGAACCGGACGAAACGGAACCCGACGGCGACGAAACGGAAAATGAAGGCGACGAAACGGAAGGAGGCACCAAAGAAGGCGAAGAAGGCGAAGATCCTGCCGAACCAACCGATCCGGCTGACCCTGAAGAACCGACCGAACCGACCGAACCGGATCCATACGCCAAAGGAACATACGTGATAGAAGGAGATACCCTGTTGATCACTTATGACGGCACGGACGGATTCCCCGTCAGCCGGGCAAAAGTGTGGGCGGGCGACGACAACGTGCTGTTCATATCCGCACTTATCGGCAATTATCTGGATGTGGAGAAAATTATAAACGGCTTAAATCCGTCGGAAGCAGATAAAACCAGATTAAGAACCGGAAGCATACAGTTTACTTTCAGACGAAAATAACACGTAATCACTGATTTTCCATCCCCGCATCGTAAAGAGGAGGTAAAATTCCGTCTTTTTTGAATGGAAAATGCGGGGATATACGGTATCTGCGCCCGTAGTGGCGGTGATGAGAAACAGCGTAGCGTTCGCCGTTAACTAAAAAATGCCCTCAAGTATCAAACCTTGAGAGCATTTATTGTTATCTGCCGGTTGCTTTTTATTCGGCGTCAGCTGCTTCTTCGGGCGTTTCGTCGGATTTTGCAAGCGCTGCCAGCTTGTCGGCTATTTTTTTGGCATTGGCTTCTTTTGCCTTCAATTCCGCTTCCTGACGTTTACGCGCCAACTCGTTTTTTGTTTTGACGACATTGTTTTTCAACGATTCCGCTTTTGCTTGCTTTTCGTCGATCCACTTCTCAAAACGGATTCCGGCTTCTTCTTCCGAAAACGCGCCTTTCTTAACGCCTTCCAACAAATGTTTTTTCAACAACACACCTTCGTGTGAAAGGATATTTCTACATGTTTCGGTCGGTTGGGCTCCGTTGTTCAACCAAGTAAGGGCTTTGTCGAAATTCAATTCGACGGTTGCCGGATGGGTGTTCGGGTTGTACGAACCCAATCGCTCAATATACTTGCCATCCCGTGGCGCCCTGCTGTCAGCCGCAACAATGTGGTAAAAGGGAGATCCTTTTTTCCCTTGTCTGGTTAATCTGATTTTTACAGGCATAATAATTTTTTATATTTAAAAATTTGAGGGGACAAAGATATGGTTTTTTTTTATTCATGCTTCCCTTTTCCGATATTTTTCCGATCTTTGCAAAAAATATTTTAAAATGACATCTCCCCTCTCTCTCCCTGCCTTCCGACACAGCGTTGATATTCAGATGCGGTTCGGCGATACCGACCTGCAAGGTCACGTGTCCAATACTGCCTATCAACACTATTTCGACTGCGGCAAACTTGACTATTTCCATCTGCTGCTGCCCGATATTGACTGGAATATGCAAACTTTCGTGGGCGCATCCGTGAAGATTGATTACTTGAAACCGGTCTTCCTGAACACGCGAATTGCCGTCGAAACCCGCACGGCACACATCGGCAACAAGAGCATCACCATGGAACACCGCTTGGTGAACCGCAGCAACGGCGAAATCATGGCAACCTGCACGTCGGTGCTTGTCTGTTTCAACCGCCAAACTCAACAGAGTATCCCCGTCCCCGAACAGTGGCGCAAAAACATCACGCAATACGAACACTGCGGAGAAATGCCGGTTGATCATCCGACGAACATTCCGCCGACGGTATAAACGGCAAAAGACACGATCCAGGCCAGGGCGGTAGTGTAGAAGATGGCAAAAAATCCCCATTTCCATGACCCGGCTTCGTTTTTGATAGCGGTAATGGTGGCAATGCAGGGAAAATAGATTAACACGAAAAGCATCAGACAGAAAGCGGTCAGCGGAGTAAAACCGGGAGTTCCGTCGGCATGAACCGCCTTTTGCAACTTGTTTTCCAGCTCACGGGCATCCTCTTCGCCCGAATATAATACGCCCAGCGTACTTACTACCACTTCCTTGGCTGCCATTCCCGTCAGCAGGCTCACGCTGATTTTCCAGTCGAAGCCTATAGGGCGCAGCACGGGTTCTATCAGTTTCCCGATGCGCCCAATGTAGGATTCTTCCTGATGCGTCATCTTTTGCCGGTGTTGCAGAGCGATCACCTCTGCCGTGTCGGTGGACGCCCGTGCCTGTGCAATCAATGTGTCAAACCGTTCCGTTGATGCGGTATGTCTCGGAAAATAGCCCAGAAACCAGATAATGACAGAAGCAATCATGATGATCCCCCCCATTTTTCGCAGATATTGCTGCGCTTTCTGCCATGTGTGCCGGAACACCGACAACATCGTCGGACGGCGGTAAGGCGGCAGTTCCATCACAAAAGGGATGTCTTCCCCGTGAAACAGGAAGCGTTTGAAAACACGCGCCATGATTACCGCCAGCACAATCCCCGTCACGTAAATCAGCAGCATCATCCAACCGGGATGATCGGGGAAGAATGCGCCCACCAGCAGGATATACACCGGTAAACGGGCGCTGCAGGAAATCAGGGGATTTACCAGCATGGTGATCATCCGGCTGTTGCGGCTTTCGATAGTGCGCGTGGACATGATGGCAGGCACGCTGCAACCAAAGCCCATGATCAACGGAATAAACGATTTTCCATGCAGTCCCATCTTGTGCATCACTTTATCCATGATGAATGCAGCCCGCGCCATGTATCCGGAATCCTCCAGCAAAGCAATAAAGAGATAGAGAATCATGATGTTGGGAAGAAAAACGATCACTCCCCCCACTCCGCCGATAATTCCGTCAACGAGCAGATCCTTGAGCGAACCGTCCGCCATGTGGCGTCCAGCCCATTCGCCCAGCCATGTAATGCCCGTTTCGATCCATTCTTTCGGATAAGCCCCCAGAAAGAAAGTCCCGGCAAACATGATCCACATGAAAAACAAAAAGATGGGATAACCGAAATATTTGCCTGTAACGATCGGATCAATCAGTTCGGTAATTCCGGGCTGTTTGTCCGGATTTTCCACAAACGTCTCTTTAAGCGCTCCGGCAATAAAACCGTAACGTGCGTTGGTAAAAGCCTGTTCGCTGTCCTCGTTGAGTAATGCTTCTATCCGTTTGGTTTCCGCATCGCGCAGTTTGAAGAGTTCATCGCACTGCCGGACTGATTGCCGTTCCGTTTCCCTGAAAAAACGCTCGGTTTCCCTGTTGTGTTCCAAAAGAGTGATTGCCAGGTAGCGTTTGGAGTAATTTTTCCCGATGTCGGTCTTCAGTTGCAATTCCTTGCGTATGCGGGCAATACTTTCTTCCAGCGCTTCCCCGTAGTTGATATGGATGTGTCGCATATCCGGTTCGCGTTGTTCATATACATCAATAATTCTGTCAAACAATTCCACTACGCCTTTTCCGCGTGTGGAAACCGTAGGGATCATCGGCGCTCCTATCATCTTTCCCAACATGTCGTAATTGAGGGTATTGCCGCCGGCTTCCAGTTCGTCATACATGTTGAGCGCGATCACCATGTAGGTATCCATGTCAATGAGTTGCGCGGTCAGGTAGAGATTGCGCTCCAGATTGGAAGCGGCTACCACATTCACCACAATGTCGGGAGATTGCTCCATCAGGTAACGGCGCACAAATATTTCTTCCGGCGAATAGGACGACAGGGAATAAGTGCCCGGCAAATCGACGATTCTGAATGAGTAACCCTTATGCCTGAAATGACCTTCCTTGGCGTCCACCGTCACGCCGCTGTAATTACCCACGTGTTCGTGCGCGCCCGAAGCCACGTTGAACAGCGAAGTCTTGCCTGCATTGGGATTTCCCACCAACGCCACATGGATGATTTTTCTATTCGACTGAAATTCACGGTGTACTTCTTCGGAAATGGTTCCGCACCGTGCGTCGGACTGTCCCGCAGCATCCGCCTCCATCACAACGTCTATCAATGCGGCTTCACTCCGGCGCAACGACACCTCGTAATCCATCACCTTGTATTTGATAGGATCTTCCAGCGGCGCATTCAGGATTACCTCCACTTCCTGTCCTTTGATGAAGCCCATGTCAAGGATACGATTTCGGAAAGAACCGCGTCCCCGTATCTTCACTATGATGCCCTTTTCGCCTGTATTTAAATCGGATAAGTGCATTGTTGATCATTAAATTATTACATGCCGGATATGGAAACACAGTTCCTGCATCCGGAAAAAATATCGCACAAAGGTAACAAAAAAATAAATTTTATTCAGAATAAATAAAAATAAGTCAGGGCAACCGCACCAAATTTACAATGATGAAAAAGGAAAAGAGCCGTGCAGAAACAGACAATCGACAAGTCCGGCAACAGCGAAATACCGGTGATCAGACTGAAAACAAACAGTCCGGCAACAGGCGCATCCAACACTTTTTTCGGATGCTCGAAGGTGTCGAACCGGTCGGTTAATGCCGGAAACTCGGCAGATACATGTCGGTAACCAGAAGCGCAAATGCCGTCATAGCCGACAGTGTTACAAGTAAATACCATTTACGGTTCCCCTCGTGCGAACCGTGAGAGACGGGACGAAATCCCGAATCTTTTCCTGACATAAAAAATGAGGGTGTATGAGCTTAATCGGGTGCAAAGGGGAGGATTTTTTGGGGGATTGGGGTTATTTTTTTCTTCATAATGGATTTTATGAAATTTACTGGTGACGGCGACTTGTTTTATCAGGTTTCGGGGATTGTCCGAATTGGCGAGGAGATGAACGATAGCGTAGTTTGGCGTTTTTGCAGGTATAGTTATTTTGCTTTTTTATTGATTCCGGTAGTGGTTATCCAATAATGATGCAAAGTTATTGATTTATTGCTTTTCCTGAGATGTTTTGAGATATATCTATCACACCTGTCTGAATTATATTTGCGCAGATAATCTTCCTCTTTCCAAAATTCTGTATTCGTATTTATGAGTTCGGTAATCCATTCATTTACCTTGTTCAACCAATAATTCGAATCATTTGCTTGTATATATCCTATCATAATTGAATATGAAAGTTCTGACGCATGTTTATTTTCTTTGAATCGTTGAATGCCACCATTACCTTTGAATTTTTTCCTTCCGTTTACTTTGTCTTGGTTAACAATGACGTATTCTCGTTCATCTCTATCCTTTTCTTTTGGTGTTGGCAAACGTTTGGCTTCAATCCAACAAAAGAACTGCCTGTCATTTCTCAAATAAACACCAATATCTGTTGTGGCTTTTCCTTCTTCATGTTGGTTTTGAAATGC
>JAISRX010000013.1 GCA_031273395.1 Bacteroidales bacterium | reverse complement strand
GCCCATTAAGTTGACGACATTGGGTAGAATCTCGTCCGAACAGAGACAAGGAATCGCTACGGGACGCTACCAGCCCGTTACCAGCAGGTTTCGCGCCGCCTTTTGGCTGCACTTCTGATATTGGGCATAAGCTGCTGCGGCTCTTGTACGGATGCCTTCGGAGGTTTCACGGTTCACGTATCCTGTAAGGGCGTCGTGCAGGGTGTAGGCTTCGGGACACATTAGCCCGGTGGTCCATACCAGCGGACGGACGTTGGCTGCCGACAGGTGAGGCGCAAAAAATCGCTTGCTGTAGCAGGCAAGAATGATGACGTCGCGCTGCCGTCCGTCGGTGTTGCGGTACGTTTCCGCGAGGCGGAAGTCCATCAGCCCGTCGTGACCGGCGTAGGCGATTAATTGGGCATGACCGGAAATGCCGACGACCCGGCGGTCAACATGCAGCGTATCCGTCCGTAGCCCCGCGGCGGCAGACAGAAAGTCCTGCGTGCATTGCCTGATGTAGCGCCCGTTGTAGGCGTCGGCAACCAGATAGACGTCCTTCAGCGCGTGCTTGAAAATCAATCGCTCCATCCGTATGGAATCCTGTTTTTGTGTGCGAATCAGTTTCCATTCCCTGCTTTTCCCGAAGTAGGTACGCACGCCGTAGCCGCAACCCCAATACAGGTTGTTGCCGGGGTCTTGCCCGTTGCCGATTTTGGCGGGAACAGGCACAATGCCCTGATACCTGTTGTCGCACAACGCCACAAAGACATGGATGACCCGGCAGGCGGCGTCCGCTTGCGCCGCGCCGCCGCCCGTCTGTGCAGGCGCAAGGCAGGGCAACAATGAAAAGAATAGAATGGCGACGGTCTTCATGCAGGTTATATGGATTTATATTGCTTCCATGTCTTCTTCCCCGATATTCCATTTCGCCGTCATGCGCCGGTAAACCTGTTCCGCAATATGGTACAGGTTGGCGGTGCAGTAAAAAGAATATATCAGGGAGTAGATACGGAAATAATACCAGGTGATGAATATGGGCGGGTCGTCTTCCGCGTTTTGCTTTTCGGCGTGGAGGCGCGCCATTTCGCGTTTTTCCGACCGTTCCGAATCAAAAGAATGGATGCGGAAACGAAACGTGGTGTAGGTATCGTTCTCAAAAACGCAACGGTAAACCGTCACATTGCTGCCCGGCGCCGGTGTTTCTTCTTCGATTGCGCCGGCGACGCCTCTTGCGTTCAGTTCTTCCGCGATGATTTGCCTGATGACGCGCGGCGCCGTATCGACAGGCTGCGCCGGCGCTGCTTCGGGTAATACGGTTGCCGTTTCGCCCGACGGCGGCGGCGGGTTGTGCCGGCGCTGACACACGGTCGCCGACAGGCATAAAAGGAGGAACGGAAATAAAGAGAGGGGACGCATATTATTTTTTATTGGTTTCCTTTCATTGTTTTGACCGGCAGCGGCGCTTCCCGCAGAGCGACGCCCAGTTCGTCTTCATAGCGGCGTATTTCGTCGTCGTTCAATCGTATGTACCAGTCATAAACGTGGTTTTTGTCGCGGGACAACAGGTAATATTCCGTTATGATCGGACGGAAGGTGGCGGGATCGGCTCCGTCGATGTACCAGCCCATAGCGAAACATTCGTCCTTATCGCAGGCATATTTGGGCGCCTCGTCAAATACCCTGAATGTCGCCCTGTCCAAATCGGTACAAAAGAGAAGACCGCCGCAAGCCATCGGCTGATAGACGTACACGTGGTTGGCGTCCATGCCGTAGAACGGAGCCAGCAGTCGGAACGAGGCGGTATCCACAATGTTTTTCAGTTCGCTCATGTAGTCGTCCTTTGCGTTGTTCGCGCTGTCCTGAAGGTTGTAAGCCCGTGTCAGGTAACAATCAACCGGCTGAAGGAAGGTCGTATCGTTCTTGAAATTGCCGGGACTGTCTATGAAAACATGGCTGTCAAACGCACAGCAATGCGCGTCCCTGTAAGCAACGTCGCCCGCAGCGTTGATCCACAAACCGCCCGGCAGGCAGCGCAACGGCAGGCAGGATTCAAAATCCCCGCAGAGGCTTTCGCGTTCTGCCGCTTCCTGCGAAAAAGCCGGAAGGGAAAGGAACAGCAACAGTATGGTGAAAACGGGTTTCATTCGGTGATTACTTCGATTTCCGCACGGTGTTCCAAATAATAATGGAGTATTTTGGTCGCCTCTTCAAAAGCCGGTTTATTGTCGGCGGCGCTCAGTTTCTCCCATTCTCCGGTGGGTATTCCGAGTGCAGTCATTGCTCCTTTTTTATAAACTTCACTCATTTCCAGAAAGACTTCCATGTCGTAAGCGTTATTGCCTTTGGGAATCACATGCAATACTTCGCAAGACAGATGATAGTATCCTCTTCTGATACCTCGCCTTGTTCCCGAATGTAGGGTGTATCCCAAAAAGAAGTCGCCGGCGCCGAGAGCCCGGTCGGCGATGTACTTCCATTCTTTCCGATCATCCCTGTATAACCAAGACAGAAGAACAACCTCCCCGTCGTTTTCTTCGAGAACGCACAATGCATCGTCGAGCAGGTCATTTTTTACTCCGACGCAGCCTGTTAAAAGCATTAGACTTATTAACAGATATGTGATTTTCTCTTTCATTCCGGGTTGGATAACTTTTACAGTGCAAAGATAGCGGTTTTTTTGATATGTACAGCGATATTTTTATTTGATGTATCGGCTTTATCGAAGTCGTTCTATTATCGCTCCACCCAATTTTCTATTTTAATGCCTTCAAGCCGTTCAAAATCCCTTACATTATCGGTAACCAGCGTTAGTCCCTGCCGGATGGCTGTAGCGCCAATCAGGAGGTCAAAATCATCGTGCACCGGCTTACCTGCTTTCCTGAGCCTGACCTTTTCTTTGGCAAAAACAAAGATGCTGTCGGAAATGGATATTACCATTATTTTTTTCAAAAAACGATCCAGCAATTCATGGTGTTTTTGCGGATTCGTACTGTTTTCCGCCCCGTATCGAAGTTCCACCGGCGTCATTTCAGAAATACAGCAGTTTTCATATCCTTTAGCTTTAAAAGCATCAGCTATGTTGAATTTCCCTCTAAAAAAGAAAACACAAATACTGGTATCCAAAAGGTATTTCATTTACGAGACAATTACAATTTCCAATCACTTTCTTTGAATTTTCTTGCCGCTTTGAGGTCGGCAAGCATTTCTTCGGCGCTCCGGTCGTCATCCCATGCGCCACAGAGCTTGTAAAAATCATCGTCGGAGGGCTGTGGCTTCTCGTCCGAAGACGAAATGGGAAAAGCAATGACTTCAACAGCTTTCCCGTACCATTCGTGAGGAACGGTAAAGGGAATATGACTGTTTTGCTCGTTTGGGAAAAATATTTTTCTATACATGTCTGTATCGTTTAAATTACAAATTGACAAGTGCAAAGATACATCTTTTTTCGATATGCAGGAAGGCAGATTCTATCCGGTTCCGATACAATTTACAGTGTTGTCGCAACCATACGTTATTTTTGCATGTTCAAAAGGATATTCTTCCGGTTGCGTATTTTTACGGCATGTTCAAAAGCCGTTTTGTTTTCGGCAGCGCTCGGTTGGAGCCATTGTCCGGTGGGTTTTCCGTGTCCGGACATTTCTCCTTTTTTAATATTGGAGAGAATAGATAATTCATTGCTTTTCGGTGTCGTATCTTTTTTTGTATTCCTGTCTTGCGGCTTTGGTCTGCGCCGAAATAAATTCCGTTTTAGCTTCCGTGTAGCCGTCCCGATGATGCTCGAATTTTTCTTTCAGCCCGTATTTCAGCTTTTCATATTCTTTTGCAACATCCTGATGAGCGATAAGATAATCGCGAAAATATAATTCGTCGGGATCGTTTTTCCTTATTACGTGCAAGTGATAGACCTTGTCCGCAAAACCGTCCGGCGTGTATCCTTTGTTGAACGAAAACCGCAACTTGGGTGCTTCGCTTTGCGCCATGATCAGCCAGCCTCCGGAAATGAGTTTGTCTGTAACTTTCGTTATATCTGCAACCTCTGTGATTTCAAGCAGCATATCTACCGTAGGCTTTGCCGCGAGTCCCTTTACTGCGGTACTGCCGATATGACTTATCCGCACAGTCTCTTCCTCCAAAAGCGTCAGCAGGTTATTGCGTTCTTCCTCGTACCATGCCGCCCATTCGGGATTATACGGCGTGATAATGACGGGAAACAACGCCCACAGTTTTTCCAAAGTCATGCCATACAGGATATTCCCTGAACTGGGAAGCGCGGATAATTTATTATTTTTCGACATGTCCGGAGGCAAGGCTTATTTGATTTATCAGGAACGCTTTGTATTTATTTGCGGCGAGTTCCGTCTGTTCTTTTGTTGCGTCGATTTGTTCAAAAAAAGCAGCTTCAACATCCGGCAGCCCTTTTTTTACCGTCTTTTTCCATGTCCCGACAACTTTGCCGTCGTAGATGATGACCGGATGAAATATTCCGTTTTTGGTAAACGCCTTCGGATGATGTTCCAAATCCAGAACGCTTGTCCGATCTTTGTAGCTGATAAGATATTCGTCGAACGAGGGCAAAAAATGCAAAACATGTCCGTTCGATTTACGTTTCTCACCGCACGATCGGTGCACAAACAACTCATTCCCTGCAAATTTATCCGTCACGAGTTCATTTTGAATATTATGTATCGCCTGTCGCGCGTTGGAAACAGACAAGCCCGACCACCAGACAAAATCCTGCAAACT
>JAISRX010000003.1 GCA_031273395.1 Bacteroidales bacterium | reverse complement strand
GTTGCCGAAGTGTTGCTTACAGTGCCGGGACAGAGTAGTGACGGTACAACGCAACAAGAAGGAGATGGCTGGATTGCAATAGATGCGGGACTTGGGAGAGCAGGATGCCGTCCTGTCCGCAGGCTAAAACATACGGTTCATAAAGTGTCGTCCCGTGCGGGACTTTTGCACATTCTCCAAACATGCGACAATTTGAACGGCGAAGCCCTCACCGAAGGTAAACGCACCCTAAAATATTTGCCCGAAGACAAAAGGCGTCTTCCCGAAGGCAAAAGGCAGATATCCACGCCAAGCATGCGGATAAAAGGGCAAAATTGCGACGGCGGCGTCGTGGGATATGATACGCTGCTGCGCTCCTGCCACGATGTTCAAGCAATTCCGCACCGACCACCGACCACCGTCAATTCGGAAAGAAATATTTAAGATTTTTTAACTTGCAAAAAAAAAATCCATACTATAATTTTGCCGCCTGTATTAAAAAACATCATTAAGTAAATTTAGGAGGAATTTATATGTCTATGCAAACAAAATTATTCGGATTTCTGATTTTCTCCCTGACGGGAGCGATGGTTTCCGGCATGTCCGTTGCAGCGGAAACATCAGGGAAAGGGGTAACGATCTATACCCCGTACACTAAAATTTCGGTTCCACCGGGCGAATCGGTCGATTACAGCGTGGATGTGATCAACAATGACACCGCAGTGGTTCAGTTGGATATTTCGGTATCCGGCATGCCTCGCGGATGGGATTATGAATTGAAGTCCGGCGGATGGAAGATCGGGCAGATTTCGGTGTTGCCCGCCGAAAAGAAAACCCTGTCGCTAAAGGTAGAAGTACCGGTGCAGGTCAACAAGGGATCGTACCGGTTCAGCGTGCTTGCCGGTGAAAACTCGCTGCCGCTTACGGTCACCGTTTCGGAACAGGGAACCTACAAGACGGAGTTCACCACCACTCAGGCAAACATGGAAGGGCAGGCAAGCGCCACGTTTACCTACAACGCGAACCTGCGCAACCGCACGGCGGAAAAACAGCTCTACGCCATTACGGCAGATGCGCCGCGCGGGTGGAACACTGTTTTCAGAGCCAACGGCAAACAGGTGACTTCGGTGGAAGTGGAACCCAACGCCACTGCTAACGTCACCATTGAAATCAAGCCGCCTGCCGTAATTGAAACCGGCAAGTTCAAAATTCCGATACGGGCGTCCACCGGATCCACGTCGGCGGAATTGAGTCTGGAGGCGGTCATTACCGGTTCCTACAGCATGGAACTTACCACGCCGGACGGACTGTTGAGTTCCGACATCACAGCCGGCAGCAACCGGCAGGTGGAACTGGTGATCCGCAATACCGGATCGTCCGAATTGAAGGACATTGAGTTGTCGTCGAGCAAACCGGCAAACTGGAATGTCACCTTTGAGCCTCAAAAGATAGAGACGCTGATCGCAGGCGCCACCACGCAGGCAACCGTCACCGTCAAGGCGTCGGACAAGGCGATCCCCGGCGATTACGTGGTCAAGTTCACCTCTAAAACGCCCGAAGCCTCTTCATCGGTCGATTTCCGCATGTCCGTCAAGACCTCCCTGTTTTCGGGATGGCTGGGCATTCTGGTGATAGCCGCAGTATTGGGCGCAGTATATTATCTGTTCCGAAAATATGGGAGGAGGTAAGCCGTGAAGCCAGATGTGATTGTACTTACCGGACTGACCAAGCGGTATGGCTCGTTTACGGCGGTTGACAACCTCCACCTGACCATCCGCAAGGGGGAAATATTCGGGTTGCTGGGTCCGAACGGCGCCGGCAAATCCACTACCATCCTGATGATGCTCGGCTTAACCGACCCTACCGCCGGAACGGTGGAAGTATGCGGCATCAATTCCACCTCCCATCCTATCGACGTAAAACGGAAAGTGGGCTATCTTCCCGAAGACGTTGGTTTTTACGACGACCGCACCGGAATGGAAAACCTGATTTACATAGCGCGGTTGAACGGTCTCTCCGCCCGTGAAGCGGAGGAGAAGGCGTCGGCATTGCTCCGGCGGGTAGGGCTGGCGGCAGACGCCGGAAAAAAGACCGGCAAATATTCGCGGGGAATGCGCCAACGACTCGGACTTGCCGAGGTACTCATCAAAAATCCGGAAATCATCATCCTCGACGAACCCACTTCGGGCATTGATCCTTCGGGCGTGCGGGAGTTCATGGAACTGATTCTCCGGCTGAGTCGCGAAGACGGCATCACGGTGCTGTTTTCGTCGCACCACCTGCATCAGGTACAGCAGATATGCGACCGCGTGGGCTTGTTTGTCAAGGGCAGGCTGATTGCCGAGGGCGACATAGACGGTTTGTCGCAACAGCTGTTTGCCGGCGAATACCTGACGGTGAAAGCAAGGATTGCCGGAAAGAATGAGCGCCTGCAAGATACGCTGGGCAACATCGAAGGAGTGGTTTCCGTCCGCCTGCAGGACGGCGTTTATCATGTTTCATGTTCGCAGGACGTCACCGCGAATATAGCCGATGCTATTGTCCGTTCGGGAGCGGGATTGCTGCACCTGCAAAAGGAAGAATACGGACTGGACGATATTTATAACCGTTATTTTGAAGGAGGTAAGGCATGAAAACTTCATCTTTGCACCCTTTCAGGGTGATTGTCGCCAAGGAAATATCCGATCATGTACGCAGTTGGCGCTTCATCATCATGGTGGGGATCATCGCGCTGACGTGTTTCGGGTCGCTCTATACCGCGCTGTCGAACTTCGGCAGCGCCGTGAAACCCAACGATCCGGAAGGCTCGTTTTTCTTCCTGAAACTGTTCACGGCGTCCGACGGTACGTTGCCGTCATTCCTCGTGTTCATCAGTTTCCTGGGTCCCCTGCTGGGCATCAGTCTCGGATTCGACGCCATCAATACCGAACACAACAGGGGTACGCTCAGCCGGATACTGGCGCAGCCCATACACCGCGACTACCTGATCAATGCAAAATTTGTCGCAGCGCTGTCGGTGATCAGTATGCTGTTTTTTGCACTCGGGTTTCTGGTCATCGGGCTTGGGTTGATCATCATCGGCATCCCGCCCACTGCCGGAGAGTTTTTGCGCATCGTGTTTTTCCTGCTGGCAAGCATTTGTTACGTGGCTTTCTGGCTGAACCTGTCGATATTGTTTTCGGTGCAGTTCCGGCAGGCTGCCACCTCCGCGCTGGCAAGCATAGCGGTGTGGCTGTTTTTTACGATCTTCTACAACATGATTGTCAACCTGATCGCCAAAGCAATGATGCCTCCGGAGACGGCGCAGGTGCAGTATATCATCGGCTATCAGAAGTTCATCCTGAACCTGTTGCGTATTGCGCCAAGCCAGTTGCTCAACGACGCCGCCACTACCCTGCTGATGCCGTCGGTACGAAGTCTCGGTCCATTGACGATGGAACAGGTACACGGGGCGATCCCCAGTCCGTTATCGCTCGGTCAAAGCCTGCTGATCGTGTGGCCTCAACTGACGGGACTCATCGCCGCCACGGTGGTTTGTTTCGGTTTGTCATACGCCTCTTTCATGAGGAAGGAAATACGGTCGAGATAGGGGAAAGCCGTAAAAATACCACTCATGTCTCTCGAAACGGACAAGGTATATTACCTTGTCCGTTTTATCTTTTGAGGATTTGGGCTTAATAGACAAAAGGAATGGTAAAATCGTTGTCGGTAATTATCCCAAAATGTCCATCAGGCATCGCCGACCGACCCAACGGGTCGCATGTTTATAGAAACGGGGATGCTATACGTGCCATACGACCCCGACGGGATCGAATTTTCCATCAACATGCGTTCTATACTGCATTCGGTTGAGTTTTGAGTTTTCATACCCCGCACTGCGCTTCGCTTGTATGGAGTTATCAAAAGGCAACCCCTGTCGGGGTTGTGCACAGCCCTGCATAGACGTAAAACGCCGCAGGCGTTACCCTTTGATAACCCCGTATGAAATGCTGGGCGGGGTACGACAGGCTAACCCCGTTACTCCGGAGCATGACCAAATTCTTTTACATAGTCGGAAGGCGTATAACGGTGTATTTTCTTAAAGTGTTTGTTGAAGTTGGATAAATTATTAAATCCGCACTCAAAACAGATTTGCGAGACGGTGAATTTCCCTTCCAGCAGCAGCCGGCACGCATAGTTAATGCGCAGTTCCGTGATGTAGCGGACAAACGTTTTACCGGTTTTTTCCTTAAAATAACGGCAAAATGCGCTCGGATTCATGCCGGAATGTTCGGCTATGTCCACCAGACGAATGGTCTGATAACCGTTTTTAGTGATAAATGCCAGCGCTTTTGCAATTTTGTCGTCATGGCGCGCATATATCTGTTCTGCGGCATGACTGTCGTCCAGCAGCCTTATGTCGGGCGATCGGCTCATCAGCGACAATATCCTGATAAAGGTCAGCAGCCGCTCCAGTCCTTTCAGCTTGAGCAGCTGCTCCATGAGCTTTCTGATGCGGGCATTCATGCCTTCCTTTTTCTCAAAATATATTCCGGCGGACGACCGCGTTAACAATTCCCTGATGGCATAAAATTCGGGGTAATGGTGTACGGCATGATGAAAGAAATCGCTTGAAAACTGTACCACTATGGCATATACTCTCAGGTTGGGTATCCGGTCGTAATAAATGTCGTCGTTCCGGTACATGTGCGGCAGGAAACTTCCGTGAAGTACCAGATCGCCTTCGGAAAACGCTTCGATACTGTTGCCGGCAAACCGCATCCCCGTACTTTGCAGCACATATACGATCTCATATTCGCTGTGAAAATGCCAGGGATAGGTAAAATGATCGTAATCACACCATTTGACCTTGATGGGAGAGCCGCTGAGGTCAAGCTGCTCGTGCATGATCTTGAGTTCCTTTGTTTTCTTCATGGCGTTTTTTATTTCCCTGTCCGCGCGCGCCGTATAAACCGCTGGAAGGGCAGGTTGAACCGTTTGGTTTCCGGGAAAATACCCGATTTTGCCGAACGGATGTCTTCAATCACATAGAAGAGCGCGCTGTCGAACCCGATCAGTATCTTTTCCGCCTTTTCAAAGGTTTTCCGGTTGATCACCACGTAGAGTATGTCCACTTTTCCGACGGAACCGCCTCCTTCGATGAGGGTGGTGCCGAAACCTGCCTGGGAGAGTTCCTTTTGCAGCGGAAACAGATTTTTAGGCGAAAAAATCTTGATGATCTGCACGCCGATGGCAATACGTTCCTCAATGTACATCCCGATGAAGTTGCCTGTGGCGTACCCGCCCGCATAGGCAAGATAACAGACAATATTGTTGACGTTCCGGAGAATCTGGCTGATCACCACTATCCAGATAAACACTTCAAAGAATCCCAGCAAAGGCGCAAGGAATTTTTTCCCTTTGGATACGAAAACAATCCGCAATGTCCCCAGACTTACATCGCAGATGCGCGCAAAGAAAACCGTTAAGGGCAGCACGATATACTGATAGACGGTTCCGTCCGTAAAAGCGTCCATATTAATTTGATTTTACCGGATTTTGTACTGTTCTCACCAGATCTGTCACGGCTGTGCGCGGCAGGAAACGTATCAGGAACACGATCAGCCTGTTTTTCCATCCGTGAACGGCAACGGGTTTTCCTTTCATCATCCGTTTCCATCCGAACAAAGCCACCTGACGGGCGGTGGGCAACCTGCCGAAACTCCTGAACAGGCGGGAGTTTTCCGCTCCGGCGGCGGCTTCAAAACCGGAGAGGGTAGGACCGGGACACAGCGCCGTTACCCTGACGTTACTTCCTCCGGCTTCATTGGCAAGCGCTTCCGAAAACGAACGGACATAGGCTTTGGTGGCATAATATACCGCCATCAGCGGACCGGGCATGAATCCGGCAACGGAGGCTACATTGAGGATACAGCCGCTACCGCGTTCCCGCATTTTCGTGTAGATCATTTTGGTCAGTACGGTCAGCGCCACGACATTCACCTGCAGCATCTCATTTTCGCGCTGCGCCGGCGTCAGGTGAAAAGCGCCGAACAGTCCGAAGCCCGCATTGTTGATCAGCATGTCGGGCACGATATGCTGTTCTTCCAGCAGGCGGCGTATCTTTTCGGGAGCCTCGGGCAGGGAAAGGTCGCATCCTGCCACAAGCACCCTGACGGAATAACTTTCTTCCAGCTCTTTGCGCAGCTGCATCATTTTTTCGACACTGCGCGCCGCCAGTATCAGGTTGACGCCTTTCGAGGCGGCAATGTGCGCCAGTTCCAGACCGATGCCGCCCGACGCTCCCGTTATCAGGGCATACTGCGTGTTCATGACTGTTTTTCGTTTAATTTCCGTTCCAGTTCGTCCAGCCGTTTCTTGATTGCGGGCAGCTGGCGAACGATGACATACGACCGCATGCAGTCCGCGTAATCGACCGCCGGCGATCCCATGACGGTACGGTTTGCCTCCTTGATGCTTGAATTGAGTCCCGACTGTGCGCCGATTTTCGTACCGTCGGCAACCGTGATGTGTCCGGCAAGCCCTACCTGTCCGGCAAACATGCAGTTTTTCCCTATCCTGCACGACCCCGATATGCCCGTTTGCGAAGCAATGACCGTGTTTTCCCCGATTTCCACATTGTGGCCAACCTGTATCAGGTTGTCCAGTTTCACGCCTTTACGGATGATGGTCGATCCCATTGTGGCACGGTCGATGCAGGTGTTTGCGCCGATTTCCACACGGTCTTCGATGACTGCGTTTCCTATCTGCGGCACTTTTTTGTAATCGCTGCCGGTTTGCGGCGCAAAACCGAACCCGTCCGCGCCCACCACCGCGCCGGCATGAAGTACGCAGTCCGCGCCCACAACACAGTCGCGGTATATCTTTACGCCCGGATAAAGTACCGTGCGGTCGCCTATGCGCACGTTTTCGCCGATATACACCTGCTGATGAATTTTGACGCGGTTGCCGATGGAAGCGTTTTCCCCAATGCATGAAAACGCGCCGATGAAAATATCTTCTCCAAGTTTTGCCGAAGGCGCAACGGACACGGGTTCTTCGCGCCCCGTCTTTTCCTCCCGCGCGGAGGCGTACAGTTCCAGAAGGGCGGCAAACGAGCGGTAGGGGTCGTCCACCCTGATGAGCGTGCCGCTCACCGGACGGGCTACGGTTTGCGCCTTGCCGACGATCACGATGCTCGAACGTGTTTCGTAAAGATATTTTTCATACTTGGGATTGGCAAGGAAACTCAATGCGCCCGGGCGCCCTTCCTCTATCTTGGCAAAGGCGGAAACCTTCGCTTCGGGATCTCCCTCGATCTCTCCCTTCAGGTAATCTGCTATGATCCGCGCTGTAAATTCCATTTTGCTTGTTTTTATGTTTTTCATTATTACCGGCAAAAGTAATCGTTTTTTGACTATTTCATGTATCCCCGGCAAATCTTTTTTGGAGCGCCGCGCGTTCGATACGGCAGGCAGGGCAAACGGGTGCGTTTACTCCCTGCCGTGTTCCGCAAACGGCGCGGGGAGAGCGAAACGGGCGGGCGGAACATTCACTCCGTGATTTTTTTCATCCTTCCGATCAGTTCATCGCCCAGTTCCGTTTTTTTGCGGATATGTTCCAGTATTTCCCTGACAAAGGCATTCTGTTCAAATTCGCCGCGCACACATTCAAAGTCAAGGTTACGCGCATTTTCCCCGCCGTCAATTCCAAAGCCGGTTCGGGCATTGAGCGAAAATTCCTTTTTGGCGTCTTCATACAGTAACCGGTCGAGTTCCACAACGCTTTCCTTCCATAATTCGACAATGGAAACCACATCGGCGGCGGTAAATTCATCAATGGTTTTTCCGAACTGCTGCTGTATCCGGTCAATAGCCCATGTCCATTCGCAGGTATAATACTGCCGGTGCATTTCCC
>JAISRX010000035.1 GCA_031273395.1 Bacteroidales bacterium | reverse complement strand
ATTGACGACATGTACATGATTACCATCCTCCAGACCCAAGCCTGGAAAGTAACCGGAGACCGGAAATATATCGACCGGGCAGCGAAGGAAATGGTCATGTACCTGGACGAACTGCAACGTCCCAACGGACTTTTCTATCATGCACCCGACGTTCCCTACTATTGGGCGCGGGGAGACGGCTGGATGGCGGCAGGCATGGCAGAGTTGCTGCGCGCTTTGCCCGAAGACCACAAAGACCGTCCGCGTATTATGCAAGGATTTCATGCAATGATGGAAAGTTTGAAAAATCACCAGAGACCCGGCGGAATATGGAATCAACTCATCGACGAACCGGACTGCTGGGCGGAGACGTCCGGATCTGCCATGTTCACCTGCGCCTTCATTACGGGGGTCAAACAGGGATGGCTTGATGCCGCCGTGTACGCTCCGGCAGCCCGAAAAGCGTGGATGGCGCTGGTTCCGTATATCGACGAACGGAACAATGTAACCGAAGTTTGTATCGGCACGGGTAAAAAGAATGACAAACAGTATTATTATGACCGCCCGCGCCTTGCCGGCGATTTTCACGGACAGGCGCCCTATCTCTGGTGTGCCGTTGCCCTTTTGGAAAAATAACCGGCTGATTCCGGAACGTTTTTCGTTCCCCGCACCGGTTGAATATACTGCCGGAAATTACATCAATGTCGGAAATCGGATACTGTGTCAGGGATTGCGGGCGGGGCTGTTCCGGATTTTCTCACGGTTTTCCGCATGTTGCCTTAGCGATGCAACAAAAAAGGTGTATCTTTGTTGTTTTTCATATAATAAATAAAATAAAGGAAAATGAAAAGACATCTTTTTGCGATAGCCCTTGTAACGGGCTTGATCTTGTCGTCATGCGGCGAAAACGGTAAAAAGGAACGGATGAGACCCGCTCCTGCGGAAATATCCTCAAGCATCGACAGCGAAGGGAATGAAATTGTGGACAGCAAGGTGACCAATAAAAAAGGAGAAACGCTGTCCATGCGGTTCAACAACACCAAAGGCACCGCCACCTTTCTCATCGACGGGGCAACCATTGAAATGACCACCGATTCTGCGGCTTCGGGGGTCAGGTATTCCAATGACCACTACGAATTTACGGAGTGGCATGGTGAAATTACGTTGAAAAAAGACGGGAAGGTAATTTTCAAGCATAAAAAATAAGCCGTTTAAAAGACGTTTCTTGTAAATCATGAAATTTTCATGTACGTTTGCATTTTTTCTTCAAAAGAACAATGAGCAAACAACAGGAAATTGTTTTAAGCGGCATACGTCCTACGGGCGATCTGCATCTGGGTAATTATTTCGGCGCTTTGCGCAATTTTGTGCAGTTGCAGGACGCCCATACCTGCTATTTTTTCATCGCCGACTATCATTCGCTGACCACGCATCCGACGCCGGAAGACCTGTACAAAAACGTGCGTCGCATCATGGCGCTGTATTTGGCTGCGGGCATCGACCCGGAAAAAAGCACGCTCTACATACAGAGCGATGTGCCGGAAGTGTGCGAATTGTATCTTCTGCTCGGCATGATAGCCTATATCGGCGAACTGGAGCGCACCGCCACCTTTAAGGACAAGATCCGCCTGCAACCCGGAAACGTCAATGCAGGGCTGCTGACCTATCCCGTCCTGATGGCATCGGACATTTTGATTCACCGTTCCCACAAGGTGCCTGTGGGCAAGGATCAGGAACAGCATTTGGAGCTGGCAAGGGTATATGCACGGAGGTTCAACAGTGTATATCGGTGCGAAGTTTTTCCCGAACCGGAAGCCTTCGCTTTCGGCGATCATCTGGTGAAAGTACCCGGCTTGAACGGCACGGGCGGCAAAATGGGAAAATCGGAAGGTAACGGTATTTACCTGACCGATACGGCAGAAGACATCCGCAAGAAAGTGATGAAAGCGGTGACCGACGCCGGTCCCGTCGAACCCGGTCAAACACCCTCCGAGCCGATACAAAACCTGTTCACCATCATGGAACTGGTTTCGCCGCCCGATACGCTGTCGTTTTTCAGGAAACAATACGCCGAGTGCACTATCCGTTACGGGGATCTGAAAAAACAACTCGCCGAAGACATCAACCTGTATATTGCGCCCATTCGTGAAAGATTCGGCGAAATTATCCGCGACAGCGCCCTGTTGAGCAAGGTGGCAGCAACCGGTCGCGAAAAAGCGCGGGCAAGCGCATCGGCAACATTGAAGGAGGTACGGAAAGTAATCGGATTTGAAAATTGATCTTTTGCGCGCTTTGCGGAACCGTATCTTTATTTACGATACGGTTTTCGCGGTCGGAGAACCTGCATTTTTACTGCCGTTCCCCCTTCCGCTGCCGGATAGATGCTTTTTTTACCGGTATGCTGTTCTTAACAAAACTGCGCAAACCATTTCCGATTTTCAACTTTTCATTTTAAAATTTCAATTTTTCATGTACATTTGCATTTTAAGTTTATTGATGTATCAGTTTCAATTAATCGACCAAAGAGTATGTCTGTTTTGACGGCAGCGGAAGAGATGGCCATTCAGAACCAGTTTCAGGAGTTGCTGCATATTTCCACCTTTATCCGTTCGGAGAAAGACCGGGAAACCATTCGCAAAGCCTTTGATCTGGCTCACGAGGCGCACAGCAACATGCGCCGCAAATCGGGAGAGCCTTACATTATTCATCCCCTGTGCGTGGCGCGTATTGTGGTGGAAGAAATCGGTTTGGGCACCACCTCGGTGGTTTCCGCCCTGCTGCACGACGTGGTGGAGGACACCGACTATACCCTTGAGTTCATCGAGGAACATTTCGGCAGAAAGGTCGCCATGATTGTGGACGGCTTGACGAAAATATCGGAAGTGTTCGACAGCAATTCATCCCTTCAGGCAACCAATTTCCGGAAGATGCTGCTCACGCTTTCCGACGACGTGCGGGTAATTCTCATCAAACTGGCGGACAGGCTGCACAACATGCGCACGCTGGATGCGCTTTCACCGGAAAAGCAAATCAAAATTGCCGGCGAAACCATTTTCCTCTACGCGCCGCTGGCTCACCGGATGGGATTTTATACCATCAAGCAGGAACTGGAAGACCTGAGCCTGAAATACCGGCACCCGAAAATTTATGTGGACATTGTAAACCTGCTGAAAGATAACGAAGAGAAACGAAACGAAGCCCTTGAAGAATTTATGGCGCCCATCAGGGAAAAACTCATCGCCAACCATTACCGTTTCGAAATGACCGGACGGTCGAAATCCATTTATTCCATTTATTACAAGATGCAGCACAAGGGCGTGCCGTTCGAGGAGATATACGACCTGAACGCCGTGCGTATCGTTTTTGAGGCGGACGCCGATATTTCCGAAAAACGGCAGTGCTGGAACATTTATTCGCTGATCACCGACATTTATACCCCCAAACACGACCGCATCCGCGACTGGGTGAGCATCCCCAAGACAAACGGTTACGAGGCGCTGCACATTACCGTGATGGGCAGCGACGGAAAATGGGTGGAAGTGCAGATCCGTTCGCGACGGATGGACGACATTGCCGAAAAAGGTTTTGCCGCCCACTGGAAATACAAGGGAGTGGATTCCTCCGAGTCGGAACTGGACAAGTGGCTGCGGAAAATCAAGGAATCGCTGAAAGAACCCAATTCGGACGTCATTGAGTTCATCGAAGATTTCAAACTCAATCTTTTTGCAAGCGAAATACAGATTTTCACCCCGAAAGGACAGATAAAAACATTGCCGCAGAAAGCCATCGCGCTCGATTTTGCATACGAAATACATTCGGGAATAGGCAACACGGCAATAGCGGCAAAGGTAAACCACAGGCTGGTGCCGCTCAACCATGTCCTCTCCAGCGGCGATCAGGTGGAAATCATCACCTCCGACAAAAAACAGACACAGCGCGAATGGTTGAATGAAGTGGTGACCACCAAGGCAAAAACAAGCATCAAGAACAATATTAAAGCCGAAACCCGCAACCGGGTGGACGTGGGAAGGAATGTCTTCGAGCGGAAGCTGAGAGAAAACAATATTGCGCCCAATTCGCGCGTGATGCGCAAGGTACTGGAAGCATACGGAACGTTGAACAAGGAAGAACTGTACAGCAAAATAGGCATGGGGCTTGTGACGCTGGACGACTTGCCGAAAATCCTCAAAAAAAACAGCAAAAACAAGTGGATACGCTATTGGCAGCTGCAACTGTTCGGCGTAAAGGGCAGACCGGAACATTCCAACGCCGGAAAGTATCACGGCGGCGAGCAGGACGAAGCGAAGTTCGACTACCGCATTGCCCTGTGCTGTAATCCCATTCCCGGCGACGACGTCATCGGGTACTTCAATAAAAAGGACGGCATGGTGCAGATACACAAGTCGCGATGTCCCAACGCGGTAAAACTCATTGCCAATCACGAAGAAGCCATTGTCCCCGTAAAATGGACTACCTACAAGGTTTTTTCCTTCCTCGCCAAAATAGAAGTACAGGGCATTGACCGTCCGGACATTTATCTGCGCATTATTTCAAAAATCACAGGAGAACTGAACGTCAACATACGGACTTTCAACATGGCAAGTCACGACGGTATTTTTGAAGGAACCATCGAATTATATGTTCACGATACAAAAGATTTGGAAAACCTCATCCGCCAGCTGAAAAATCTCAAAGGGATGGAGACGGTCAAACGCCTCGAAATATTAGACCGCTCAAAGGAAGAAGTGTGAAAAAGTCGGGCGTCGTCAATCAATAAAGGTGATCATATTGCGGAAACAGGCGCCTCCGCTCACCCCACCTGACAGGGCATAGCCAAGCTAAGAGCGATAACGCCTCTTGTACGGCTGCAATTCCTCCGGCGCAAGGGCGGTTCGATTACCCTGCTGCAATGTTTCAAAAAAAGATGTTGCCTGCAATTATTTTTTTCGTATTCAAAAAAAACTTTTTATCTTTGCGGCAAATTTAAACACAAGCATCAATGCAAAAAATATCCGTAGCGAGGTTTTGGTGGCGGCAACCGGCAGTTTCACATTGTGAGGGGCATGCCATTGCTTGAACCGAAAACGGGATCACTTAAAATTACAAGGGCTGTCGAACTCGCGATAGCCCTTGTTTTTTGTATCATGTCGAATAAAATAAATCAATTTAAATCATGAAAACCAAGATACGCACCATCACCACAACCCAGTTGACAGACACGCAGACGCCTGTCAGCATTTATTTGAAAGTAAGGGATATGTATCCCGAATCGGCATTGCTGGAAAGTTCCGACTACCACTCGATGGACAACAGTTTTTCATTCATCGGGATTGCACCGTTGGCGCGTTTCAGCGTGAAGCAGTTCAAAATAACCGAGCAATATCCCGACGGGACTATTTCGAGCTATTCCGTTGACGCCGAACGGCGACCGGAAGAGGCGCTGAACGCCTTTGTCCACAGTTTTGAGGTGAGCGGCGAGGCAAGCCGGCTGAACGGATTTTTCGGCTATACCTCCTATGACGCCATCCGTTATTTTGAGGATATTCCCGTTTCCGGAAATGATGATGAGGCTGGCAATTTGCCCGAAATGACCTACATGCTCTACCGGTTTGTGATTGCCATCAACCACCTGCACAACGAAATGACCGTCACCGAAAACCTTTGCGAGAACTGCCAAAGCGGGATGCAGGAGTTGATGTCGATACTGGAAAGCCGCAATTTCCCGTCGTACTATTTCAGCGCTCAGGGAGCAGTTACCTCGCCCGTCACCGACGAACAGTACAGGGAATTTGTGCGGCGGGGCATAGACCACTGCCTGCGGGGCGACGTATTTCAAATCGTTCTTTCGCGACGCTTCGAACAGGGATTTAAGGGCGACGATTTCAAAGTTTACCGCGCGTTGCGTTCCATTAATCCTTCGCCGTATCTTTTCTATTTTGATTTCGGTTCGTACCGTATCTTCGGTTCTTCGCCCGAAACGCATGTCAAGGTAGAAGGCGACAAGGCTACCATTGACCCCATTGCCGGCACTTTTCGACGCACGGGCGACGACGAAAAAGACGAGGAGCTTGCCAAACAGCTGCTGAGCGACCCTAAAGAAAACGCCGAACATGTGATGCTGGTCGATCTGGCGCGCAACGATCTGAGCCGCAATGCCACGGACGTACAGGTGACTTCCTACAAGGAAGTGCAGTTCTATTCGCACGTCATCCATCTGGTATCGCGCGTGACGGGAACGGTGCATCCCGATGTGAACCGCATCCGCCTGTTTGCCGACACCTTTCCGGCGGGAACACTGTCTGGAGCGCCGAAAGTACGGGCAATGCAGCTGATCGACGAAATAGAACAGCGCCCGCGCGGTATCTATGGCGGGTGCATCGGCTATATCGGCTTCGACGGGAACATCAATCTGGCGATCACCATCCGGTCGTTTCTCAGCCGCAACAACAAACTCTATTTCCAAGCCGGAGCAGGGATTGTAGCCAAGTCCGATCCGGAAAAGGAACTGAAGGAAGTGAACAACAAACTGGAAGCGCTCCAGAAAGCGATAGCGCTTGCCGTGAAAAATTGGCAGTAAACGGGATGGATCACGGATAACGACAATTAAAAATAAAAAATGAAAATTCTTGTTTTCGATAATTATGATTCGTTTACTTATAACCTTGTTCATGCCGTGCGCAAACTCGGTTATTCCGGTATAACGGTAGCCCGCAACGACAAAATCGCACTGGAGGAGGTGGACGAGTTCGACAAAATCATTCTTTCGCCCGGTCCCGGTATTCCCTCAGAGGCAGGAATATTGCTGCCGCTGATCCGTCGTTATGCCCCCACGAAAAGCATCTTCGGCGTATGTCTCGGACAACAGGCTATCGGCGAGGTTTTCGGCGCAACGCTGCATAACCTCGGCGAAGTATATCACGGAGTTGCCACTCCCGTCAGGATCATTGCGCCCGACCCGCTGTTTGCCGGATTGCCCGCCGAACTGGAGGCAGGGCGCTACCATTCGTGGATTGTCGGCTGCGACGGTTTCCCCGATTCCCTGAACATCACTGCCGTGGACGCCGCTGGAAACATCATGGCGCTGGCGCACAAACAGTATGACGTGCGCGGCGTACAGTTTCATCCCGAATCGGTATTGACGCCGCACGGCGAAAAGATAATCGAAAATTTCCTGAAAATATGAGGTTTAGGAATGGCGAATAAAAAACTTATAACGGATATGAAATTCGACCTCGAAGAGGTCACATGTTTATAGAAGCAATGTACCCTTTGTTGTGCGACCCCGTCGGGGTCGAATGGAAACA
>JAISRX010000269.1 GCA_031273395.1 Bacteroidales bacterium | reverse complement strand
CAACCGTCAATTTATCCGTCGGCAAGGGCGATACCGGACGATTTTTTCAGTCGCAAGACTGCGGGAAGGTCTCCACCCCGGTAGTTTTTGCTGCCGCAGCGCTGCGGCAGGGTAAACTGCTGAGCAGTTTTTGTCGCTGCAAGTTGCAGGAGGCTGTCATCCCTTGCCTTCAGTGTTTTCGGCAAGATGGATACGGATGGTAGCACACAAAAACACAAGGACGCGGCTGAATATAATGAAAAGGCGTCCGGCATACCCGTGGTAGCACCGGTCATTTTCCGGCAATTTCCCAATAAAAAACTATCGCGCTAAAGCATATTTTTTGAGTGTCTGATACAAATTCTCGAAGTTGGTCGGCATCTCCAGCACTTTGTTGCATTGGGTTTCCGTCATCAGTTGCCGGTAATACTCGTTGTGTTCGGGTATGGTCAGCACTAAAGGCAAACCGGCGCGTATCGACTTCAGTTGCTGTATTTCTTCCGGGGCTTCGTTTTTCAACACGTCGGCGTTTGCCAGCACCACGTCAATATGTTTTTGCTGCGTGATGGCGTCCGTCCATTGCTTGAGCGTCTGTGCAAACAGTATATCCGCTCCTGTGAGCGACAGCAGTTTTTCATAATAACCGCGGCTCATCACCCCCGGTTCCACAATCAGGATGGAGGTATTTTTGAACGGACGTTTTTTTGCGGCGAGTTCCTTAGCGGGAGGCTCTTCAAACAGGTATCTGTCTTCGGGAGCAACGGGCAGGTACGATATGGTGAAATAGAACGACGCGCCTTCTCCCTGCACCGATTCCACGGTGATGTCTCCTCCCATCATTTGCACCAGACTGCGCGAGATGGTCAGTCCAAGTCCCGTTCCGCCGTATTTCCGGCTATTGGTGAGTTCCGCCTGCCTGAAACGTTCAAAAATGACTTCCAACTGATCGGGAGGCAAGCCGATACCGGAGTCCTCTACAACAAATTCGAGCATCGCGGGCGACGATTGCCTGTAACCGAAACGGATGAACCCCTTTTCGGTGAATTTGACGGCATTGCCTATCAGGTTGGAAAGCACTTGCCGCAAGCGGGTCGGATCTACGTATGTGACGCATCCGTCAATGAACTGGCTGTCGTCAAGGATCAGTGCAATCTTTTCCTTGTTGTTTGCCTGAAGGTAGGTTTCAAAAAATATCTGCAATTCGGTCATAAATTCATTGACCGATAACAGGGTGGGACGAACGCTCATTTGTTTGGCTTCTATTTTTGCCACATCAATAATGTCGTCGATCAGTTTCACGAGTTGCGTGCTGCTGTTGTTGACAATGGTGATGTATTCCTGACGGCGTTTCGAGGGAAGGTTGTCGTCGTTCAGGAAGTTCAGGAATCCGATAATTCCGTTGATAGGGGTGCGTATTTCGTGCGACATGTTCGCCAGAAACGCCGATTTGAGTTTATCGGATTCTTCAGCTTTTTCCTTGGCGCGGATCAGTTCCATTTCGCTCAGTTTCCGTTCGGTAATGTCGCGGATCACCATGATGATGGAGGTGGTGGTACCGGCGTCCTTGACGGATGCGGAGGTGATTTCGCCGAAAAATTCCGTTTTGTCGCTGCGTCTCAATAATAATTGGGGGAGGTAGCTGACGTTGTCATTCACGAATTGTTGGAAAATTTCGGTTGCACGCCGTCTGTCATGCGGATGCACATAATGATACAGGCGCAGGGCAGAGGCTTCCGCTTCCCTGTCGATGAGAAACATTTCGCGCGCTTTGGGCGAGAGGTATATCACGTCGCCCCTCGGTTTGCATACGACAATGGCGTCGGGCGAGGCGACGGTCAACTGCCGGTACAGTTCTTCGGACTTTTGCAGGGCGTCTTCGGCTATTTTCCGGTTGGTGATGTCGGTGGCATATTCCATGTGTACGAGCCGTCCGTCGATCCATTCGATGGCAGAGTCCGCACATTCGAACCAGCGTTTGCTGTTCTCGTTCCAGTGTTCCCAGTGATACATGCCGGACGATCCTTTCTCCAGCAGATGCGGATTGGGACAGAATGTGCATACGGACTGCCTTTTCTGCAATACCTCCCAGCAGTGTTTTCCTTCGATATCGTTGCCTGTTTCCAACTGTACTTTCTTGTTGGCGAACAGGACTTTCGACGAATCGAAATCGGATACATAAATATGGGCGTCAATGTTATCCAATACGGTGCGCATGGTTTGTTGCGAGAGCAGAATGGAATCCTCCGCCTTGAACCGGCGCGTGGTGTTGGATATGATTTGCGAGAGGCTGATCAGCAGTTCCGTTTCGCTGTTGATCCAGCTTCTGTGGGAAACGCAGTCGTCGAAGGCGACAAATCCGTACACCGCGCCGTTAATTGCCAGCGGCAGCACAAGAACGGATTTGATGCCGTGAGGTTCCAGCACCTCATATACTTCGGCGGCTAAGGTGCGAATATCGGAGGTGCAGATATATTGTCCCGCTTCAAATGCTTCGAACCAGCTGCGGAAGGGGGATACCGGAAGATTGCGGAACCGGTCTGTTTTCGGTGCGATACCGTCGTTGCACCATTCGTAGATATTGCTGATACGGTCTTCGCCGTTTTTTTCGCAGATGTATGTTCTGCTCACGCCGGCGTACCTGCCTATTTCGGATAATGCGCGATTGAGCGCGTCGACGGCGTCTTCCGCCGACTGTACGATTTGCAGTACCTTGATCAGGATACCCTGCCGCTTTCTGATGTCGTCCCGTTCCTGTTCGGCAAATTTCCGGTCGGTAATGTCAATCATGAACCCGTCCCACACGCGGTCGCCATTGTTTTGCATGCGGCAACCCGCCCGCACATGTATCCACTTGTCATTGGCGTCGTTATTCAGCCGGCACTCGGCGTCGCACATCATCGTGCTATCCTCCGGATCAAGCAGCATGTTGATTTTTTCACGGTCATCCGCACAAATCAGTTCATAGAACAATGTCTGGTTTTCCTTGATGGATTCGATGTCGAGATGAAACATGTTGACGAAGTTTGCGCTGATGTAGGTGAACCGGTTGTTCAGCATCTGGAAAATGACCCCGCCGGAAAGGTTGTCGCTCAGGGAAACCAGCCGTTCCTGTGTGGCTACCAACTCCTGCGTTTTGTATTCCACCATTTCTTCGAGCTGCGAACGGTATTGTTCCAGTTCGTCGTCGTTCAGCTTCTTCTCGGTAATGTCGTGAGAAATTTTCCCGAAGATTTTGTTTTCCGCCAGATCAATGGGAAATACCGAAATCTGAATGTAGTGCGATTCTCCTTCGGGCGTATAGACAAGGTCTTCCACGATAGGGTAGGTGTCCTTCACGCCCCTGATGTAGTCGAGACATTGCTGTTGCAGGCTTGCGCTTACCTCATCCGTGCGTTCTTCCTCCGGACGCAAACGGAACATCACGTTCCATTCGTACTCCCCTATGGCTTCCTCGCGGGTAATGCCCGTAATGATTTCCTGCGCCTTGTTCCATTCTACGATCCGTCCTTCATGGTCGAAAATCGAAATACCTTCAAAGGACTGGCTGATGAAGTTACGCATCTTGTTTTCGCTGTCCTTCAGATTCTTTTGCAGGATGATGGTCGGCGTTATGTCGGTACAGTTGCCCACCACCCCGATGGTTTCACCGTTTTCGTCGATGATGGGAGCGGTGTGGATGCTGAATATGTTCCCGTCGATATCGGAATCCCACGCCTGCGCTCCTTCCCGGAAGGTACGTTCCACGTATTCGATAATGTCCAAATGACTGTTTCCGATGCGGGCTTCCTCAAGCGGCTTGCCTTCCAGGAAATTTGGCTCAAGTCCCATTGTTTTAAGATAAAGACCGTTGAACGATTCGATGATCCTGTCTTTGTTGATACTCCAGATCAGTCCCGGATAATTATTGACCACCGACTCGAATCGGGCAACCAGTTTGCGAAGGTCTTCCTCCCGCGCTTCAACCCGGAGCATGGCAAGTTTGCGCAAGGCTACTTCCTGTTGCAACTGGTCGTTTTTGAGGTGAAGTTCTTCGTTGGTCACCGAAAATTCTTCATTGGTAGCCGACAACTCTTCGTTAATAGCGTACAGTTCTTCGGTGGAAGCCTCCAGTTCTTCCGTGCGTTCCTTCACTAACCGTTCCAGTTCTTCGCGGTATTTGTCCAGTTCCAACTCGTCGGTTTTCCGGTCGGTGATGTCGAGGATAAACCCGTCGATAACAATCCATTCGTCGACGCTTTGCTGGCTTGCCGACAACTGGAACCACCTCATCTCCGTTTCCGTGTAGGCATAGCGTATTTCAACGGAGAAATCCTTTGCATTGGCAAGGCAGTCGAACATTTTCGGAGCGCTGTCCCTTAAATCGTCCGGATGGATTTTTGCAAAGGGCAGCACCGCATTTTGCATTGCCTCCTCCAGTGGGACATTGCATATTTTTTCCCATGCTGCGCTGGCATACGACAGTTCCAGCCGGTTCATCCAGGTAAGTTGCGCATCGGGCTGCCGCAAAGATTCGGCAAGTATCCGGAAACGGAACAGGCATCCGTTGGGGAAGTTATCGCCGAGCGCCTGCATGCGTTCCTTTTCGAGCGTGAGTTGCCGTTCGGTTTCCTTGCGGCGGGTTATTTCCATGATGATCCCGTCCCACACTATGTTAGCGCCTTCCACATGCGGATGCGATATCATCTGTACCCAGCGGACGGGATGTCCCTTGAGACGCATCTCGATGTTGAAATTGCTCATGGTGGTGGTACACTCCCGTATCTTTTCCGAAAGGAAGCCTATATCGTCGGGATGTACGACGCTGAAAGCAATATTCATGTCTGCCATTGCATCGGCAGCCGGAATACCGGACAGCCGTTCCCATGCCGCGCTGAGATATTCCAGCCTCATGTTTCCGGTGGCGGTCTCCAGCACAAAACGGTACAGGCAACCGTCGGGGATATTGTCGCCAAGAGCCTGAAGGCGTTCTTTTTCCGCGATCAGTTTCTTTTCCGCCTCTTTCGTATCGGTAATGTCCAGCATGATGCCTACCACCCCTTCCTTATTGTGAAGGGCGCCCCGCAGGGCAAGGATATC
Organism: Bacteroidales bacterium; assembly: GCA_031273395.1. Taxonomy (GTDB): domain Bacteria; phylum Bacteroidota; class Bacteroidia; order Bacteroidales; family UBA4181; genus JAIRLS01. The sequence goes on along the minus strand of JAISRX010000269.1, from coordinate 20,858 downwards.
GCGCACTCCGTTGACGGTAGTCAGGCGGGTTTCTTTTTGAACATGATCGGCATTGCTTTGCAGCCGGTTGTCGTCGTCAACGGTGCTTGCAATTTGTTCGGGAAAAACGTCTTCCGCTTTCTGCCCGATGATCTGTTCGGAGGAAATACCGAAGACGTCCAGCAGCGCCTGATTGCACTTGACGCAGTACCCCTCTTTGTCGGTTACGTACAGCGGCGCCGGTATGGTGGACATGATGCCTTCCAGTACCGCATTGCTTTCCTTCAGTTTCCACTCATTATCGCTGATCAACTCGTTGATCTTTTTTTCTTCATAGGCAAATTTCATGTTGTTGTAGCCGATGTTGGAGATTTCGTTCGCCATCGCCTCCAGCATGGTGCGTATGTTCTCGAAGTGTTCCCGTATCCGGTCGCAGAGTTTCGGAAAAAGTCCGGCAAACTGCTCGTCGCTGTTGCATGCCGCTTTCACAAAAGGAGCTATGGTTCCGCCGAAACCGCACATGCCTATTTTCCAGTCGGCAATATGAGCGCCTTTAATATAAATGGGCGCTTTGGCTTCGATCAAACTGCAGTGATGTTTCTCCGGATTTTCCCCGTGAAGCATCTTTTTCTCCACATAACACTCCTTGCCGGCGGAGAGCATGGACTTGCACACGTCGCTGTAATTGCTCAACCGCGTGACGGCATGTCCGTGAATGTCCACAATAATAGAAGTCACTCCGTTAGCGATGGCAAACTTGTCCTGCAACGCCTGCAGTTCCTCTACCGGTATAATATCCGTCAGTTGGATGTTGTCAATTACGTTACCGGAAAAAATGTTTGCATATTCCGTAACCTTTTCGGAAATGTCGGAATTGTTCCGAACATTACCCGTGAGGCGCGCCAACTGTTCTTTCAGCGCCTCATTTTCTTCTTCCAATTGTTTGATACGATTTTGCATTGGCTGATTTCCACGTTTTTACTGATCTTATTGCCCTAAATATTGAAGGATAAAATTAGACAAAAAAACAACATGAAATACTATACTTCAAGAGTAAAATTTGTTACCATTTTCCCGTAAATCATGTATTAATTTGATATTAAAGAAGATATAAAATGACAAACATGAAAAAAAGTAAAAAAATCAACTCAATTTTTTTTGACAGGCGGTCGCTGCCGTGATGGACTTTGGAGCAGAGGTCGCACTTTACGCAGCCGGTACAAAGCGGATCATCATTGGCAGGGACGTGTCCGAGCGTGCGTTCCGTACCCGCCATTGCCGGCAATATTGCCGTATTGTGGGGATAGCTCGCAAAGAAACATTTTTTTACGACCGCCCCAGCCAAAAAAAGTGTATCTTTGCGGAAAATATTTTTCAATAAACCATGAAACAGACGGCTTGTACGGTCGTGCCTCCTCCGCATACCATATATATTATATGTATTATGGCATGGGCGAGGCTGTGCCTGTCGCCGCCCGCATACGGGCAGGACGCCATTCATGCCCAGTTTATGTTCGACGATCTGTACGTTAATCCCGGGCTGACGGGCATCAACGATTATCATAAATTTTCCGCAGGCGTCCGCGACCAGTGGCCCGAGCTGGATCATGCCTTCGTTTCCTTTTGCGCATCCTACGACCAACAGATACCCGATCTTCACAGCGGCGTCGGGTTGCAGGTATTCGGAGAAGTTGACGGGGGAAGGTATTCACGCACCTCCGCCGGATTATTTTACAGTTACCGGTTCAATCTGTCGAAGCGCGTTGTTTTGTCTCCGGGGGTGCAATTGTCTGTTGCACAACGCGCTATTCGCACATCCGGTCTTACGCTTCCGGATGATCATCCTTTTTCGGGCGGTGGCGCTTCCGAACTGTTGTACGACCGTTCTTCCCTTTTCCCCGATTTCGGATGCGGCATTGCGGCAAATGTGACCGACCGTTACAGCGCCGGAGTAGCCGTTCATCATTTGAACAGACCTGTGGAAACCATCTCGGAAATCAACGGAAAGCGCACGCCCATCAGCCTGAGCGTACATTTCATCTCCTATTTTCCGATACGGTACGGAAAATTCGATCAAAACAAATGGGTGGTCTCTCCCGGATTTTATTTTCGCCGGCAACAATATCAAAATATTTTTTCTTTAGGCTCAAATATAGCATACGATCCTGTATTCGTGGGAGTTTGGTCGAGGTCGGCTTCAAAAATTATTCCGGAAAGCATTATTTTTTTACTTGGAATGGAACAAAATTTTTTCAGGCTCGTATATAGTTATGACAGCAAATTGTTGTACGGGAACGGAAATTTTTCCGGAACCGGTGCGCATGAACTTACTTTGGTATGGAAAATTCATCCGAAGAAAAGAATGCAAACAATAAAATGTTCGAAATACAGTTTTAAAATTTGACGAATTATTTTTTTTTTTAATGAATAATATATATTTTTGAACCCAAAATAAATTTGTTAACAATGGTTAATCGTTTTTCTATTTTTGTACTGTCTTTATTAACAGTATTTTGTGTTTCTTCTTGTGGGTTGTTTAAGAGCAAAACCCAGTCGCCCACAACGGGATGGAACTATAATGATCCCGATCAGGGCGGCTATGAAGTAAAAAGTGTGCCTGAACAGGAAACCGGTCCCGGTTTAGTGTTCATCGAGGGCGGATCGTTCACCATGGGGCGTATTGCCCAGGACGTCATGTTTGACTGGAATAATGTTCCGCGACGTGTTACGGTTGAGTCATTTTATATGGACGAAACCGAAGTTGCCAATGTGGACTATAAAGAGTATCTGTATTGGCTGAGGCGTGTGTACGTTTCCTATCCGGAGGTGTATCGCAAGGCTTTGCCCGATTCGTTGGTGTGGCGCAGCAAACTCGCCTATAACGAGCCTTTGGTGGAAATGTATCTGCGCCATCCTTCCTACAATCATTATCCGGTAGTAGGCGTCAACTGGCTGCAAGCCAATGACTATTGCCTGTGGCGTACCGACCGCGTGAATGAACGGATATTGATACGCGAAGGTATTTTGAAGGATAATCCCAATCAGCGGGATGAGGACAACTTCAATACCGATGCTTACCTTGCCGGTCAGTATATAGGCGAAGTGGGACAGAACCTGCCCAGCATGGACCCCAACGTGGAAGAACGGACAGTACAGTTGGAAGACGGTATTATGTTGCCCAAATATCGTTTGGCAACCGAAGCCGAATGGGAGTATGCCGCGCTTGGTCTGGTCGGAAATTCATTTGACGAAAGAATTTACGAACGGAGAATTTACCCGTGGAACGGAGATGTCTTGCGTAACCACGATAAAAAAATGCGCGGGAAAATGCTGGCAAACTACAAACGCGGACGCGGAGACATGATGGGGGTAGCCGGCGCATTGAACGATGCGGGAAGCACCACTCTTCCGGTAACTTCTTTCTGGCCAAACGATTACGGATTGTATTGCATGGCGGGAAACGTCAATGAATGGGTATTGGATATTTACCGTCCCATGTCCTTTGAAGATGTGGAAGATTTTAATCCCTTCCGCGGTAACGATTTCAAGGTGTTGAAGATGGAAGACGGCGGTATTGCCCAAAAAGACAGTTTGGGAAGAATGCAGTATGTGCCTATTTCGGCGGAAGCAGCGACGAGCCAACGCCGTCAGTTCACTAAAGCGAATTACGTCAACTATGAAGACGGCGATCCCGCCTCTACCATAGACTTTCTCGACGATGCCGCTAAGGACGTCGGTTCGGAAAAGATGTATGACCCCAAGCAAACACTGATCAATGACCATGTTCGGGTGTACAAGGGCGGTTCATGGAACGACCTTCCCTATTGGTTAAGCCCCGGCACAAGACGGTTCCTCGCCGAAGACCAGTCAAGAAGCGATATAGGATTCCGTTGCGCCATGACCAGAGTAGGCGCGCAGTCATCCCGTCATTTTACCACAAAATGAGGGCAGTAATGAGATTTTTTAGCAAAAGGGGCAGGTTTGCTCCTTTTGTTTTTTGATCATGGACATGTGTATTGACAAACTATACCGCCTGTTTATCCGGCATCCGAACATCATCACCGACTCCAGAACGGTAGCGGAAAACGGCATTTTCTTTGCATTGAAGGGCAACAGTTTTGACGGAAACCGGTTTGCGGCGCAGGCGCTGGAAAACGGCGCCGCTTGTGCCGTAGTGGATGACGCCGAAACGGTGAAGGATAACCGGTATATCTTGGTAACAAACGTTTTGACCGCATTGCAGGATCTTGCGCGGATGCATCGCCGGAAATCGGATATTCCCGTCATTGCGCTCACCGGAACCAATGGGAAAACAACCACCAAAGAACTGATAAAAAGTATTTTATCAACAAAATACGATACGCTTGCCACGGAGGGTAACCTGAACAATCATATCGGAGTGCCGCTTACCCTGTTGCGCATTAACCGGCATACACAAATAGCCGTGATTGAGATGGGCGCCAATCATCAGGGTGAGATAAAAACCCTGTGCGACATTGCCTTGCCCACACACGGACTGATTACAAACATAGGGAAAGGGCATCTGGAGGGCTTTGGAAGCGAAGAGGGCATAAAACAGACAAAAAAGGAACTGTATGATTATCTGAGCACACACAACGGCACCATCTTTTACCGTGAAACGAACCCCGTACTGGCAACCTTGCTGGCAGATTCGCCGGCGATACGGATCGCCTACGGGAGCGTTTGTAGCGGAACGGCGCTCGCCGCCGCGCCTTTCCTGCAAATGAACCTGAACATCGCCGGCGTCGATTACACCGTGCAGACACAAATGGCAGGCGCTTACAATCTGGAAAATGTGCTGGCGGCAACCTGTACGGGCAGTTTTTTTGGAATATCTCCGAAACAAATCGTTACGGCGCTTTCCGGATACCTGCCACAAAATAACCGTTCGCAAATAGTACAGACAGCCCGCAACCGGCTGTTGGTCGACTATTATAACGCCAATCCCACCAGCATGAGCGCCTCGCTTACCGATTTTTTCGACCGGATGACGGGCGATAAAATGGTCATTCTGGGCGATATGTTCGAACTGGGTGAGGCGGCTTTAGCCGAACATCAGGCTATTGTTGATCTGCTTGCGGCTCGCCGGGAGGTTGTCGGCATTGTTACCGGAAAATATTTCTCCCTTGCTGCAAAAAACCACCCCACCGTGTTGGCATTTGAAGAAACCGGCGCGCTTAAAGAATGGCTGAGCCGCAAGCCGCCATGCGGAAAAACCATACTGATCAAAGCCTCCAGAGCCATGAAAATGGAACAGATTCAGGAACTTCTTTAAAGAAGCGGGAATTAGGAATCGGGGATGGTCGATGGTTTAAGACAAGCCCGGCAGCCGGGGCATATCCCTGCAAAGGTACCCTCAGGAATTGTCGGGGAAATAAAGGCTCCAATTTTCAAATCACCGACACGTTATTATCATTTTTTGGCAGTTCGTCATCCGGTAAAAAACAGGGGGGAAGACGGAGATACAGTGCGGAACCGGAGGTGGATAGTCCGTTTATTTCCTGACGCTTTCCTCCGGCAATTCGTCACAGAGCGTCTCCATGCTGTCCGTTACTTGAACAGGTCTTCATCCCTGATCAACAACAGAATACCCGATTGGGACACAATAATGTACTTTTCGCCGTTGAACCTGATCTCATACGCGCTGTTTTGCAGATACACGGCAAGGTCGCCTTCACGGGGTTGCAGCGGGACATATTTTACCTCATCGGTCTTGTTTTTCCATGGTTCGTCAATTTCCGCAATGGCAGGAACAGGGTATCCGGGACCCACCTTCAACACATAACCGCTCTGGATATGTTCGTTTTCCTGCACACCCGGCGGCAACAGCAAACCTCCCTTGGTTTTCTCCACAGACGATTTGGGTTTGATCAACACGCGGTCGCCGACCATAATGAATTTGCTCAAATCTGTATGTTCTATTTGTATGGACATGGTGTATCAAATTTGTTATACGGTTATTAACGCTTGTTTTTGACGATACAAAATTACATGATTTTTTGGCGTAATGGACAAAAAATATGATTTTTTTTCAGACGTTTTGTTCAAGTGGACAAAAAATATGATTTATATTTTTACCTGACAGAATAAGCAAATAAATCATTGACTAATTTTGTATCGTCAAATCAAAACGGAAACAGGCTCTGCCGGGGAGCAACCTGTCAGGGATAAATTTGACCTTATACAGCATTTATGCAGGGAGTTGTCTCATCAGACAACTCTTTTTGCATATATGCCGGTAAGGCTATGCCTTAAAAAACCCAATGCCGCAAACATAACATTGATAACGTTGAACTCCATTTTGGTGTCCATTTTTTCGGGTAATTTTTGACCCGCAGAAAAACCATTTTTTTATCATTTTAGAGGTTTTTCGCAAAGTTATGAAATTCAAACTATTATATCGTTTCTATCATATTTTTTGTCCATTACCTCAGACTTGCTGATATTTATGCCTAAACACAGGGTTTTACTGGTGAGCCAGAAGGCGCTCTTGTTTACAAGCAAGGTTGCCTCACCTGTCAAAATTGCGGGTATTCCAAGTGCGGATAGCTGGGCGGAAGTTGAAAAATTCACGGATTTTTTCATCCGGACGGGATGCAACCGGCAACCGGCGGGACATGCGTTCTGTTATTTTATCTTTTTCAGTTCTTTTACCAGCATTTTTGCAATGACGGCATTTCCCCTGTCGGAAGGATGCAAGCCGTCGTAGGTCATGTTGATGGCTTCCGCCGGATAGGGGTATTCGTCATGTTTGGGATCAAAAGCCCTATCCACATACTGCGGATAGGGAAAATTCCGGTAACTTCCCGTAGCGGCATCTTTCAGCCGTTTGAATTTTACCGTGTTTTCCGGCGTGATACCGCTTTTGCGGTACAAGTCTATCACGGTCAGTTTTTCATGACGGGCAATGGTTTGAATGATTTCGGCAATATCGGCAAGATAGAGTCCGTTTTTTTCACGGTACGACCCGTAAGCGTTATTTTCATAATTGTCGATATACACAAAATCACCGCGTTGCAAAGGCGTCATCAAGATGATCCGTGCGTGCGGATTCAATTCCTTCAATTTGTTGATGATGATGCGGAAGGCGCCGTATATGGTTTTATTGCCCGTGTTACCCGCGTAATCCGTCATGGCGCCGGGCGGTAAGCCTCTCCACCAGTCGTTTGTCCCCAGCAGCACCGTATATACGTCAGCCTTCTCCAATCCCAATTCATCAATTTTACCGGCAATATCCACCGAAGTCCATCCGTTGTATCCCTTGTTTACGCAAGTGATGCCCGGCAGCTGTTCGACTACCCGCGTCATGTAGCCTTTGCTCACTCTGTTGCCCGTTTCGTCAAGATGGTCGTTCAGGTAAGTGATGGAATCGCCGATAGCCACCCATTTGACGGAACGCGGCGCCGAAGACAAATGCAGTACCGCAAGTAAAACCGCCGGAATCAGACGGGAAAACATGATTTTTGAACGTTTGATCATCATTTTTAATATGGTATTTTATACTGTTCCGGAAATTTGACGATCCGCTGTTCTTCCATCGCCTGCACGCCCAGCAAAGCCAGTACCGACGAGTAGTATGCTTCTTCCACCAGCCGGTCGGCAGGACGACCTGTGATCACGGCATGACAAAAAGCGTCCACTAATTCCAGCGAACCGTCGCCCGCCGCGCCGACGGAAGATGCGCCGTCGGTCTGCGAAATGTTTTCCATGATGTTCTTTCCCTGATTTTTCGAAGCGGTTTCGGGAACCCAGGTCGGACCCGCAAAAGAAACATGATCGAATATACCGTGTTCTATCTGGTTAATCAACTGCAAAATACCCGGAGCAGGCTTTACTTCTTCAAAATAGTATTTCCCTTTTTCCGGTTCTATGGAACCTTTATGCCCCAGTATCTGTTCTTCCAGTCCGTTGAATTTGTTGGATATGAGTGATTCGTAGGTCATGTTTATTCCATTGGGATAACGGTAAACAAGACTTACGCTGTCATATACTTCGCGTCCGTCCTTCCAGAAAACGATGTCGCCGAAGCCCGTTACCGTATCCGGTATCATTTTGAGCGCCCAATTGCCCACCTGCAACTGGTGCGTAGCCAATTCCGTCATCAAACCGCCTGAAAATTCCTTGTACAACCGCCAGTTGATCTTCCGTTCGAGGGAAGGATGATCCAGCGGACGCCGCCAGTCGTTGTTGCGGTACCAGTAACAGCGTATTCCGGTAATGTCGCCTATCATTCCGGCATGTATCATATCTATGGCTTTCAGGTATTTCGGATCGTACAGCCGTTGCTGTCCTATATACAGCACTTTCCCCGTTTCCTTATAAATACGGTACATCTCCAGACAATCGTCGAGGGTGGCAGCCATCGACTTTTCGCAAAATGTGTGTTTGCCGGCTTTCAGGGCGTCAACGGTGATGCGTGCATGTTCGGAAAGAGGAGTAGCTATCAGCACTCCATCGACTTCGGGCATGGACAGCAAACCGGTGTAGTCGGGAAATGTCCCGGCTTTGGGACAAAGAGTTGCGGCCTCCCGTAAATGCGGCTCATAATCATCGCACAGGGCAACGATTTCAACATTCGGCAACGTCAACAAATGATGGAGATGATACATTCCCCGCGAACCTGTCCCGATAATGCCCAACCGGGCTTTTTCTCCCCTGATTTCCTTTTGCGCCTCCGGGGTACAGGAATATAACCACGGAAAAGCGCCGACCAAAAGACCGCTTCCGCCCATCATACCTATTTCCTTTATAAAACTCCTGCGTTCCATTTGATTTTTGACTTTATTTTAAATTTCTAAATTTGACTGCAAATTAAATATATCGCTTGCCGACACGTCCCGAAACGCCGCCGTGATTTTTCCGGCTGACGCATCACCGGCTGCCATAAGCGCGGTGGTCAGCACTTCGGCGTCCACGCAGTTGCCGCACACTGCCGCAACCACTTTCCGCCCGCAGGAATATGTCCCCTGATGCGGATCAATGATGTGCCGGGTATGTGTTGCGGTGTTGCCGGAGGTGGAAAGCGAGTGATTGAACAACGTATATGTTTTTAATGACTTTCCTTCTTCAAAGGGATGAACTACCCCTATGTTCCATGTTTTTCCGTGGGGATGCGCCCCCATTGCCCAAACGGAACTGTTCCCGAAATTCACCAGCGCCTGCCGGATACCGGACGCCGTTAATATTTTCCGCATCTTTTCCAGTGCGTATCCTTTGGCATATCCGCCAAAATCAAGCGAAACGGAAGCATCCGTGAAAAAGACGGTACGGTGCTTCCCGTCAAGACGCACTTTCCGGTAATCCCGCAGGGTAACGTCGAAATAGCCCAGTGTACGCCGGTGGTATTGCCCGACGTCCCGGAGAACATCCCACCATTCGGCAGACAGGCTCACCGGGGAAGTCGCCGCCCGGCGGTTGATGAGGGATAATTCGCTTGACGGATCGAAACGGTTGAACATCCCGTGCAGGCGCCCGGTTTCCGCTACAATCCGCTCCCATGCCGTCCGCAACAGCGACGCCTCCTCTCCAATCATCAACACATCCAAACCCGTTCCCATCAAACCCGTACGGGAACCGTGGAACATGCGGGACCTTTCGTAATAATGGGTATCATCCACTTTTGTTCGTCCAATAAACCGGTTCCAAAAGTACAGACTTTTTAGATATTTTTGCCCAAAAAATCAGAAAAATTAACTTATTTTTGCAGAATGAAAAAATAGAGGCGCTTATGGAAAACGGAGAAGCAAAGTGGATATACCATCTTAAAAACGGCGACGAATGGGCATACCGGCAATTGTTCGACCAGCACTATACTACTTTATGCAAAGTGGCGTTTGAATTTCTGCGCGACCAATATATGGCTGAAAGCACGGTAAACGACGTCATCGTATATTTTTGGGAAAACAGGCAAAGCATTGAAATAAAATCGTCTCTCCGCGCCTATTTGATTGCTGCGGTCAGGTTTAGCTGCATGAACCGGCTTAAACGAAAATCGGTCAAAACCGAAATCAGTTTTTCGCAGTTGGCGCCGGCAAACGCGCCAGGCGGACTGCGCGAGGAAATATGGTCGATCGGTTCGGACGAGTACCCGTTGGGCATTTTGCTCGAAAAAGAACTGGAAGGCAAAATCAACGAGGCGATCCGTCTGCTGCCCGAAGAAAGCAGGGAGGTGTTCCGGTTGAGCCGTTTCGACAACAAATCCTACGAAGAAATAGCCGGTATGCGCAACATATCGGTAAATACGGTAAAGTACCATATTAAAAGCGCCCTGTCCAAATTGAAAACTCATTTGAAGGAATACCTTGATTGTGTGGCGATCGGCATGGGACTGCAACATTTTTTATGAAATTTCCACCACCTCCTTGCGAGTCCCTGTTATAAAATCAAATAATGGAAGAGGTTTTTGCGTCGTGCAGAAACGTGAATTGAATTTGGTTGGGCTTTTTGCGTCGAGCAGAAACGTGAATTAAATTTGGGTTGGGTTTTTTGCATCATGCAGAAACGTGAATTGAATTTGGTTGGGCTTTTTGCGTCATGCAGAAACGTGAATTAAATTTGGGTTAGGTTTTTGCGTCATGCAGAAACGTGAATTAAATTTGGTTGGGCTTTTTGCGTCGTGCAGAAACGTGAACCGGATTTGGTTAGGCTTTTTGCGTCGTGCAGAAACGTGAACCGAATTTGATTGAGGTTTTTGCGTCATGCAGAAACGTGAATTGAATTTGGTTGGTTTTTTTGCGTCATGCAGAAACGTGAACCGGATTTGGTTGGGCTTTTTGCGTCGTGCAGAAACGTGAACCGGATTTGCAGGAGTTTTTTTCGTCGTACAAAAAAGAGTATGGATGCCGTCTGTCCGTAAGCTAAAGCATACGGTTAATAAAGTGTCGTCCCGTGCGGGACTTTACGGGTGTACTGCAAAAATCCCATCGCCGTTACCCCGCACTGTGCTTTGCCTTTTACTTAGGAATTGTCGATCAATAAATGGATCATTTATCTTTGACATAGACGCTTCCTCTATGATTGTATACTGCACTCGGTTATAGTCTTGTGTTTTTTAGCCTGTCGTACCCCGCATTTCATACGGGGTTATCAAAGGGTAACGCCTGCGGCGTTTTACGTCTGTGCAGGGCTGTGCGCAACCCCGACAGGGGTTGCCTTTGGATAACCCCGTACAAGCGAAGCGCAGTGCGGGGGACGAAAACTCAAAACTCAACCGAATGCAGTATATCACAAATAATGGTCGTATCTGACCTCGAAAAATAATTTTGATATTTTCCTCAATACGAAGGTGGTTGGGAAAGAAAAATCGCTCCTTTCCATAATTTTTTAATAATAAATTATTTTCATGTAATAAAGTACATAATCATAAATATATTTAATTATTATATATTTTTGTTTTTAATATATACTGTAAATCTATACATATATAAATTGTGAGCCACCTCAAAAATCACCTCTCCGAAAAAAGTTATCAACAAAAGTGGTAAAAAGTGGTAAAAAGTGGTAGGAGTTTGACGAAAAGTATCTATCTTTACGCCGAATTATATTTTGTTCGCAATGGTTATATTTACAGGTGAATATGATTGCAAGGTGGACGCCAAAGGGCGTATTATGCTGCCGACCGCATTTCGTAAACAAATGGGGGAGGGCGAATTATACCGCTTTGTCATCAAAAAAGACCCGTATGAGTCATGTTTGGAGCTTTTCACGATGGATGAGTGGGAGCGCCAAACCAAATTCATCCTGAAAAATACCAATCCCTACGATCCCGAACACCGGCAATTGCTCCGCGAGTTCAGGACAGGCGCAACGGAACTGGACGGCGACAATACCGGCAGAATACTCATTCCCGCGCGTTTGCTCAAAGTAGCCGCTATTGACAAAGATACCGTGCTGCTGGGCAATATCGGCAAAATAGAAATATGGTCACCGGAACTTTACCTCAATATGCACAAGGACGTGGAGGCGAAGAGCGACAGGTTCAAACGAATACTGGGCAACGTAACCTATAATCTCGACGACCTATGAGCTATCACGTTCCTGCCTTACTGAAAGAGAGCATTGCCGGGCTGAATATCCGTCCCGGCGGGGTATATGTCGACGTCACTTTCGGCGGTGGAGGACACGCGCGGGCAATACTGGAAAAACTCTCCTCCGGACGCCTGATTGCATTGGATCAGGACGCCGATGCGCTGGCGAACCGTCCGGATGACAAACGGTTGATCATGGAACAAGGCAACTTTCGCTTCTTGCGCCATTATCTTGCACACCACGGTTACCGGACGGTGGACGGGATTTTGGCTGATCTGGGCGTTTCGTCGCACCACTTCGACGTTGCCGGACGCGGGTTTTCCTTCCGGCAGGACGCTCCGCTCGACATGCGGATGAATGCCGGCGCGCGCACAACGGCAAAAGAAATACTCAACGGGTACCCCGAAAACCGCCTCCAAACGATTTTCAGCCGGTACGGCGAAGTGCCGAATGCGTCACGGCTGGCGCGGCACATCGCGGACGCTCGCCGGAATGAACCCATCGAACGCAGCGGACGGTTGCTGGAAGCCATCGAGCCGTGCATACCGAGGGGAATGGAAAACAAGTACCTCGCAAAGGTATTTCAGGCGTTGCGGATAGAGGTAAACCATGAACTGGAAAACCTGAAATCGTTGCTGTTGCAGAGTGTAGCCTTGCTCGCGGAGGGCGGACGGCTGGTCGTCATTACCTATCATTCGCTGGAAGACCGTCTGGTGAAGCATTTTCTGAAAAACGGACTGTTTGAAGGCGAAGCGGCAAAAGATATTTACGGGAATGTGCAGGCGCCTTTCCGTCAGGTAAATCCGAAGGTGATTGTGCCGACGGATGAGGAAATCACAGCCAACGGCAGGGCAAGAAGCGCAAAACTGAGAATCGGGGAAAGAGTGAACAGTAATAATATAAAGAAACATGAGCGAGGAAAGAGTTGAATTTGTAGATGAGAGGAAAGAAAGCGAGGAATTAAATCCGCTTTCTGTCAGGGATATATTAAATGGTTCGCTGCTCACGCGCGGCATCATTTTGAAAAATATCGGACTGATAGTGTGGCTTACCTTTCTGGGGGTGGTTTATATCGGTAACCGTTACCATGCGGAACGGGTAGCCCGCAGCACGGATGTACTCCAAAAGGAGGTGAAAGACCTGAGAGCGGAATCCATCACCACCGCTGCACGACTGATGAACATCAGCCGGCAGTCCAAAGTGGTGGAAATGGTGAAAAGCAAACAGTTGGAACTGGAAGAATCGGTGAAACCTCCTTATAAAATCAAAAAATAAAAATCAAAAATTAACAATTTAAGATGTCGTCGGTCAAAAAAGACATATTGTTTCGCGTTGCTCTGGTGTATTTCCTGATGGGGGTGCTGGGTATTGCCGTCATTGTCAAGGCGGCGTACACGCAGATATTCGAAGGGGCGGAGCTGACCAAGCTAATGGAAACCATTAGTCTGAAAGACATTATTATAGAGCCTACCCGCGGCGACATTCTGGCTACGGACGGACGGATACTTGCCACATCGGTGCCGTCGTATGAAATCCGTATGGATACGCGGGTACCGGGGTTGACGGACGCGATATTCAACGCAGGCATCGATTCACTGTCGCTGTGTTTGTCGAAATTGCCGGGCAAGAAGCCGGCGTCCGTTTACAAACGGGAAATCACCAACGCGCGGAAACGCGGCAATGCCGGCGACCGCTATCTTCTGCTGGCAAGCAAAGTGAACTATAATGACCTGAAGCTCATCAAGAAATTTCCTATTTTCCGGCTGGGACAACACACGGGAGGACTGATTACCGTTTCGGAAAACGATCGCAAACTGCCCCACGAAGGACTTGCGAGGCGCACCATTGGCTATCTCACCAAAGAACCCAACGGAAATTTCCCAGGGTTGGAAGGCGCCTACGATGTTTATCTGCGGGGAGAACGCGGGGTAGGCATGAAGCAAAAACTGTCGGGCGGCACGCTGATGCCCGTAAAAGGCGCTGACTCGGTGGAACCCAAAGACGGCGGCGACGTGGTGTCCACCATCGACGTGAACATACAGGACGTTGCCGAAACAAGCCTGCACAAACGCCTGATCCACCACAATGCGCATCACGGATCGGTGGTGGTGATGGAAGTGGCTACCGGAGAAGTAAAAGCGATTGTCAATCTGGGCAAAAATGAGAACGGCTCTTATTCCGAACGCTACAACTATGCGCTGGGCGAAGCCGTAGAACCGGGTTCGACCTTCAAACTGATGACTTACATGGTAGCGCTGGAAGACGGCTACATCCAGCTGACCGATTCGGTCAACAACGGCAGCGGCAAGGTAAAATATTACGACAAGTTAGTGACCGACGACAACAGGCAGTCGACAATGGGCTGGCTGACGGTGGAAGAAGCGTTTGCCCTTTCGTCGAATGTGAGCATCACAAAAATTATCAACAAATACTACAGGGACAAGCAAAAACAGTTTATCGACAGGTTGTATTCCATGAATCTCAATCAAAAACTCGGACTGGAATTAAGCGGAGAAAGCGAACCGGACATCAAGTATCCCGGCAGCAAATTGTGGTCGGGCGTATCGCTCACACAAATGGCTTACGGATACGAAGTGCTGCTGGCGCCCATTCACACCCTGACTTTCTACAATGCGGTGGCGAACAACGGAAGGATGGTAAAACCGCAGTTTGTCAAGGAATTTCGCCGGAGAGGCTCAGTGGAGCGGAAAAAAGAAACGGAGATCGTCAAATCGTCCATCTCCTCGGCGGCTACCATACGGAAGGTAAAAAAGATGATGGAAGCGGTAGTGGAATACGGCACGGCAAAGCACATCAAAACCGACCTGTACCCCATTGCCGGAAAGACAGGCACGGCACAGATCGCCAACGGGAAATTCGGCTTCAGGGACAAGAAACATTATGCCTCGTTTGTGGGGTATTTTCCTGCCGACCGTCCCAAATATTCCTGCATCGTTACCGTATATGCGCCCACGCTGAACGGAACGGGCGGCGGAACGGTGGCAGCGCCTGTCTTCCGCGAAATCGCCGACAAAATCTATGCCGCCGACCCCGACATGAACGAGCCGCTTAGACCGGAAAAGGAAGACGCGCCGGCAGATATTCCGTATGCCAAATCGGGTTTTTATAAGGACTTGAGCCTTGTGTTCAAAGAGTTGAAGATACCCGTGCGGAAAGAAGCCCCGAAAGCCGATAACGCGGAGTGGGTGAGCGTGACAAGCGGCGATGAACGGATAGAGGTAAAAAACAGGAATGTGTATCAGCATTTGGTGCCGAACGTGGTGGATATGGGGCTGAAAGACGCCCTGTTTCTGCTCGAACAGAGAGGAATGCAGGTGGCGGTGCGCGGTCGCGGACGGATTATTTCCCAATCCATTGCCCCGGGCAGCGAAATCGCGCGTAACAGATCAATTGTACTGGAAATGAGTCAATGACAGGAAAAGATATAAATCGGGACGGGATGAAAAATTGCCGTGTTTTGATCGGATGGATAAAATCCGGCAGGAATTTTTCCGGCTTGGAAAAAAATCTTGCCAGATTTTTGTCAGATTGGAAAAAAATCTTGCCAGATTTTTGTCAGGTTGGAAAAAAATCTGGCAAGAATTTTGTCGAGTTGGAAAAAAATCTGGCAAGAATTTTTTCTATGAACATATTTATTCGTAATTTTGAGCGCTAAAAAAAGAGATAATAACATGGTAATCAGAACCAAATATTTGAAAATAATAGAAGACGGCTTTAGAGTGGTTTCTATTGTTGTGCTTATAGGCGCTCGTCAGGTTGGAAAAACAAGTTTGATGCAGGCTGTTGAAGTTAAGGGAAAGAAATTATTCCTTAACGGTCAGGATGCGGAAATAGCCGAGTTATTCCAGAAATTTTCCACCATCGAACAATACCTGAAAACCTACCTCAGCAAAAACCTGAAAGGACATTTGATGCTGGATGAATTTCAATATATTCATGGAATTTCCACGATGCTGAAATTGCTGACCGATAAATATCCGGCATTAAAAATATTGTGTTCGGGAAGTTCGAGCCTTGATATTCTCCAGCAAGTGGAAGAATCGCTGGCAGGAAGAGTCCGTGTTGTGGAAGTTTCTTCACTTTCATTCGAGGAATATCTTTTATTCAAAGACGAAAAACTTTATCAACTCTACCGCGGATTCGACCATACCACCGAAAGTTCGGCGCTGACCGTGCCGGTCAACCATGTTCTGTCGGAATATCTGGTGTACGGAGGATTGCCCCGTGCGGCATTATTGCCCGCTTCACAGGAAAAAATTGCGGTGCTGGACGACATCTACACCACATACCTCCTGAAAGATGTGCGCAATTATATTGCCAACGAGCATGTTATAGGGTTCAATAAATTACTTCGCCTGCTGGCGGTGCAAACGGGAAATATGCTAAACATCAACGGAATAAGCATCGAAACAGGATTGTCGTACAAGAAATGCGAAGAATATATTTACCTTCTGGAACAGATGTATATCATTAAAATGATAGAACCGTACATTGCCAATAAACGGAAATCCATCAGCAAGATGAAAAAGGTGTTCTTTTGCGATCTGGGGTTGCGGAATATGATTGTAAAGGATTTCAATGATATGGATTTCCGGGCGGATAACGGGGCGTTGTTTGAAAATTATGTCATGCTGGAACTGTGGCGGAGCAAGCCGGCAGGAGGGACGCTTCATTTCCTGAGAACATCGGACGGCGTGGAAGTGGATTTTGTGCTTAACCGGCTCACGGAAACGATTGCAGTGGAAAGCAAATATAAAAACATGTCCAAACCGGTCAGTTTAACGGGATTTAACCGTTTTTGCGATGAGGAAGCCATCAAAAAAAGGTACATCGTGAATAAAAATCTGAATACGGTGCATAAGGGCGTACATTTTATACAGGGATTTTTAGTGAAGACAATAAGTTAAGCAGTTGGAATGGAAAACACGGTAAAATCGGAATTGTTCGGACAGATTGATTTTCGGGAAATTGCGGAAAATCCCAACTTCAAGGATGACAGCGTAAGGGAAGTGATTATTCTTCCTTTGTTGCACCGGCTTGGTTATTGCGAGCAAAACATTATTCGCAGTAAACCTTTGCAGCGCCCTTTTCTGAAAGTCGGAACCAAAAGACGACCGATCACTCTTATCCCTGACTATATATTAAAAGTAAAACAGAATTTTGCATGGGTTCTGGACGCCAAATCTCCCGCCCGGAAAATTATCAACAACGCACATGTAGAGCAGGTTTACAGTTATGCTGCGCATCCGGAAATACGAAGCACCTATTTCGCGCTGTGCAACGGTTTCGAATTTTCACTTTTCAGGACGTCGGATACCAATCAGCCGGTTTTATATTTCCAAATGGAAGAGGTGGAAAAGTATTGGCAAATATTGCAATCATACCTGTCACCGGACAGTTTTCACACGGGAAAAGCCCCGGTGTTCCAGCCGGTCGCTCAAGCGCACTTCCCGTTTGACTATGCCAACAGACCGCTGCTTGAAGAAATTAAAGTAAAAAAACAGCAGGCTAAAAGATTTTTCGGCGTTCACGGATATTTTACCAAACAGTCGTGGAACGTGGTTGCCGAGTACATCAAAAATTTCAGCAATACGGGGGATCTGGTGCTTGACCCTTTTGGCGGCAGCGGCGTAACGGCTGTAGAAGCGCTGATGAACAACCGGAGAACCGTCAGTATTGATCTGAACCCGATGGCGGTTTTCATGGTACGGGCGCTGATTGCTCCCGTAAAACATTCGGAATTGACGGAAGCATTCAACAGCGTTAAAAACGAATATATGAAACTTGCGCCGCACGATGAAACGTCCGTACAAAAAACACTGAAAAAATATGCCTGCCCGAAAGATGTGCCGCTGCCGAAAAGTTCGGACGTGAAAACGATAGAGCAGCTGTTCAGCGAAAAACAAATGGCGGAACTTGCCCTGTTGAAGGCAATTATTCTAAAGCAAAAGAATGAGAATATAAAACAGTCATTGCTGCTGGCTTTTTCGAGTTCGATCAACAAACATAACCTGACCTTCCATTATACCAACAGTGCGGGCGGAGGAGACAGCGGGGTCTTCAGGTACTACAGATACAGAATAGCGCCTCATCCGGGAGAAATGTCGCTGATCCGGATTTTTGAAACCAAATATAAAAATGTATTGGCTGCCAAAAAGGAAATGGAATACCGTATCAACGAACAAACCGTTTCCAATGCGCAAATACGGAAAGGTTCGGCAACCTGCCTGACGTTTTTGAAGAAGGAAAGCGTGGATTACATTTATACGGATCCTCCTTACGGCAATAAAATCCCGTACCTTGATCTTTCGGTGATGTGGAACGCATGGCTGAACCTGGATGTAACCGAAAACGACTACCGGCAGGAAGCCATTGAAGGCGGAGAACACGGGAAAAGCAAGGAGGAATACAACGCCCTGATAGCGCAGAGTATAAAAGAAATGTATCGCGTGCTGAAATTCGACCGGTGGCTTTCATTTGTTTTTGCACACAAAGACCCTGAATTTTGGCATTTGATCATCGACACGGCAGAACGTTGCGGATTCGAGTATGCGGGCGCAACGCCTCAGAAAAACGGGCAAACAAGTTTCAAAAAACGGCAAAATCCGTTTACCGTCCTGTCGGGACAGCTGATCATCAACTTTCGCAAGGTACGCCATCCGAAAGTGATCATGAAAGCCAATCTCGGTATGGATATTTCCGAAATTGTGATGCAAACCGTTGAGGGCGTCATTGCCAAAAATCACGGGGCAACGCTGGAACAGATCAACGATGAACTGATCATTAAAGGACTGGAATTGGGATTTCTGGATTTGCTGAAAAAAGAATATTCCGACCTCACCCCCATATTACTCAACCGTTTTGACTATAACGAAGAGACGGAAACGTTCGGCATCAGAAAAAATACGCAGTTCAAAACGCACATAGACGTCCGGCTTCGCATCAAATATTACCTGATCAGTTATTTGCGGAGGATGGAACGCGAGCATAAGACGCCCCATGCCGATGAAATTGTTTTGACGCTGCTGCCTCTTTTACGGAATGGCGTTACCCCCGAAAACCGGACTGTGCTAAGTGTTCTGGAACACGTCGGGGAACGTGCAGGGGACGGCGGATGGCGGTTAAGACAAACGGGACAGTTATCCTTAAATTTATTTGAACGATGAAAACACTTGCAGACCTTATAGAAAATGTTTCCGTAACGTCGGTGATCGGCAACGTCCGTATTCCGGTTCGGGCGGTTTGTTTCGACTCGCGCGCGGCGGAGCCGGGCAGTCTGTTTGTCGCCGTCCGCGGCGCTACCCTCGACGGGCATCTGTTTGTGCCCGACGCCGTGAGGCAGGGCGTATCGGCTATTGTGTGCGAAACGACGCCGGTATCCGTGCGCAACGACATTACGTACATCATCACGGGCAACTCTGCCGAAGCGCTCGGACTGATCTGTGCGAAATTCTACGACGAACCGTCGAAACAGCTCACGCTGGTGGGCGTTACCGGAACCAACGGGAAAACCACCATCGCCACGCTGCTGTACCGCCTTTTCCGGCAACGGGGCTACAGGGCGGGGCTTATATCGACTGTGGCGTATTACGTGAACGACGAGAAAAAAGAGGCTTCGCACACCACGCCCGACCCCGTGCAGCTGAACAGCCTGTTGAGCCAAATGGTGCGGGAGGGCTGTACGCACTGCTTCATGGAAGTCAGTTCACATGCGGCGGCGCAGGACAGAATTGCCGGACTGCACTTTGCGGGAGGTATTTTCAGCAATCTCACCCACGATCATCTGGATTTCCACAAGACCTTCGCCGAGTACCTGAAAGCCAAAAAGAGTTTTTTCGACCGCCTGCCGGCAACGGCGTTCGCCTTGGTGAACAAGGACGACCGCAACGGAACGGTAATGGTGCAGAATACTCCGGCGAAGGTGAAAACATACGCGCTGAAAAGCATGGCGGATTTCCGCTGCCGGATAGTGGAAAGGCATTTCGAGGGAATGCAGCTTCAGATGGAGGGACGGGAGGTGTGGATACGGTTCATCGGCGAATTTAACGCCTACAACCTGCTGGCTGTGTATGCCGCCGCCATGCTGCTCGGTCAAACGCCGGAGGAAACGCTGACGGCGCTGAGTACGCTCACCCCCGTTGACGGACGGTTTGAATTTATCCGCTCCGCCGACGGCGTGACTGCGGTGGTGGACTACGCCCATACGCCCGACGCGCTGGAAAACGTGCTGCGCGCTATCCGCGACATTGCTCCGGACACGGCGCAAATCATCACCGTGGTGGGATGCGGAGGCGACCGCGACAAGACCAAACGCCCGGAAATGGCAAAGATTGCGGCGGAGGGAAGTTCGCGCGTCATCCTTACCTCCGACAACCCGCGCAGCGAGCCGCCAGAGGCCATCATCGGCGACATGCTTGCCGGACTGGACGCCGAAGGACGGCGGAAAACCGTTACCATCACCGACCGGCGCGAAGCCATCCGCACCGCCTGCATCATGGCGCGAACGGGGGATATGGTGCTGATAGCGGGAAAGGGACACGAAACATACCAGATTGCCGGCGGCGTGAAATCGCACTTCGACGACCGCGAGGAGGTACGGAAAATATTTAATAACGGCAGTGACAATGGGGAATGACAAACGGTTGACAACGAAGGAAACAAGCGCCAACGGCAGGCGTTTATGCGGAAGGCGCGCATCCGGCGGCGTCTTTGGGCGGGGTTTTCCCCGAACATTTGTGTTCGACGCCGTCCTTAAGTGTGGTTTCCTCCGAACACTTCTGTCCGGAGCTGTCCTTAAGTGTGGTTTGCCC
>JAISRX010000147.1 GCA_031273395.1 Bacteroidales bacterium | reverse complement strand
GTTTCCATTCGACCCCGACGGGGTCGTACAACAAAGGGTACATTGCTTCTATAAACATGTGACCTCTTCGAGGTCGAATTTCATATCCGTTATAAGTTTTTTATTCGCCATTCCTAAGTTATTTATTCCGTATCCCTATAATCCATCTTTGATACAGGCGGTGTTTTGTGTTCTACCGGCGCACCGGCTAAATATTTGACACAAAAAAGCCATTGACTGCTCCTCAACCGCACTGCCGTCATCGCTTGTCGGAGAACCGTAAATAACTGAAACTGCACATAGATTTATTTTCAGGCATTGTGCAAAAATAAACGATACATTTATTCCCATTCCGTCCCTGTAATGCAGGTGCTTCCCCCTCATTTTGGAGAGGGGTGGGGGTGAGGACAAATCCCCACCTCCCGTAACAAGGGGTTTAAACCCCTTGCTGCTCATCCAAAAACGAAATAAACAAGGGATACATTTATTTACGGACGATTCCTTACCGTTTCTACCGGCAGCCTGTAGCCTGTGAAGCAGGAAGGGTTACTGCCCGTCGCTGCCACCCACAACGCCTGCGTTGCCTCACCCCGTCCAATGTAGCAATCGCTCAACGTTACATCGCGGGCAGGTTTTTCCCAATCGCAGGCTTCAGTGTATCCGGCGGCAGCGCCCATGCTGAACGTGCCGCCCGCTACGGCTGCCATCTCGAATAAAACGTCCTTTATTTCGTGCCGCTCGGGGAGTTTTTTGTCATGCGCACACTTTTGCACGAGTTTTGCTATGAATAGTACAGTTTAAAACAGGAAATATGAATAAGGTAAAACGGATTGCGCTGGTGGCGCACGACAACAGAAAGTCAGACCTGATGGAGTGGGTGGAATGGAACTGGGAAATACTGATCAGACACCACCTGACATGTACCGGCACCACCGGCAAATTGGTAGAAGAGTTATTGTTGCGTAAAAAGCAGTTGCACAACAACACGCGCACCATGAACATTCTCAAACTGAAATCCGGTCCGCTGGGCGGCGATCAGCAGCTGGGGGCGCTGATTTCCGACGGGGACATTGACGTTCTCATCTTTTTTTGGGATCCGATGCAGCCGCAGCCGCATGACGTGGATGTGAAAGCCCTGTCGCGCATTGCGGTGCTGTATAATGTGGTGATTGCCGACACCCGCGCCACCGCCGACTTTGTGATTTCATCCCCCCTGTTCGACGCGCACTACACTCCCATTGTCAAGGACTACGGAGCGTACATCAACCGGAAACTGTAACGACTATATTCCCAGTCCGTCCGAAAAGTAGGATGTTACCGCTTTCTTCTGAATGATCCGCGAGTGGGGCGGCACGCTGTACACCTGCCAGATGTTGCCGCCGATGATGGAATCGTGACCGATAGTGATGCGTCCCAGAATGGTGGAATTGGAATATACAATCACGTTGTCTTCCAGTATCGGATGGCGGGGGGTGTTCATGGGCAGCCCGTCGTTGTCCAGGGTAAAACTCTTTGCGCCGAGCGTCACCCCCTGATAGAGCCTGACGTGATTGCCTATCACGCACGTTTCGCCGACAACTACGCCCGTTCCGTGATCAATGCTGAAATATTCCCCGATCCGCGCTCCCGGATGTATGTCGATGCCGGTTGCCGAATGTGCAAGTTCCGTGATGATTCGCGGCAGCACCGGTATGCCCATCATCAGCAGTTCGTGCGCCACCCTGTAGTGTGCCATCGCCTGGAGGGCGGGATAGCAGAAAATGACTTCGGCGTGGCTGGTCGCCGCGGGGTCGCCGTCGTACACCGCCTTGACGTCCGTTGCCAGCAGCCGCTTTATTTCGGGAAGCCTGTTGATGAAAGCCAGCGTCAATTCGGAAGAGGATTGTCCCGAATTTTCATTGTTGTTACAGCATATTCCGGTGTGTATTTGCTCGTTGAGCAGCAGGTATAACTTTTCCATGTACACCCCCATGTAGTATTCCTGCGTATCCTCGTTGATTTCCGCATCGCCGAAGAACCCCGGAAAGAAGACGGATTTCATCAGGTTCATCAGTTCCCCGATGCGGTTTACGCTGGGCAGCGCCCGTGTAGGTCGCGGTATGTACCTGTATTCGGCAATGTTGTCCTGCGTGAGGATATGCACGTTTCTTTTCAGGGATTCGATCAGTATGCTCATTCCGGTTTGTTTATCGTTTATGCGGGTGGCTTATTTCATGTCCCCGATGACCGCTACGGCTTCTTCGAGAAAAATATCCTTTTGCAGTTTGGAAATCCATTTTTTTGAACCGGCTATTTTTACGGTATCCGTACCCATCAGCGCCTTGTCGGCAAACAGCGGATCAACGGCAATTTTCGTCTGTTTTTTGTTGATTTCGTCCATTCGTTTGTTCTCGTCCATGCGTTCTTCCTCCGTTTGGCGGAAGTTTTTCAGATGCAGTGATACGCGGCTTTCGCTTTTCAGGCGTTTCAGCGTGGCTACCTGTTCCGCCAGTATCCGGAAGCCTTCCCTGCCGGCTGTGCGGTCGAGGCTTTTCTTTTGCAGGCTGCCCACGGGAACGGGGTTTTTCCATTTCCCGAACGCCGCCGGCTGCACGGACGTCCACGACAGGCAGTTGTCCTCGAAGCGTTCGCCCACGCCAAGTTCGCTGTACACGTCGGGCAGGATGATGTCCGGGGTAACGCCTTTCAACTGCGTGGAGCCGCCGTTGATGCGGTAGAATTTCTGGATGGTCAGTTTCAGCGAGCCGAGCGGTTTGAATTGATTGAACGCCGTGTTGTCCGACAGGAGTTCGTCCAGGTCGGCAAGCATCTGAACGGTTCCCTTCCCGAAAGTTCCCGGTCCGCCGATGATGATTGCCCGCTGATAGTCCTGCATGGCAGCCGCCAGAATCTCCGACGCCGAGGCGCTGACGGAATTGACCAGTATCACTAACGGTCCTTCGTAGGAAGCGGTGGAACTGCCGCCGGAATTTAACACGCGCGGCAGCCCGATGTTGGCTTTGGTCTGGACAACCGGTCCGTTGCCCACGAAGATGCCCGACATGCGGATGGCGTCCGGAAGCGATCCGCCGCCGTTGCTCCGCAAATCAAGGATCACCCCCTGAATGTTTTCCTTTTTCAGTTTTTCGATTTCCTTTGCCACGTCGTCGGAGGATGAACGTCCGGTGGGGGTGTGCTTGAAATCAACGTAAAAGCTCGGCAGGTAGATATATCCGGCGCGCGTGCCGGTGGCGGGGTCGGTCAGGATAGCCGATTTGGCGTAGGTTTCTTCCATGATCACCACGTCGCGGGTGATGGTGATCTCGTGCATGGAACCGTCGATGCGTTTGACCGTCAGGGTGACTTTGGTGCCTTTTTTGCCGCGTATCAGCTTCACGGCGTCGTCGAGGCGCATGCCGTAAATATCGACCGCTTCCGGCTCGTTTTCCTGTTTTACCTTTGTGATCAGATCGTTAATTTTCAGTTCTCCCTGCATCCATGAAGCGCTTCCGGGCAGAATGTCCGCTACTTTGGCATAGCCCTCCGACACTTGCAGGGTAGCGCCGATCCCTTCAAACTGCCCTGTCATCTGTATATCGAAATCGGCTTTGTCCGAAGGCGTCTGGTACTGCGTGTGTGGGTCGAACACCGACGCGATGGCGTTCAGGTACAGCGCAAAACGGTCTTCGTCCTTCAACTGTTTCCGGTACTGGAAAATGTCGTCATAATTCTTCAGCACCTGCTTGCGGGCGTCGGCTTCCATCTCCTCGAAAGTCCGCTTTGCCACCGAGTCCGGCGCATTTTCCTGCCGTTTCAGCGCATTGGAAAGATTGATCAGCGCGCGATATTTCAGCTCCTTGCGCCACGCTTCCTTCCATTCGCTGTCGTTTTTGGTCCAGGTGATTTTGTCGGGATCGGTTTCGTAGCTCTCCTCCGTATTAAAATCAAACGGATGAGCGAGCAGTTCGCGGTAATACGTCTGTATTTCGGCAAAGCGCCTGTCCCAGATGCGCACGGACAGGTCGTACAGCTCGTAGGTATTGTTGTTGATCTGGTCGTCGATCTGCAGCCTGTAGCGCGACATTTCTTCGATATCTTCCTTTGTCAGATACTGTTTGAACGGGTCGAGGTTTTTCAGGTATGCCGTAAAAACCTTTTCCGAAAACAGATCGTTGATTTCGGGCGGGCTGAAATGCTGCATTTTGAGCAGCTGCATGTTCATTTGCAGCAGCAGCTCGTTCTTGTCGGAATGGTTACAGAAGGAATAAAATAATGATACCCCCACCAGTATCATCATGAGGATCGGAATAAAAAGCCTGTTTTTCAGGTATTTGATTTTCTTTTGAGAAATGAATGACATCGTTTTGAAAAATAAACCGTTTGATAATAATGCACAAAGAAAGTATAAATAACATTAATCTGCAAATTATGATTTTTTTTTGGTCGATGGTAAGGAAAATTTTAATATGTTTGAGGCGTTAAAATTGAAAAGATTGATGAATACTTTCGGACGGATATTTCGCGTAAGCATTTTCGGAGAGTCGCACGGTTTGTGTACGGGAGTTTGTATTGACGGTTGTCCTGCGGGGCTTGTCCTGCGTGAGGAGGATTTTGCGCATGACCTCGGCAGGCGGCGCAGCGGGGCAAAAGGGACTACCTCCCGCACGGAAGCCGATATTCCGCGCCTGATGAGCGGCGTGTTCAACGGCTATACCACGGGCAGCCCGATCCTGATAACGGTGGACAACACCGATACGCGCTCAGGGGACTATTCCCTGTTTTGTGAGGTGCCGCGTCCGGGACATGCCGATTTCACAGCCGGAAAAAAATACGGAGGTTTTGCCGACTGTCGCGGGAGCGGACATTTTTCCGGGCGCATCACGGTGGGGCTGGTAGCGGCGGGCGTCATCGCCAAGAAGATCATGGCGCCGGCAACGGTCGAAAGCCGTATTCTTGAGATCGGCGGCAGCGCTGATTGGGCGGAGGTCATCACGCAGTGCATCGCCGAAGGCGATTCGGCGGGCGGCGTTGTGGAATGTACGGTCAATGGCGTGCCGGCGGGGTGGGGGGAACCGTTTTTCGACGCCGTCGAGTCGGTGATTGCCCATATCGTCTTTGCCGTTCCCGCAGTGAAGGGCATTGAGTTCGGAGCGGGATTTGCCGCCGCCCGCATGCGCGGCAGCGAACACAACGACGCTTTCTGCGGCAGGGAAGGGCGCACGGTAACCAATCATGCCGGTGGCGTGAACGGCGGAATTACCAACGGCAACCCCATCGTTTTCCGAGCTGCCGTAAAGCCGACAGCCTCTATTTCCCGCCCGCAGCAAACAGCCAACATCACCACGGGCGAAACAACGACGCTGGAAACGCCCGGTCGCCACGACGCCTGCATCACCCTGCGTATCCCGCCGGTGCTGGAGGCGGCGACAGCCATCGCGCTGGCAGACCTGAAACTGATAGGAAATCAGAATTTGGGAATCAGGAATCGGGAATAGTCTTTTGCAGGCGCGCATATAGCGGACGCGCCCTCAGGCATTGTCAATAATAAATATAAGGCGACAATGTCATCCATGAAAAAACATCACATGGTCAGCAATACGCCGAAGAATATCAGCAAACCGACGGACGTCAGCGTGAAGATGAACTGTGCGTTGTGGCTCATGCGAAACCGTACTCCGAACGATTCCA
>JAISRX010000140.1 GCA_031273395.1 Bacteroidales bacterium | reverse complement strand
GGTGATCACCTTCCCTGCTGGCTGGAGCGGTAACGAAAACACAGACAGCCGCTATAAATTCAGGCTTACCGACTGCAATGCCCCAATTGACTGGATTTTCCCCGGTAACCACGACAATACGCCCGATGGGAATGACAACTGGTGGTATGTTGCGGAAGACCCCGACAGGGACGCCGACCAGTGGGATGACGGTCATGTCTGGAAAGTGGCGGATCATGCAGGCTGGAGCAATAGCACGTATGACATTACCTTCTCGCTCAATCCCGAAAGCGCCTATACACACCACCTCTTCCCGACAACGTCAAGCATCACCGTTGAGCCTGTTGCGGCATTGACCGCCCCTGCCGATAACAGCAGCATTACGCTGGATGCTCTTTCCTCCGACATATCCTTTGAATGGGCGGCTACGCAGGCTTCCGACGGAAGTGCGGTAACTTACGCCATCGCGTTCATCGCGGAAAGCGGAGATTTCTCGACGCCGCTGTTCACTGCCCCTTCCGGCAACGGCGGGCAGGACAACAGTGTTACCCTGACGCACACGCAACTGAACAGCATTGCAACAGACGCCGGAATAGCGCCCGGCGCGCAGGGCAACCTCAAATGGACGGTGTTTGCATCGAGAGGCACGGATTCCCGGCAGGCTACCGTAACCAACACCCTGACCGTTACCCGCATTGCCGGTTTTGATATTCTTCCGGAAGCCGCATATCTTACCGGCGATGCTACCGAAGCGGGGACTGTCCTGTCCAATGCACTCCCACTGAAGAAAACCGCCGCGGGTATCTTTGAAATCTACACCCGGCTCGAAACGGGCAAGACTTTCAGTTTTACCGATGGAACAGCCGGAACGCCACGTAATTTCAACATTGTGGGCGGAAAACTGGATGAAACCGCCGGTCAAGCCTCCAATGTAGCCTCAACCGCTGTGTATAAGGTAAGTCTGGACTTCAATACGGGCGGCGTCCTCTTTACGGAAATTACTCAAGTAGCGTTTTACTATCCGTGGGACCAGATAAATGTAGTATTAACCTACACCGGCAACGGGGTATGGACAGGCAGTGAAACTCCCTCCGGATGGAATTCCGATACGCGCTATAAATTTAAAGTTACCGCCGGCGGAACAGTGAAAGACTGGATTGGTATCGACTACCGCAACGCTGAACCTGACGGCACCGACGAATTTTATTACATGAAAGAAGGCAACAATGAAGGCCAATGGACGGGTGAGGACAATAACATGTGGAAGATTCCTTCTGCTTTCGGCGGGTGGAATTCGGGTACATTTTACTTCACATTCTCGTTGAAAGCGGATGAACCCTACACGCATCTGATAACAAAGCAATAACAAATTCATTTCATAAGAATGACAGGCTGGTAAAACACCTGTCATTCTTTCATTTTAATTGGATAAAGACATGAAAAAACATTGGATGTTCCTCCTTTTGGTACTTTTTTTCAGTGCAGGCATTCTCGCTGCGTGCGGCGATAACAGGAAGGATCCGCCCGACGCCGGCGAAATCGAAACGCTGTCCGTTAATTGGGCTGACGCTGCCGACAGCAGTAGCCGCACCCTGATTTTCCGGTTCTGGAACAACTCCGAAAACTATTTCAATACCGACAATGCCGGTGACAAATCATTCCAGTACTGGCCCAATGCACACGCTCTGGATGTGATAACGGACGCCTGTCTCCGAAGCGGGGACAGTTTTTATAAAGACTATTTCGACCGGTGGTTTGAAGGCGTCCGCAGAAAAAACGGCAATACGTGGTACAACGTGTTCTACGATGATATGGAATGGATAGCCCTTGCCATGCTGCGCGCCTACAATGCCACAGACGACGGGAAATGGCTTGCGGCTTGCCGCGAAGTGTGGCAGGACATAAAAACAGGATGGAATGAGCGCGGCGGAGGCGGAATAGCATGGAAAAAAGATCAGCTGTGGAGCAAAAACGCCTGCTCGAACGGACCTCCTGCCATTCTGGCTGCCCGCCTGTACAGGCAGTTCGGCGATGAAGAGGACAAAGAATGGGCGGAGAAAATCTATGCATGGCTGCGCGAAACGCTTTTCATGCCGGGCGTGGGCAGCGTAGCCGACAACCTGAATACCGAAACCGGAGTAATCAATTCATCATGGATATTCACTTACAATCAAGGCACTTTTCTGGGCGCCGCGCTGGAACTGTACGAAATCACCGGCGAAAAAATCTATATCAACGATGCGGTGAAAGCAGCCGATTACACCATCAATGCGCTGGTGAATGCCAATGACGCCCTGCTCAAAAGCGAAGGAACAGGCGACGGAGGCTTGTTCAAAGGCATTTTTGTCCGGTATTTCGCACAGCTGATCCTCTCGGACGGAATTACGGAAGCCACCCGAAAAAAATACCTCACATTCCTGAAACACAACGGAGAGACGCTGTGGAAACAGGGAACAGACAAACAGTGGGTATTGTTCGCTCCATACTGGAAAGACAAACCCGGAACAACCACCGGACTGACCGAACAACTGAGCGGATGCATGCTCATGGAAGCCCTGGCGATGCTTGACAGGGAAGGTTTGTTGAAATAACCGGAGGAGCGAAGCAATGACGATAATTGCGGTACCCTTCATTTATTGACAATGTCAGGGACACGGGCGCACAAAAACATCCCGTACGCTTTTACCTGTACGGGATGTTCGATGTTCCACCGGTCGGATGATTATTTCTCGAACCACAGCTTTGGATAAGGCATGAGAAATAAAAAACTTATAACAGATATGAAGTTCGAGACCTCGAAGATGTCAAATGTTTATAGAAGCAATGTACCCTTTATTGTGCGACCCCTTCGGGGTCGAATGGAAACACAACCTCGTTTTTCTATAAATATATGATGTCTTCGACATCAAAACCGGTATACATTATTTATTTTTTATCCCTAAGTTATTAATTTTTCATTCCTCAATGACAACGCCTTACCGTAGAGAAATTCTGCGCTCTCAGCAGAGAAATTTTGCGCTCTCAGCAGAGAAATTTTGCGCTCACCGCAGAGAAATTCCGCGCTCACCGCAGAGAAATTTTGCGCTCACCGCAGAGAAATTTTATGCTTACCGCAGAGAAATTTTGCGCTCACCGCAGAGAAATTTTGCGCTTAGGAGTTGTCGACAAATAAATCTATCATTTATTGACATAAACGCGTCATCCGGGATTGTAATCTTACCCTTCGTATACAGGGGATTCCCCTCCTTTGGAGGGGGCAGGGGGTAGTTCTTCTGATATACTTATTCAGGAACGTGGAATAAATAAAATATGCCGGTTTAGCCCGAAGGGCTTGATTTTCATCACCGCAGGCGGGCGACCTGCGGACACAACAAATACTTATTTCTGCCTGAACTAACGCTCTTCGACCAAAGGGAGAAAAAGGCAGGATTTAATTTTATTTCAAAGTCCCGCCTTTCAGGCGATGTTACCGGTTTTCGTTGCCCGCAGGTCTCCGACCTGCGATTATAAAAATCTGTCCTTTCAGGACAATTAATCTGCAAACGATACAGTTATAAGTTATTAATTTTTCATTCCTAAACGGGATTACCGCTGTTCCGGCTGCCGAGCAATTTCCACCATTGCCGTTACCGCTGCCGCTGTCATATCGGTGATGCTACTCATGAGGGGGGAGGATGTTAAGAAGTAATTTTTGGGGAGGGGGGGGGGATAAAAATTAAAAGTAAAGAATGAAGACAATGAGTTTCCACTGTCCGTTTTAAGGATGCACACGGAGGAGACGGTAACTGTTGCCGCATTTTCAATTTTCAATTCCCGATTTTCAATTATTTTATCTACATTTGCCGGAGATATGATTGTACGTTTATGATGTTTTTGTCGTCTTTTCTTCCGCTTCGGGTCACCGATATAATAGACATGCTGTTTGTGGCATATCTTCTGTATCAGCTATATACGCTGACCAAAGATACCATTGCCATCAATATATTTATTTCGATTTTCGGGATTTTTCTGTTTTGGCTGCTGGTAAAGGCTTTCAATATGGAACTGACCGAAACCATACTGCAACAGGTATTCAGTATCGGTACCATTGCTCTGGTGGTGCTGTTTCAGCCGGAGATCCGCCGATTTCTGGTCAATCTGGGCGCGAAATACCGGACGCGGAAATGGTTTCGCATCGACAAGCTGTTTTTTTCCGAAAACGACATGCACACGGAGGTCAAAATCAAGTCGATCACCCTTGCGTGCATCCACATGAGCGAGTCGAAAACGGGAGCGCTGATAGTCATCACGCGCGCCACTCCGCTTGATATGTACGGAGAAACCGGCGACATACTGAACGCCAACACTTCAAGCCGTTTGCTGGAAAATATTTTTTTCAAGAACAGCCCTTTGCACGACGGCGCGGTGATCATCCTGAAAGACAAGATTTATGCCGCCCGATGCATCCTTCCCGTATCCGAAAACCGCAGCCTGCCGGCAAATCTCGGTCTTCGCCACCGTGCGGCGCTGGGCGTCACAGAAAATACCGACGCGCTGGCGGTGATTGTGTCCGAGGAAACAGGGCATGTTTCCATTGCCGACCACGGGGTGATCAACGAGAAGGTATCCAAAAACGAACTGGCGCAAACCTTGGAACGTTTTTTAACAAAAGACTGATGATCGTTGTTGCAGGAAAATACTTAATATTATTGATAATAAACCCAGATTAAAATGAAAGAGAATAAAAATCATGTTTTTTCCCGGACGAACACCTTGATGACAAGCGTGTTTGTATGGTTTGCACTCACGGCTCATGGGCAGCAGGCGCCCGTGTTCACGCAAGCGGCGCTGCCGTATGCCTTCGCCGCCCTGGAGCCGCACATTGATGCGCTGACGATGGAAATTCACTATTCGCGTCATCATGCAGCCTACACCAAAAACCTGAACGATGCACTGCAAGCGCTTACCGTACCCGTTCCGTCGAGCGTGGAGGCAATCATGAAACAGGTTTCCAAATATCCGGCAGCCGTTCGCAACAACGCCGGCGGATACTACAACCACAACCTGTTCTGGCTGGTGATGTCGCCCGATGGAGGCGGCGCTCCTTCCGGAAAACCGGCTGAAGCCATACGCCGTGATTTCGGATCGTTCGACGCCTTTAAGGAAGCGTTTTCAAAAGCCGCAGCTACCCATTTCGGCTCGGGATGGGTTTGGCTGGTATCCGACAAAGGGAAACTGACGATTACCTCTACGCCCAATCAGGACAACCCGTTGATGGATATTGCCGGCGTAAAGGGAACGCCCGTATTGTGTATCGACGTTTGGGAACATGCTTATTACCTGAAATACCAAAACAGGCGTTCCGACTATATCCAAGCCTTCTGGAACGTGGTGAACTGGAAACAGGTCGAAATCCTGTACGATAATTCCCTGTGATTTGAGGTGCGCAAAATGTGTGGCACAACTTTTGAATGATAATTCAATTACCGTCAAACAAAAAATGTCATGCCCCAGCATCAGCCATTCAAACTCAAAGCATCGCTGGAAGTCGAAAAGAACGGTATTTGTTTCCTTTCGTCCAAACGCATCGAACTGCTGAACAGGATACATTCAAGCGGTTCCATCCTTGCGGCTTCCAAAGAGATGAGAATGTCCTACCAGCAAGCGTGGACTATCGTTAAAGACCTGAATACGCAAGGTTCGCTGCCCGTGGTATTGCGACAGCGCGGCGGCGCCAACGGGGGAGGCACCGTCGTGACAAAGTACGGGCAGCAACTCCTCCGAATATATGCCGAAATGCACATGCTGCACCAGGAATATTTAGCCACGCTGGCAAACGAAAAACTGAATTGCGGCTTCTGATCCTTGCCGGAAACCGCAACGGGGACGCATCAGTTAAAATCGTGGGTGAGGTGTTTGTAGTCCTGCGGATTGATTTGATATTGCTTGATCCTCAATCCCATGATCCGTTCCGTGATCTTTAGCTGTTCCGCTGCCTTGGTGATGTTTCCGCGCGTGGAAATCAAGGCGTCGGTAATCATTTGTTTTTCTACCCGTTCCAGCACCGCATCCAGCGGACCCTTGTCGATCGTGTTGGAGGAAACGCCCGTTTGCAGGGTCGGAGGAAGATTGTAGGAATGGATCACATCGTCGGAGGTGAGGATCATTGCCCGCTCAATGACATTTTCCAGTTCGCGGATGTTGCCGGGCCACGAATAAAGCATCAGCATGTCCAAAGCGCCTCCTGTGATGCGTTTCACGCTCATGTTGTTGAGTTGGTTGTGTTTTTGGATAAAATGGTCGGTGAGAATGGGGATGTCCGCCCGCCTTTCGCGAAGCGCGGGAACATAAATCGGAAAAACATTGATACGGTAATAAAAATCTTCCCTGAATGAGTTGATCCTGATCAGTTCTTCCAGATCGCGGTTGGTGGCGGTGATGATGCGGACGTCAATGTCAATGGTTTTCGTTCCCCCTACGCGCTCTATCTGCTTTTGCTGAAGCACGCGCAGCAGTTTGACCTGTATCGACAAAGGCACATCCCCGATTTCATCAAGGAAAATGGTGCCGCCGTTCGCCATTTCGAAACGTCCGGTATGCGAAGCGTTAGCGCCCGTAAAAGAGCCTTTTTCGTGTCCGAACAATTCGCTTTCGATCAGGTGTTCGGGCAAAGCGGAACAGTTTACCTTGATAAACGCCTTTGATGCACGCGGACTTCTCTGGTGTATGGCTTCGGCAATCAATTCCTTGCCTACTCCGCTTTCGCCCCTGATCATTACGGTGCTGTTGGTGGGCGACACTCTCTCAATCAGCTGATAAAGTTCCACCATCATGGAAGAATTGCCGATAATGTTGTCCGGCTTGAGATGTTTGTTGCTCAGCAACTGATTTTCCCGCCGCAATGCTTCCAGTTCCTCGAAATGTTTCCTGTGTATGGAAATATTCCTGCCGATGAGCATGCTCACGATATTGAGAAATTTGATCTCTACCGAAAAATTGGCAACATTGTCGTGTGCTTTGTGGATGCTCAACGTCCCCATAATATCCCCCTTAATAATGATAGGGATGCAGATGAACGCCATTGGCTGTTCATTTTTTTTTAATACGCCCGTTTTGTTCAGAAATCCCACATCTTTTGCAATATCCCTGATGACAATCGGGGCGCGGGTTTCTACCACTTTACCCACTATGCCTTCGCCAAACTTGTAAACACCCTTGCTTCTTGCCTCTTTAGTCAATCCGTAAGCTGCGCTGATCATGATCTTTTCCTGATTGTGATCGACAATGGTTACCATACTGTATTTGGCATTCAGAAATTTACAAAGATCTTCGAGCAATATCTCCAGTTCTTTGTAAATATCTCTACTGTGACTGATGGTGTTACTGATTTTGACTAAAAATTCAAGATCGGTATCTACATAACAATTACGGTTCATTTTATCGCAATACATACCTCATCTCTTTACAAGGAAATAACACAAAATATATGCCAAATGATTTGATATGAAAAGCAATTATCGGTATTTAGTTTTAAATTATTGAAAAATATGATATTTTAATTAAAAAATGCTGTCCTGAAAGCGGACAGCATTTTTTCCGGCGGAAGGTAACCGGATGATTACCCGTTCATGAGGCTTCTGTGTTGTATCGCATGGGAGAACCATGTCAGATACGCTTGTCTGCAACCATTATAAAAAGTTTGAGTTGCACTCCTGAAAGAACAATTACATTTAGGTTCATACACTCTTTTTATTAAATTAAAATTAGCAATACTCATATTTGCAAGTATTTACATTTCTTTAAATATTAATATCAAAATTCATGCCAAAATTTAATAAAAACAGTTTTTAATATTTTTTTGCTTTAACAACTCCCGGAAAACGCTGAAACTACTGATTTTAGAAAAATCAAAAAAAATCGTCATCATCTTTGCAAATATAAAATTAGTGACTATCTTTGCACCGGTTAAAAAATCATAAAGCTATTTTCCTCAGTAGCTCAGTTGGTCAGAGCACCTGACTGTTAATCAGGGGGTCCTAGGTTCAAGTCCTAGCTGGGGAGCGAAGATTTTGCGATAGAATTTTCCATAATGAGTTTTTAAAGGGTGAAAACCGCTAAATTTTTAGCGGTTTTTTTATATCTGAAAAAATACATAATAATAATGTATCACACATTTTGTACCTTTGTAAAAATTTTCATCTCATGTTCGACAGATTATTCAGAAAGAAGGATATCTCAACCATGCTGGAAGAGGCAAGCAATACGCAAGGGGGA
Organism: Bacteroidales bacterium; assembly: GCA_031273395.1. Taxonomy (GTDB): domain Bacteria; phylum Bacteroidota; class Bacteroidia; order Bacteroidales; family UBA4181; genus JAIRLS01. The sequence goes on along the minus strand of JAISRX010000140.1, from coordinate 1,840 downwards.
CTGCGTCGCAGCCTTACGGTGGGTCACCTTGTAGCGTTAGGGATCGGCGCTATTGTGGGTGCGGGAATTTTTGTGATTACCGGACAAGCCGCAGCCACTTATGCAGGACCGGCGCTGACCATCTCGTTTCTCATTTCGGCAGCCGGCTGTATTCTGTCAGCCGTGTGTTATGCGGAATTTGCCGCCATGATCCCCGTTTCGGGCAGCGTGTACTCCTACAGTTATGCTACCATAGGGGAATTTCTGGCATGGTTCATCGGCTGGGACCTGATTTTGGAATATCTCTTCGCCTGTTCGTCGGTAGCGGTTGCATGGTCGGGCTACATGCAGAACTTGCTACTCGGATGGGGAATAGAATTACCTCACCACCTTACCCTGTCCACTCTTGACCATACCGTTGATGGCTGGGTATTGACCGGCAGCATCATCAATTTTCCCGCCGTGTTCATCGTTGCCGTCATATCGGCGTTTTTGCTGGGCGGCATCAGGCAGTCGGCATGGATCAACAATATTATTGTTGTCATCAAAGTGAGCGTGATCCTGCTGTTCATCGGCTTCGGACTTTCGCATGTCGACACGGGTAACTGGACTCCCTACATACCGGAAAATACGGGAACATACGGCAGTTACGGATGGAGCGGGATACTGCGGGGAGCGGCGGTTGTCTTTTTTGCTTTCCTCGGATTCGACGCTTTGTCAACGGCGGCACAGGAAACCCGTAATCCTCAGAAGGACATGCCGCGGGGGATACTGTTGTCGCTGATCATCTGCGCAGTGCTGTATGTGGCTGTCACAGCAGTGCTTACAGGCATTGTACATTATACGGAACTGAAAACGGACGCCCCAATAGCGCTGGCTATCGACCGGGCGGGAACAGAACTTGCATGGCTGGGACCGCTGATCAAACTGGGCGCCATTGCCGGTCTTAGCTCGGTCATACTGGTGATGATGCTGGGACAGACGCGCATATACTACGCCATAGCAAAAGACAGACTGCTTCCCGAAATGTTTGCAAAAATACATCCCAAACGCAAGGTACCGCACAATGCCACCATCTTCGCAGGCATTGTCACGGGCGTCATAGCAGGGACACTGCCGCTAAACGTGTTGAGCGAACTGGTATCCATCGGCACGCTGCTGGCTTTCACCATCGTATGCTTGTCGGTGGTGGTGCTGCGCAAGACGCAACCTGCGCTGAATCGCCCGTTCAAAGCGCCGTTGGTGCCGTTTTTGCCACTGATGGGCGCTGCCTTCTGTATCCTGCAAATGGCGTCGCTGCCCTGGAATACATGGCTCCGACTGATCGGATGGACCGTATGCGGGCTGATTATTTATTTCGCATACAGCATACGGCACAGCAACAAAAAGAATTAAAATCCGACTGTCAATCGACAGGAAATTGTGCAGTAATTGTTTGAACTGCTGCGGACTGCATCCTCACAAGTAACCGTTTCGCACATCCCTTTGGAGTTTGCTGCCGCCAACTAAAAATCAGGGACTGCGTAACATGAGTTTTATATGTTATTATTTTTTATGCCCGTGTATCATTCTTCGGATGTGCAAAAGAAATATGGCATTGCTAATAAAGTATAGATAAGTTTCCGTTTCGATAATGTATCAGTAAAAGAAAAAACAATTTCAACATTTCCATCTTCTTTGAGTAGCATTTTGACTTTCTTCTCATTCTTGCCAAAAAATGTCTGAATAAACTGTTATATTCCTCAACGGTATAATTACAACCGCAATCTTTACACCTGTAACGTTGTCTCCCTTTTATAATACCGGATTTAACGCTTTTACCGCATGAACATTTTGGACAATTCATATATTGTTATTTTTC
>JAISRX010000262.1 GCA_031273395.1 Bacteroidales bacterium | reverse complement strand
GGAATCAACTGACCGCTATTTTTCTCTTTCCCCCGCACCCCGCCATGTGCTCTGCGTTCCGTCCGACGCGGAGCATTTTTTTTTGGCGGCGGAACCCTCTCCCCTCCTTTCACCTCCTTTTTACTCTAAAATTTTGTAACTTTGTAACTATTATTTGAAAAAGGAGATATATAATTAATAAATAAGGAGATACAGAGTTACAAAAAGTTACAAAAAGGTTACGGCGGTTACAAAGTCATTTCGGAGTTGTAACCGGAAGAGGGTAAAACGGCGCCGGTTACAAAGTTGTTTTTCCCGGTTAAAAAGACGGGTTTTTGTTTTGTATCCTGTAAATCGCTGATTGTCAATTGTATATATGTGCGAGAAAGGCAGTTACAAAAGATACACTTTTTTTGCTGCAAAATCAGTACTGCGGGGGGAAAGAACAAAATCGGACGAAAAAACAATTACGAATTAACAGTTACGAATTACGGCGTATGAATCAATTATCCATTTTTTCTACCTGTAGAAAAGTGATTTGCCATTACGGAAAAAAATTGTTACTTTTGTGCTGTGAAACAGTACGTTTTAGTGTTTAGTGTTTAGTGTTAAGAGTTCAGTTGGCTGACGCGATAACTCTTGACACTAAACACTAAACTCTTAACACTAAACTCTTAGAATATGATTACGACTAAAATCACCGTTAAGGAACATCTGAAAGAATACTGCATTGCCAAGTTTTCGGACTTCGATGAAGGCAGCCCGGTCATGTTCCCCAGGGAAACGGACATCTATCTGCTGATATGGGACAGGTTGCGGAAACGGCCTGTGGACTGCCAGATTGACAGGGGTAATCTGGAAATAGCGTTGCCCAATCGCAGGGAGGGGAAAAATCCGCTCTACTGGAATTACCTGAACCGAACGGCGCAAAAGGAAGTGGAACGGAAAATCGAACGTATGATGTGGGCAGAACTTCGCGATGCCATAGACAGCGCCCGTCACCGTGACGGCATTCCGTATATTGCTTCCATCAGTGCATGGATGGACAGGTATGGCATATCGTCCATTTCGGAGGATGCGCTGCGGAAAAATTACTACCGATGGCGTGAAAAAATCCGGAAAAAAGAGAAAAGACCGTATAAAAAGCACAAAATTACGCCGACCTGAAGGGCTGTTTTGTCCCGAAAATGCGGACAGGCGTTAAAGAGTTGAGAGTTAAGCAAGCAAGCAAGGGGATGAATCCCCTTGTCAAGAGTCAGGTTATTAATTATATTTTTATGAATAAGACGATTTGCAATCAGGCTGATTACCTGTTTAAACACGAAATCAAACAAATGAACGGTTCAACGGTCATTCCCGTTTCGGGGGCTGCATGGCGTTCGATCGAAGCAACGGAAAAACCGGTGTATCGCTCGGAAATAAAACAAAACGACGCGGGGCCGACGCTCGAAGAAACCGTAACGGTCAAAACCAGACGTAAGGCGGATGAACCGTTGCGCGGTCTGGCTGCCTTTCCCCTCGTGCTGCGTATGCAAACGAATGACGAAACGTTTTATGTCGGTTCGCCGGAGTATCCTGCCGTTCTCGAAGTTTCGGGCGACCGTGTGTTTGAAACATTTACTTTTACGGCGGTCTCAGTTCAGTGAACAGTGAACAGTGAACAGTGAATAATAGCCTTACGGGCGCAAAATTCAACTGTTCACTATTATCTGTCGACGGGAATCGACCGCAGGGGATCGCCCCTGCTATTCACTGTTCACTGTTAGTTATTCACTGTTCACTGTTAGTCCTTTCCTGCATTGTATATATGCGCTATCATTGCACTAAAATTTAAAGGTAATGTTGCGCTCACTGTTTTTAAACGAACTTTTTAATACAACTCTGACGATTCGCGACACCGGTACGCGGATGGTCGAAAATTTATTGCAGATGGTGATGGAGGGAAATATAATTTCCGCCGCTCAGCCTGCTAATAAACATATTGCCTTTTTCGTACCCGATCTTGACGAACCGGGTGTGAATCCTTACGACAAACTGGAGGAAAACTCCATTGCCGTTATTCCGCTTACGGGAATGATGATGAAATACGGCTACTGGTGGAGGCCGGGCGTTGATATGCTGGCAGACCTGATTCGCATGGCCGACGCTTCGGAGCGGATTGTCGGTACCGTGCTGCTGACAGATACGCCGGGCGGAACGACCAGCTCGGTCATTCAGATGGAAGATGCAATGCGCAACCGGACAAAACCGTGCGTGGGACTGATAGACGGCGAATGCTGTTCGGGCGGTGTCTATGTTGCTTCGTTCTGCGATGAACTGTATGCGATGAACCGTATGTGCGAAGTGGGTTCCATCGGCACGTATGCGCAGATAATCGACACGCGCGAAGCCGACAAAAAATGGGGCTACAGGGTAGAACAAATCTATCCGCCGGAATCGAAATATAAAAATCTTCCTCTCCGCGAAGCGATGGAAGGCAAGCCTGAACGGTTGATAAGGGAAGAGTTAAGCCCTTATGCCATTCACTTTCAGAATATCATCAAAGCCAACCGCCCGAATCTTGACGCATCCGCTGAGGGTATTTTGGAGGGTAAGGTGTTCTATGCGTATGATGCCGTGGAAAACGGACTTATCGACGGAATCATGAACATGCAACAGGTAAAAGACAGGGTGAAAGCCCTTTCAGACAGGCAACAATTAATTTATTCACAGTTTAATTTATAGAAAATGAAAAAATGGCTAAATCGAATCATCGCGGTAATAAAAGACCGGAACCTTCTCGCGAAGGCAAAGGAGGGCAAACTTTCCGCAGATGAACAAAAACAAATTTGGAGAGAGTACGAAACCAGGTACGGCTCTACCTTCCAGGCCGACCGCGAGGCCGACGAGGATGACGATGAAGGTACGACAAATGCCGGCGCTGACGATTTTCTGCTTTCCGAACAGGAACAGCAGGAATTATTCCAATTCCTGCAGGATGACGAAACTGAGGGTGACGATGCGCCTTCCGTTCCGAAAACCGGCAAGGAAGCCAACAATGCGTTGAAGAAAAAAATAGTCAGTCAGCAGAAAACGATTGAAAGACTGGCTGTCGTACCGGAAACAGACTTGCCTGTTGCAACAGTGACCGGACGGGACAATATGCAGACCATGACTTTCGTAATGGGGCATACGCCGCACACGAAAACGCATTTGTTCGGCATTGACTGCGCGTTCATGCAGCGTGGGAAGTGGTGGAACGAGATAACGGCGAACCGGAAGGAGGTTGAAATCCGTGACCTTGGTCCGGACGAAATCATGTCGTTCCGTCGCGAGTTCAACATGTACAGCGACGCGCTGGCAAAAAGAAGTCAGACGCTTGCCTCCAGAAACGCGCTGGCGATGCTGGATTACGGCAAAATGATTGCCGGCACGGCTCCGTTCACGGAATATACGGGTTTGGACGCCAAGTTCGGCGAATATACCGTTCGCCGTCAGGACATTATTCTGGCATATTTCCGCTCGCTGCCTTCCGTGCAAAGCATTTTTCCCGTTCAGTCGAACGTTCGCAACAAGGAGGTCGTTCCGACGGTTTCGTTCGGCGAACTTTCTCAGGGATGGCGTGACGGTGAGATTTTCAAGGGTAACGTCAAGTTTGCCGCCGAGATTTACTGGGTGAACGATGTGATGTTCAAATATCGCTTCAATGACATGATTGCGTTGCAGAAACGCTATGTGATGGATTTGTCAAAGGGTTCGTCGCCGTTTCAGTGGACGTTTATCGAATGGGTGATCATGTATTTCGGGCTTCAGCTGAACAGCGAATTGCAGCGCCGCCGCGTGACGGGCGTGCGTGTTCCGCAGCAGAACGTGGTTGCCAATCCTGCCATGTTTGCCGCCGACGGCGTGCTTCGCGCCATCGAACGCACGGAAGAGGAACTGAAGGTGTTGCCGTTTGAGGATATGGGCGCTTACACGGAATCGACCATCGTGGATTATTTTGAAACGATGTGGGACAAAGTGGATGACATCCTTCCGAACATGGACGGCGTTCGCCTGTTTGCAAACGCAAAGCACAAAAAGTGGTATCTCCGCAATTTCCGTGAAAAGTATGGCGACAATACCGATTTTTCAGGCGTCAGAAGCGACCTTATCGACGTCAATCCGGAACAGATTCAGTGGGTTCCGAACATGCCCAACAACTGTTTCAAGATTTGGATTACCTATCCGGGAAACATTGAAAATCTTGAGTATGTTCCGAACGAAATGTATGCTTTCAAGTTCCATGAGGGGTTTGAAGATGTAAAGGTGCTTTCGCGCTGGATGGAGGGCGCTGTTGTTCAGAAGGTCGGCATTCAATATCCGACCAGGGCCGAATTGCAGGCGTCGGAGAGAAAAAATCAGTGGCTGTTTACCAACTTTCCGGCTAGCACACTGGCAGACGGTGCAACGACCGTTGACGGGCACGAGAATACGGTATTCCTTACCGGTTCCAACGCGGCTGCAACGGCGCTGACGGATATTGAGAACGCCTCTTCGGAGGTGATTTACAAAATCATCTGCGGAAGTACAACGAATGCAACGACGATCGCCAAATCCGGGAATTTTGCCGGTATCACGGCTGCATGGACGCCTGCGGCTGTCGGACAGTTCATCAAACTGTATGCGGAACTTGAGGATTATACGCTTGTGGTTGACGGTCAAAACGTCACTGCAACGAGAGCAACGGGCAAATTTCTCGAATTGTCAAGAGGTTAGTGACTTATTTATTAATTTATTAATACAGTAAAAAATATGTATGTAGATTTAGGAGTTCAACCAAGAATATCTAAAATGTCGAGCCTGAAAATGAGGCTTTATCTGGCAATGATGGTTGATGTGGATCAGGACAATTTTCCGAAACCTGTTCATAAAACCATCATGAGTAATGTGTTGCTGCCCGGAAAGACGCATTTCTATTGTGATGCGAAAATCGACACCATCAACCCTACCGGCGCTGCAGGCGAAAGTCTGGGGAACATGACGCTGACGCTGTCGCCTCAGATAGAAGGTATCTCGAAACAGTCGCTTGAGTGGATGTATGAACTGAACGGCGAGCGCGTGATTGCGATATGGGAAAACTGCCAGACGGGGGAAAAGTTCATTGGCGGTTCGCCCTGTTCCGGCGGGCTTCTGGTTTCAATTCAGTCGCTCGGAAAGATGGAAGACGGCTTCAATGGCGCCGTGCTGAACCTGACAGGCGGCCAGTGTCCCGAACCGTTTTGGTATTATGAGGGGCCTATCATCAGGGAGTCTCCGCAAATTGTGGCGGCAAACGCTACGACGTTTGCTTTGAGTGACAAATCGCAATATCAGCTGTCCGACAATACGGATGCCACTGCGCTTGCAAGCATAACCGGTGCGGACGATACGAATGTCGGCCGTATCATTGAACTGGTCGGCGCGGGGATTAATTTCCCGACGACCGTAGCGCCGTCTGCGACATTCCTGTTGCAAAACGGTGTTGCATGGAGTGCGGCAATGGGCGGTAAACTGAGTTTGCAAATCGTGAAAACGGGTACGAGTACTTATGCTTTCTACGAAGTTGCACGCTCGTAATTTATTATTTTATAATCGAAAAGCAGCTTCAAAAGGGGCTGCTTTTTTTAAATCAAACCAATATGAGAAAGTTGTCATTTACAGAAAAAAACAGTTTTGTGGTTACGCATAAATGCGCCCGGTATTTTTCCCTTGATTTGGAATTGTTTCGCAGGAAATTCCTTATTCATCGGCTGAATAATGACCTGGCGCGTGCAAACACGTACACATTCGACAGACTTGACGGGAAAATGCTGTACGAATTGCTGGAGGTGTGTTCTCCCGAAGAAATCCTGTCCAATCGCGGCTTAACGTCTGTGATTGCGGAAGATAAACTCACAGATGTGAAAACAGACGATGAGTTAAAAAAGGAATTTGAGGCGCTCAAGGGGCGTGTGGATGAACTCGAACAGACAAACTCGTGCAATGAGGATGAAATAGACAGCCTCCGTTCACTGTTAGACGGCATTGATCCTTCGATTGAGGAACTGAAATCGGCTGTCGAAGAGCTCGAAAAGAAGGCGCTTAAAAAAAAAGAGCAAGCAGGAGGAGTTCCCTCGGATTGAGTGGGAAAACAACTCCGATCCTGATATTCAAACGTGCATTCTCCTTTATGACGAACGTGTAAACACATGGCATCGCATGAAGGAGATTGACACGCAATTGGACGATCATCCCGAACTTGCGCTCGAAATGGTCGAACTCGACAGCCGTAACCGGCAGGCGCACGCCGAACTTCAACTTTATAACGACCACAGAAATTTCAGATACAAACATTCGCTTACACAGCATCTGAAAGAAAAAAAAGATATTATTTTGGAATTTGCGGAAATGAAACATTCCAATCCGGAACGTTTTGTTAAAGAATGCGCGAATGTAATCAGGGGTCTTAACAGATACGGCAAAATGTTATGCGATGACAGTTTTGCTTCAACGGAGGCAAAAGAAAAGTGCGAAGAAAATTTAAGTAAATACAAATTAAAGCATTCGATTATACAGATGCTTATCGGGGAATGAAAAAAATAATTTTCATTTTTTTTTTGAAAGATGTTTTGTGGTTTCGGAAAGGTGTTGTATCTTTGCAGCGCTTAACAATATTATTACCGGCAACAAAAGTTGCCCGATGATTTCAGGGCTTTTTTTTATGCCCTTATACATAGCGGTTGTCAATTCGTAACATGAACAGGTTGCCTGTAATAAATTGTTGTTAAGCAGCGGATTTGGCAACCGTTTTTTATTTTGCCATGTTTTTAAATGCTTAACAACAATGAGAGAAAAAAGAGAATTGGCAATCGTACGGATTGCGTTGAGGCACGAGACAATGACGTGCATTATTGATTATGAGGGGGCCGAAGAATTGTCCGGTATGGTGAGTGAGATTGTGTGGGAGATGGTAGAGCGGTCGATGGCGCTTGATGGAAGGCGGCGGAAGGGGCTGCGAGAGAGAGGAAAGGAGGTTGCGGTATGAAGGTGAAGAAAACGGAAATTGTAGTGAAAAAGGAATATTGCCGTTCGGAGGGATGTCAGACGGTTTCGTATTCCATCGAAACGGAAAATGTCTTTCTTGACGATTTAACGGAGGAGGCTGCGTTGTATATCTACAATGCGCTGTACAAGTTTCTTAATATAGAGAAGGGAGGCGCGTCATGAAAGATTTAACGAGGTTGGAAGTTGTGGTAACCAAGGAATTTTACAAGACGGAACGAAAAGGTTTTCCGCCTGTCCGTTATAACTTATATGTGGGAAACAGCGATTTAACCATGACGGAAGAGGAAGCGCGGTGTGTGTGGGAACAATTGGGGGAGTTGTTTGAAGTTGAGAGTTGAATTTCGTGAATAGTGAACAGTGAATAATAGCCTGCGGGCGCAAAATTCAACTGTTCACTATTGCTTCAATAGCATAATTGTATTGTGAAGTTGGTTTTATTTAGTTTGAGAGGAGAGGGTTGATATCCTCTCTTTTTTTCTTCGTTGTTAATGTAACTTTCTATTTATAAATTCCT
>JAISRX010000249.1 GCA_031273395.1 Bacteroidales bacterium | reverse complement strand
TGCGGAATGAGGGACCGGTTGGGGATTTTCTACCGAGCTGACATTCCTACGGAATGAACCGCATCCGGTGATGTACATATCGTCCCTGTTTTCTACCGAGCTGACATTCCTAACGGAATGAACCGCATCCGGTGATGCACATGTCGTCCCTGTCCGTAAGCTGAAGCATACGGTTAATAAAGTGTCGTCCCGTGCGGGACTTGCAGGATATGAGAGATGCTTTTTCCGGAGGTGGCGCTTCGCTCCACCTCCGGTGATACACATTTCGCTCTTGCAGGGCTGTATGCTAAACCTTGTCAGGGTCTGACGCATCCGCCTCGGCAGGTGCGATGGTAGAGACACGGCGCACCGTGTCTGTACGGCGGCAAGGGCGTTTGTTTTGCAGGGCAGTCCCGCCGGAACGGGAGGTACATCACCGCGGGCGTAGCGAAGCGCCACCCGTTAATAAACATTTTTACTGATGATGTTGGCAGGAATGGTTACGCTATTTTTAATTTGTGTGCGGAAAATGATCATTTCCTGCGGTTTTGACAGATCAGCCGACGAGATGGCTTTGTGCAGGTCGTCCAAACTGTTTACGGCAGCGCCGGCAAAACCAAGTATGACGTCGTTCGACTGGAGATAGTCCCGCAAATACGTGCCGCGTGCCGGTACGGAAACGACGTAAACGCCCCGTTCGGAGTCCATGCCGGTGGCGGAACGTTCGCCGGGCGTTTCGAGGTTTTTGATTTGTACGCCTTGCCAGAAAAGTATTTTCGTTTCGGCGACTTCTGCAAAGATGACCGGCGTCGGCATTTGAGGTTTTTCGGCAAGGGCTTTCAGTCGTTCGGAGACCACGCCAAACCGATCCATTTCAAAGTTTTGAAATCCCGTGCGAAATACTTCCGGAAAGCGCTCGGATATGCGGAAATCGCCGGCGGCAGGATCGACAAAGGCTATTCGGGAGACAATGGAACGGGCGTCGGTGCCGTATTTCAGCGCCGTTTTGTATGAAATGCTGTCGGTAAAGATATTGCAGTCTATCAGCGTACCTTGCGTATCGTGACCGGAGGGCGCTTCGTAGGGGAGCATGACGATATTTCGGGTAAAGACGGAGCCGTTTTCCCTGAACCATGCGTGGCGGTAAAAAGTGTTGTTGATCAGGATATTGTTTTCCACCACGCGGTAAAAGCCTTCCCTGAGTTTAAGCCCTCCGTTGAGGCAAAGGTTGTTGTAGATATGGTAATTGGTCGATCCGTCGTCAAGGTCAATGTCCCATCCGCGATCGCAACGGAAACGGTTGTTACGGATGACCACGGTTTGTATCTGGTCTTTCAATACCAACTCTTTCCAGGAGGTGGTGAGGAGGGAATCAAGTTTTTTTTTGCCGGGCGTCCAGAAACGGTCTCTGCCCCAGGAGTTAAACGAGCCGTGATCGCCGGTTTCCTTGACGGTGTTGAACACGTCGTTAAATTCCAGCAGATGTCCGCCCCAGGTTCCTTCGCTGATGTTGATACCGGCGCGCGGGGTGTCGTAGATGGTGTTGTGACTGACGGTAATGGCGCGGCACATGGAGAGTTCGACGCCGGTGATCTGTTTTTCAAACAGTCCGATCCGGTGAATCAGGTTGTCGTGTACGCGGCAGTGTGCGGGATAGTTGTTTGTTTTCGGTCCTGTGCCCCAGTCCATTTCTTCGGGCGGGACGGACTGGTGGTATTCGAAACTCGGCGAACGGACGGCGGCAGGGTCTCCGACGAAGCAGACGGCGCTTGCCCCGATACGGTTCAGGTGCGAACCGGAAACTTCGCAATCGCGGTTGTAGTTGCTGAAGAAGACGGCATTGCCTCCGAGATGGTAGAGACGGCAGTTGGCGAGCGTGCAGTGTTCGGCGCCTTCAAAGACAATGGCGCCGCCGCGATAGACAGTCCAGTCGGAGCGGAGCAGCGGTTCGTAGGATTCCATGAACGTGCGGCGCGTCTGGGTAAGCTCAATGTCGCGAATGGTAATGTTGCGCACGGGGTTATCCTCGCTGCCGCGCAATTCAATGAGGTGTTTGAGTTGCGGCGATTCAAAAAGGGCGGTATGTATCTCTTCGCCTTCCTGCGGATAGTAGTACAGCACGGACTCTTTTTCATCGTAGAACCATTCGCCGGGGGCGTCCAGTTCCTCGAAAATATTTTCCACCATTCGGTTTGCCTTGTGTATTCCGTATTGGCGGTTGTTTTGCCATCCTCCTTCGAGGGTGAGGTTGCCTTTTTTGTCTTTTCCGGTGATCCGGTAATGGAAATCGCCCCAGTCGTGGCTGTGCATAGCGTGAAGGTACCCGCCGGCAGGGTTTTTCCATCGCCGTACCCGTTCGGGATCGGTGGCGTCTGCGGCTGTGCCGTTGAAACGGATGGCTTGCGGGTCGAAGTTGGGATAGCGTGCCTGATGACGTATTTCGCCGTTCACGAGGAGCATGTCCATGACAGGGCGTCCGGATATTTGTGCTTTGAAAATCCCGTTTTTATAGGGTTTCCATTGCGGGGAAAGCGTGATGCTTCCCTTCAGCACGGCTTTTTCTCCGCGGCAGGAACAAATCGTGAGCGTTTTACCGGCGCGACCGTCTTCGGGCGTGAAGATCAGCGGTGCGGAGAGTCGGTAGTCGCCCTGACGGAGTATCAGGGTGACGCTGCCTGTTTGTATTTTACGGGCTTCGTCCGCCGCTTTCTCAAGTGTGCGGAAGGGCGTTTGGAGGTCGCCGCGTCCGGCGTCATTTCCGTCCGGAGATACATGGATTTCGACCTGCGCCTGCGTCCTTCCGGCGACGGCGAAAAGAATGAAAAACAGGAATATGAATGATTTTGTCATAATACAAAAGGTTTATCCGATATTGATTATTTAATGCGTCACAAAAATAGATTTTTTTTTCCAATACGCCACTGTGAACCGCAGGGTCAACGCATTAAAAATGGAGTAATCTAATGAGATATTCTTTATTCCAAGCGGCTTTTAAGCGTTTGGAAACCAGGCTTGCTTTTGTGGCGGTATCCTTTTTCAGCAAATTCA
>JAISRX010000163.1 GCA_031273395.1 Bacteroidales bacterium | reverse complement strand
CGTAGGCGTTACCCTTTGATAACCCCGTATGAAATGCGGGGCGGGGTACGACAGGCTAAAAAACACAAGACTATACTGCATTCGGTTGCCCCCGCACTGCGCTTCGCTTGTACGGGGTTATCAAAAGGCAACCCCTGTCGGGATTGTGCACAGCCCTGCATGGACGTAAAACGCCGTAGGCGTTACCCTTTGATAACCCCGTATGAAATGCGGGGCGGGGTACGACAGGCTAAAAAACACAAGACTATCACCGAGTGCAGTATAGATACAGGGCGTAAGTGACCGAAATCAACAAATTCGACGTCGTCATGATGATTTTTTGACCATCAGCCATTATTCTGGGATAAAAAAAAGCAACGAGGCAAATGAAGAAGTACTTTTGCCCTAAAAAATATTCAAAATGCGAAATTGTCAAAAACATGCAATAAGAGGAGCGCTGATGTTCATAGCCATGCTGCCGGCGCTTGCTGGCGCGCCTCATCGGAAAGTTGTTGAAAACAGTCGGACACAGTGTGATACGTTTGTCTTCCGGTTTGTTCCCGAACGGGTAGCGTTTTATCGTTACCGCATTTACCGGTACAATGTTTACAATCATCCCGAAATAGAACGCTTCGAGGCAAATATCGAACGCTATCGTTCCCAGTTAGAAGACGGTACCGTCAAGATTAAAGTGGAAGGCAGGTGCAGCGACGGCAAGACGGTAGCCTCGATACGCAGTAACCACGTGAAGAGTGAAATGATTCTCCACAGCGGATTGAAGGAATCGCATTTCTACACCGTCAATCACGACCATGTGGAAAGTGCGCCCACAGACGTCGTTGTGGTCACAATTCCTGCGTGGACGGCGGATTTGCCGGTCGATAAAAAAAACGCTTCCGCCAAAGCCGCTGCAAGTTCTCCCATCCCCCCCGTGACGCCGGATAAGAAAGGCTCAGGAGTATCCGCCGCCGTTCCCGCGACGCCGAATAAAAAAAGCGATGCGGCACCACCTGCTGCCGTTCCCGCGACGCAGGATAAAAAAAGCGATGCGGCACCACCTGCCGCTGTTCCCGCGGCGCAGGATAAAAAAAGCAACGCGGCACCATCCGCCGCCGTTCCCGTGGCGCAGGATACAAAAAGCGATGCGGCACCACCTGCTGCTGTTCCCGTGGCGCAGGATACAAAAAGCGATGCGGCACCACCTGCTGCTGTTCCCGCGACGCAGGATAAAAAAAGCGATGCGGGACAGTCTTCTGACGTTTCCGTTGTACCGGAGAAAAGCAACATGGGCAAAATGACCGACGCCGGTGTTGCCAAACGGGGCAAACCCGTCCTGTCCATGACGGGCGAACTTATCGATGAGAACAACAAGCCGATGGAGGGCGTCAATATCTACATGAAAAATCCCATGACCGGCACGTCTTCCAACGCGGAAGGCAGATTCACGTTTAATTTCCCGGAAGGCTTCACGGATCAGTACCTCTATTTTTCCTCTATCGGATACCACACGGACAGTATCTGGCTGACAAACAACCCCGACAGTATGCGGTGGAGAGGAGAAAACGACCCGTTGCGGATCAGGATGCGCCCGGACATTCAGATGATGAGCGAAATAACGGTGACGCCCGACGCCTTGACGGACAGCGTTTCCAAGCCCGTGCTTAACGTCAGGTCGAGACCCAGGATCAGTACGAAAACCATACTGAACAGAGCATATAGCCGCATCCCGGAGAATTACCCGAATACCCCCGTACATTACGACGTTTTCTATCGCGAAGCCAACAAAACGCCCGACGGAAAGTATGTCGCCGTAGCCGAAGCAATGCTGGACGTGTACAAAAACAGTTACGACAAGCCGAAGGACAAGGGGCAGGTGAAAATCGCAAAATCACGGAAAAGTATTATCCCCCTGTATGACTCCATTGTATATATGCACTTTTATGGCGGCGCTTTTGCATTCATCGCCAAAGACCACGTTCTTGTACGCTCAAAGGTGATAGACCCCGCCAGCTACGATCAGTTCAGGTACACGCAGGAAGAAATGACCCGTTTTGACGGACGGGATATATATGTCATCGGGTTCACCGACAAAAAGAACGGCATATACGGCAAACTGTACATAGAAGCGGACAAGTACGCCTATGTGCGGATGGAAATCAACACTTCCCGCACCATTCCCGATGACGGGCTTGACAGGTCGAACATATCGGAGGCGGTTCAGTATATCCCCTACAAGGACGGGAAATGGCACCTGAACCAAATCAAATACACCGACCGGAAGAAAATATATTCCACCGGAATGGAGTTTGACAGTTCCGTGGAACATGTAGCCGTTCAAATCAATACGAAAAATTCCGTGCAGCCCATCCCCAAAAACCAGCGCCTGTCATACAGGGATCCTTTCTACATGATGGCAAAAAACTATAATCCGAATTACTGGAAAGGAGACAATGTACTACAGCAGGACAGCGCATTGCAGCAAACGCTCGAATCGCTCCATTCCACCGAAGATATCGACAAGGTGATGGCTTCCGGATACGACAAAACGGAAGTAGCGGGACTGATAGCTCAAATCAAGGAAAACCGGGAAAAAAACCTGATTGTAACCAAACATGACGCCAAAACCAACCAAATGAAAAAACAGTTTGACTGGAAGCAATTCCACCGGAAAATATACGGCGGTTTGGGCGTCCATTATCAGGGAGTGACCACGCAGTCGGGAACTTACTCCTTTGCCTATCCCGCGTCGGGCAACGGGATTTCCTTCAACAAAGAAAGGAAGGCGCAAAGCCTGCAGTACGGGCTGGACCTTTTGCTGGGGGTGAATCTGACGGATAAATGGAGTGTATTCTGGACAGGAACAGGCAATCCGTTAGTGAGTGACATTAAAATACCGAATAACAAGATCGGCGCGGAATACCGCATCAATCTGAAAGAACGGGGCGATCCCCTGTATATTGCCTTCTCCGCCGCCTTCGGATGGGGAGAGTATTATGCCGATTTCGGAACGATGGACAACACTGCGGGAACTTTCAATGCCAACGGAACGGAGATAGACGCCGCGCGGGTCAACATCAGGGGGGGCGTCAGGCAAACAGTCCTCTCTCCCGGAATATCCCTCATGGGAAAAATCAACAGGATATTCGAAATAGAATTGTATGCCAGGTACAACCAACCGGTGAGGGAGCAACTCGTTACCCGTATCAAAGAAAAGGAAGGTTTTTTTCTTGTACGGAAAAAGGCGTTCATCTCGGACTACATACGGGCGACCTCAAGCGACGGAAACTCGGTGAGCCGCTATGTCAGTGTAACTCCTTTTCAAATGGGAATAATCCTCAAACTCAGGTAATCTTTCCGTATGATTTTTTATGTTCCCGACATCAATGGCGACAAGTGCGTGCTGGATGAGGACGAATCCGCTCATGCGGTGAAAGTCCTGCGGCTGAAAAAAAACGACAAAGTGACGCTGACGGACGGCAAAGGCGGCAACTACGACGCTGTGATTACGCATCCCCATGCCGGGCGTTGCGAAGCGCTGGTGACCGGCAGGCGGCAGCAAGTCCCTCAAAGACGGTATTACCTGCACATAGCCATTGCGCCGACCAAAAATATCGACCGGTTCGAATGGTTTGTCGAAAAGTCGGCGGAAATCGGCATTGACGAAATAACGCCCGTTCTTTGCGAACATTCCGAACGGAAAAACGTCCGTGCGGAAAGAGCGCAACGGATTGCAACGGCTGCCATGAAACAGTCCGGACAGGCATACCTCGCCCGGATCAACACGATGCTTCCCTTTGCGGACTGGCTCGCCGGCTGCACGGGCGACAAAAAACTGATAGCGTATTGCGGCGACGTTGAAAAAAGCGCCCTCCGAAACGTGTATGAACCCGGAAAGAGCGTTGCCGTTGCCATAGGACCCGAAGGCGATTTTTCGCGCGAAGAAGTGCAAAGGGCTTTGGCTGCCGGATTTGACTGCATTACGCTGGGCGAAAGCCGCCTGCGCACCGAAACCGCCGGCATTGTTGCCTGCCATGCTGTCTGTTTTATGAACGGCGCATAGCTGCAATGACTTCCATCCGCGGAACAATTTTCTCTTCGGGCATGTTCGGTATGTCTTCCTTTTCGGATGGACACACAATCAGTTCATTACGTTTAGAAACCGACGGGTTGAATTGAAAATCGACGCCGTCAAACGCAGCGCTCAATTATGATGGTATGCTTCGCCTTTGATGATGGTGAAGGCGCGGTATGTCTGTTCGAGGAGCAGCAGGCGGATCATTTGGTGGGAGAAGGTCAGCGCGGAGAAAGATATTTGCCCGTTGGCGCGCCGGTACACCGCTTGCGAGAAGCCATACGGACCGCCGACAATCAAAACGAGGTTTTTCACGCTTGCCGACATTTTCTTTTGCA
>JAISRX010000297.1 GCA_031273395.1 Bacteroidales bacterium | reverse complement strand
ATGAAAAAACACCTGCGCGATCTGAAACCAAGCAAGTTTGACGATCTGATCGCCATGAACGCCCTGTACCGTCCCGGTCCGATGGAGTATATCCCCGACTTCATCGCCCGCAAACACGGACGGCAAAAAATAACCTACGACCTTCCCCTCATGGAAGAACGCCTGAAAGATACTTACGGCATCACCGTATATCAGGAACAGGTGATGCTCCTCAGCCGCGACCTGGCAGGATTTACGCGCGGACAGAGCGACGAACTGCGCAAGGCGATGGGAAAGAAACTCAGGGACAAAATGATGAAGCTGAAAGAAAAATTCATCGAAGGATGTCTGAAAAACGGTCACGACCGGAAGGTGGCAGAGAAAATATGGACGGACTGGGAAAGTTTTGCCGAATATGCGTTCAATAAATCACACGCCACCTGCTATTCGTGGCTGGCATACCAGACGGCTTACCTGAAAGCCAATTATCCGTCGGAATACATGGCGGCGGTACTGAGCAGGAACATCTCGAACATCACGGAAATTACCAAATTCATGGACGAGTGCCGCCGTTTGGGTATCGAAGTGCTGAGTCCCGATGTGAACGAAAGCAACATGACTTTTACGGTTAACCGGCAGGGCAACATCCGTTTCGGGCTGGGCGCCATCAAGGGCGTTGGCGCCAACGCGGTAGCCGCCATAGCGGACGAACGTGAAAAAAACGGACCGTTTAAAGATATTTTTGACTTTGTGGAACGGGTGAACCTCTCCGCCTGCAACAGGAAAAACATTGAAGCGCTGGCGCAGGCAGGCGCTTTCGATAGCCTGCCCGACGTCCGGCGCGAACATTTTTTTGCCAAAGTCGCAAACGACGAAACCTTTACGGAAGTGCTGCTCCGCTTCGGCAGCAAAATGCAGGAAGACGGAACCAGGGTACAGCCTTCCCTGTTCGGCGGAAGCAATGCCGTTGCCATTACCCGCCCCGAAATACCGGTTGCGGAAGAATGGAGCATCCTCGAAAAACTGAACCGCGAAAAGGAATTGATCGGCATGTACCTTTCGGCGCATCCGTTAGACCGCTTCCGTCCGGAAGTGGAACATCTGACCACTACCGGTCTGGAAGGACTGCAAGACCTCCAGAAGATGAAAGACAGGGATTTTTCCGTTGCCGGACTGGTCACCGTTGCCCGAGAAGCCATTTCTAAAAACAACAAGAAGTGGGGATCGTTTATTTTGGAAGATTTTACAGGATCGTATGAATTTCGGTTGTTCGGAAAGGACTATGAAAATTTCCTCAACTACATCAAAGAAGGACTTTCCCTGTTTGTCAGAGGCTCCGTCCAAAAACGCTACAACAGCGACGAGCTTGAAGCGAAGATAAAATCCATCACCCTGCTCAGCAATGTGAAAGACGACATGCTGAAAAGCATCACGCTGACCGTGCCGCTCGACCAAATCAGCGACGAATGGATCAATGACCTGAACATGCTGATAGAAAACCACAAGGGTAAAATACTGATCAAGTTCCTGATCATTGACAGGGAAAAAAACCAGAGCGTCGAAATGTTTTCGCGCACCGTGAAAATGGACGTTAATAACGGGGTGATTGATTTTCTGAAAAGTCAGGACATCAGTTTCCGACTGAACTAAATCTGCGTGGACTCCCTGATAACACAGCCTGTGCGCGGGGTATCCCATTTTTTTTACAACTTTTATGTACTTTGGTTTGGATTTATGCAAAAAGCCCTTACCTTTGCACCTCATTTTGAAAAATGATCCGCTAGCTCAGTTGGTAGAGCACATCCCTTTTAAGGATGGGGTCCCGGGTTCGAGCCCCGGGCGGATCACACCCCCATCAAACTTAAGGATAAAAAATAAAATACGGAACATGTTGCCGGAAATGACATCCGTTCCGGGAACAAGATGCTAACAGTGTTTGACGTCCCGCCAAGGCAACCCGCCCGTTTGACGAATTTTCCATTTTCCGTTTTCCAATTTCCATTCCCCGCCGGCGTCTTTCATTTGCTTCTGAAAAACAGTTGCAGCGGCACGCCCGAAAAATCGAAATGCTCGCGCAGCCGGTTTTCCAGATACCTTTTATAGGGTTCGCGGATGTATTGCGGCAGATTGCAGAAGAAGGCAAAGGACGGGGTGAGCGTGGGAAGCTGCGTGACGTACTTCACCGTTACGTTTTTGCCCTTCACGGTGGGCGGGCGGTAGTTTTCCACCGCCCGGAGCATTACCTCGTTGAGTTGGGAGGTGGGAATACGCCGGGTGCGGTTCCGGTAAACGCGCATGGCGGCTTCCAGCGCTTTTTGCAGCCGCTGCCGCGTGACTGCCGAGATGAAAACAACGGGGACGTCGGTAAAGGGAGCAGTGCGTTCGCGGATTTGCGTTTCGTACTGCCCGACGGTATGGTTGTCCTTTTCCATCAAATCCCACTTGTTCACCAGAATAACCACTCCCTTCCGGTTGCGCTGTATCAGCCGGAAGATGTTCAGGTCCTGCGCCTCCATTCCCTGTGTGGCGTCGATCATCAGCAGGCACACGTCGGAGTTTTCCACCGCCCGCACTGCGCGCATCACCGAATAGAACTCGATGTCCTCGCTCACCTTCCCCTTTTTCCGCAGTCCGGCGGTGTCCACAAGGCGGAAACGGTGGTTGTAGCGGTTGTAGAGCGTGTCAATGGTGTCGCGGGTGGTTCCGGCAAGCGGCGTCACGATGTTGCGCTCTTCTTCCGTGAGGGCGTTCACTAAGGAAGACTTCCCCACATTCGGGCGTCCCACGATGGTAATGCGCGGCAGCTCCTCCTCCTCGCCCGCCGCCGCCGCGGAAGGGAAACTCTCAAGGATGGCGTCCAGCAGGTCGCCCGTGCCGCTGCCGTTGGCGGAGGAGATGGTGAAATAGTCGCCCAGCCCCAGTTTGTAGAACACCGCCGCATCATACTGCCGTTCGTTCGCATCCACCTTGTTCACCACCGGAATGACCTTCTTGTCCGTCCGCCGCAAAATGTCCGTGATCCCTTCGTCCGGGTCGGTGATCCCCGAAAGAACGTCCACCATAAAAAGGATCACGTCCGCCTCCTCGATAGCCAGAAGCACCTGTTTGCGTATTTCCTCCTCGAAAATATCGTCCGAGCGGGTGATGTAACCGCCGGTGTCGATGATCGAAAATTCCTGTCCCCGCCATTCCACTTTGCCGTAATGACGGTCGCGGGTTACCCCCGACTGTTCATCCGTAATGGCTTCCCTGCTTCCCGTCAACCTGTTGAACAGCGTTGATTTGCCCACGTTCGGACGTCCCACTATTGCTACTATGTTGCCCATAACCGGTCATTGAATTAAAACTGCAAAGATAATCCCTTTTCGGGAAAGCACACCAACGGAAGCCTCCCCGCCCGATCTTTTTTTGAAGCGCCGCCGTCCTCCCGCGCCGACGGCTGCATCTCCCTCCGCGCCGGTCGCATTTCCCACCGTGCCGGTCATATTTCCCCCGCTTCGCGGCAGACTTCCCGTTTCCCTTTCCGCCTTCCCCTGTCTGTTTCCCGCATGGGAAGCCTCATTCGGCGGATTTCCCTTCCCGTTTCCGGGATGTTATTTAGAATCTTTCAAAATTCTAAAAAACTTTTTTAGAACTCTGAAAAACTTTTTTAGAACTCCGAAAAACTTTTTTAGAACTCCGAAAAACTTTTTTAGAATACCCAAAAACTTTTTTAGAACACCCAAAAACTTTTTTGGAACACCCAAAAACTTTTTTGGAACACCCAAAAACTTTTTTGGAACACCCAAAAAGTTTTTTAGAACTCTGAAAAACTTTTTTAGAATACCCAAAAACTTTTTTAAAACACCGAAAAATATTTTGGGCGTCCCGAAAGGTATTTTGATAACACCGAAAAGTATTTTTAAAACTCAGAAAGATATTTTGGGTATCCCGAAAGGTATTTTTAAAACTCCGAAAGAATTTTTTAGTGTCCCGAAATATATTTTAAAACCCCCGAAAAGTTTTTTTGGAAGTCATTCGGGCTTTGGAAATTTTATCTGGTGCCGGATTTCGATAACGCCGACAGGCGTTAAACGTGAATAACCCCGTGCGGGTGAAGCGCAGCCCGGGACGGAAAGCATATCCGCATTTTTCCCCTCCATCCCGCGGCGGGTGGAACGGGCGCGTTCCAAACGGCGACATGCGGGGAAGGCATGCAAAAGTCCCGCAGGGGAGGACGCTTTATTAACCGTAAGCTTCGGTTTACGGACAGAACAGCATCCATACGTTTCCACGTCCCGCAGGGATGACACTTTCCGCCGAGGCATACCCAAGTGCCGTTCCGCAGGGACTGCGGGGAGAGGGGGTATCGCCGTTCCGCAGGCGGCGCTTCGCTGCACCTGCGGTGAATAAGGCGTCGTCCATGCGGGACTTTCATACATTTTCCACACATGCGACCGGTCGGCATGCAGCCCTTTCCGTTTCCGGCGACGCCTGTCCGGAGCGGGCGGGGCAACTGCCGGCGGGCGGTTTGCGGGGGCTAACTCCTGATGTGGTTGATGGCGCTTCCGGCGCGGTACCATTCTGTCTGCAATTCGTTGTAAGAGTGGTTTACCGGGAAGGTTTCCTCCGTTCCGTCGGCATGGTGGAGCGTTACCGTGAGGGGTTCCTGCGGACGGAAGCGTTCCGTCCCGTCCACGGTGATCAGGTCGTCTTCCCTTATCCTGTCGTAGTCGGCTTTATCCCGGAAGGTAAGGGCAAGCATGCCCTGTTTCTTCAGGTTTGTTTCGTGGATGCGGGCGAAACTTTTTGCCAGGATTACCTTTACGTTCAGGAAACGGGGTTCCATGGCGGCATGCTCGCGGGAGGAGCCTTCGCCGTAGTTTTCTTCGGCTACCACCACCGACGAAATGCCCTCCGCCCTGTACTTCCGGGCAACCGTGGAAACGGGTTCAAACGTTTTTTCGGGGGGATAAAGCACGGAATTGGTTTTCCCGTTGAAGGCATTGACGGCTCCCATGAGCAGGTTGTCGGAAATGTTGTCCAGGTGTCCGCGAAAGCGCAGCCAGCTGCCGGCTGCCGATATGTGGTCGGTGGTACACTTTCCCGCGGTTTTGATCAGCAGGGGCATCCGGCGGAGGTGGTCGGCGGAGGCGGGCGGAAAGGGTTTCAGGCGTTGCAGCCGCTGCGACGCGGGGTCGATGTATATCTCCTCGCGGTCGTTTCCGTGGGGCGGAAGGTATCCGTTGTCCTCCACCCGGAATCCCTGCGGGGGGAAGTCGGTTCCCTGCGGTTCGCGGAGCTTTACTTCGCGTCCGTCCTCCGTTTTCAGCGTTCCGGCGAGGGGGTTGAAACAGAGGTCTCCGGCGATGGTCAAAGCCACCGTCACTTCCGGCGAGGCTACAAAGGCGAAAGTGTTCGGGTTCCCGTCCGCCCGCCCGGCGAAATTGCGGTTGAAGGAGGTGACAATGGAGTTGGGGCGCGCGTGGTCGTCGATGTGCCGTTTCCACTGCCCGATGCACGGTCCGCAGGCGTTTGCCATGATTACTGCTCCTGCGTTCCTGAAGTCGTCCGCCAGTCCGTCCCGTTCGGCGGTGCAGCGTATCTGTTCCGATCCGGGGTTGATGATGAGCTGCGCGGCGGGGGCAATCCCGTTTTCCTTTGCCTGACGCGCTACGGAGGCTGCGCGGCTTAAATCCTGGTAGGACGAATTGGTGCAAGAGCCTATCAGCCCTGCTTCCACCCTGCGGGGATAGCCGTTTTCCAGCACTTTGGCAGCGAAGGCGGACAGGGGTGTTGCGGCGTCGGGGGTGAAGGGTCCGTTGATGTAAGGCTCCAGCGCGGAGAGGTCGATGTGTATGACGCGGTCGTAGTAAAGTTCGGGCGTTTCGGCGGCTTCGGGGTCGGCTTGCAGGTACGGGAGTATTTCTTCCGCCCGCTGTGCGATTTCCGCCCTTCCGGTGGCGCGGAGGTACGCCGCCATGTTTTCGTCGAAGGGAAAAACGGAAGAAGTGGCGCCGACTTCCGCTCCCATGTTGCAGACGGTAGCCTTTCCGGTAGCGGAAAGCGAAGCGGCTCCTTCGCCGAAATATTCGATGACGGAATTGGTGGCGCCTTTCACGGTCAACATGCCTGCCAGCTTGAGGATCACATCTTTGGCGGAAGTCCATCCGTTTAACTTCCCGGTGAGGCGAACACCGATCAGTCGCGGCATCTTTAATTCCCACTCCATCCCGTTCATTACGTCCACCGCGTCCGCTCCGCCCACGCCGACAGCCAGCATCCCCAGTCCGCCGGCATTTGGGGTGTGCGAATCCGTTCCGATCATCATGCCTCCCGGAAAAGCATAGTTTTCCAGCACCACTTGATGAATGATCCCCGCCCCCGGTTTCCAGAAGCCGATACCGTATTTTCCCGCGGCGACCTTTAAAAAGTCGTACACTTCACGGTTGGCAAGTATGGCGGCTTCCGTATCTTCCCGTGCGCCTCTGTCCGCCCGTATCAAATGATCGCAGTGGACGGTGGCGGGAACGGCGGTTTGCTTTTTCCCCGTGTTCATGAACTGCAGGAGCGCCATTTGCGCCGTTGCGTCCTGCATCGCCACCCTGTCGGGACGGAAGGAGACGTAGTCCTCTCCCCGCCGGTAATCTTCCGCGAGCGCTGCATCATACAAATGCGCATACAGGATTTTCTCGGACAGGGTCATCGGGCGGCGCAGATGTTTGCGCGCGCTGTCCGTCTTTCCGGCAAAATGCGAATAAAAGTCATGCAACATTGCTGCATCGTGTACCATTATATTATGTTTTAAATTATCCTTACCTATAATAACAGGAAAAAACATCCTGTTGTTTATGACGCCGCAAAGATAGTATTTTTCGTTCATATCATGTCAAGTCCTGTTGTATCGAAATCCGAAACCTGCCGCAAAAAAAGCCTCCCGCCTGTTGCCGGCAGCGATGATCCTCCTCCTTCAACCCGGCATCCCGATTATTTTTCTGCCGCGCAGCATTTCCCGTTTTCCTTCCGGTCCGGGCAGCCGTTCCATGGTGTAGCCCGTTGCCTGTAAACTTCGCCGAACCGCTCCCTTGGCGCAATAAGTGACAAATATTCCCTGCGGGCGCGTGGCGGCAAATAATTTGGCGAAAATGCCGGTCGTCCACATTTCCGGCTGTTTTTCGGGAGAGAAGGCGTCGAAATAAATAACGTCGAAACTTTGTGTAAAAACGGCTTCCGTGAGGTCAACCCGACGCTTGTGAAGGACAAAACAGGGATGCAGGCTCACCGGTTTTTCCCATTCGGCAGCGTGCAGGCGCAGGAACGGGGCATCAGCATTTAACCGTCCGGCTGTTTGCATGTCGACGGGGTACAGTTCAATGCTCTCGTAATATGTAGGTCTGTTCATCTGTTGCGCCTGTTGCATGGTGAGGCAGGCATTCCACCCGGCGCCGAAACCTATTTCCAGCACGGACACCGGACAGGCGACGGAAGACAGGTATCCTCCCCTGACGAATACGTGCATTGATTCGCCGACCGCTCCGAATACGGAATGATAATGTTCTCCGAAACGTTCGGAATAAATGGTTTTTGAACCGTCTTTGGAAGGAACAACGAGCATCCGGACAAGGTATTTAAGCAGGCAACTGCGTCGGGTGGCGTCCGCCGGACAAGGCGTATCCGCATCCGGCATTCGTGGAAGCGCGTCCGCAGCCCGCCGCCCTTTCGGGGATGGACACGGGAGGAATATCCGTTTTGCAGGGCGTGCCTTTTGCTGTCGGCATGGATGGGCGTGATTTTTATTTACGGTTCGTTCCGGTCGCCGGTTCCTTCAAATCTCTTTTGACGAGAACAGTTTGTTGAACCAAAACCTTGCCTTTTCACTTTGCCGGTCTTTGGATGCAACGGAGGTCAGCGAAATAACGGGCACGGACGACTCGTGAATGATCTGGTGCGCCACCGCCCCGATATACTTGTCGGATGTGCTGATTTCCTGATGCGTCATAATCATCAGCGTGTCGGCATGTAATTCGTCGACATACGCCAATATTGCCTCATGAATGGGGTGGTGACTTTTCTTGAACAGTTTTTCCGTGCATCTCACGCCGTTTTCTTCTATCAATTTTTTCATTTTTTGCATTTTGGAATAGATACGGCTCTTCTTTGCCGAAATTCCCCCCATCACCACCGACACCAAATGAATGGTGGCGTCGAAGAACAATCCGAACGAGATGGCATTGAAGACCTCTTCCCTCGTCTGTTTTGTCAGGTCTATCGGCAGGACAATGTTTCCGAAATCGCTGCAGGAGGTGATGTCCGGTATGGTGATCACCGGGCAGTTCGATTTTTCCACTACGCGCATCGTGTTGGAGCCGAAGCGCGTAACGGACGACCGCACGGAAGTTCGTCCCATAACGATAAACCGTGGAGTTTCTTCTGCGGCAATATTCAATATACATTCGTAAATTCTTCCGGTTGTCACGCGGAAACCTACCTGTATGCCCGATTCTTCCGTTGCTTTTCGGGT
The DNA here is from genome assembly GCA_031273395.1 of Bacteroidales bacterium. Taxonomy (GTDB): domain Bacteria; phylum Bacteroidota; class Bacteroidia; order Bacteroidales; family UBA4181; genus JAIRLS01. The sequence goes on along the minus strand of JAISRX010000297.1, from coordinate 11,705 downwards.
GAACTGTTCCAACCGTTCGGTGATTTCTTCATGCATCGTTTCGGTTATTTTCTGTTTCAGCTTTTCGGCATGTGCATTGTTGAAAACATTGGTCAAAGTCAACAAATCGGAATCCATCACTACCAACAGCAAAATATTGCCATTGACAAAATTTGCCAACTTATAAGCCTGCTTCAATGCGGCGTCGGAAAGTTCCTGAAAATCATACGCAACAATAATTTTATATCCGTCCATAACTCTATAATGTTGATGATTACTACTGTATTACAAAAATATGTCATTCAAGATTTTTTACAAAAGTATTAAAAAATATTAAAAAAACAAAAAAAAAATTCTTTTTAACGCAACAAATTCGTATTATTGCATCTGAATAAAAAGGGAATGAGCCGCGTTACTGTTTTAAAAACGCATCAAACCTTTTATTGTTCATTAAAGGGCGATATAAAGCTAAAAACGTTGGCCGATCTTTTTTCTGATATTATACATCGCTGCAAGCATGGGGACAGAAAGGCTCAGGAGTCTGTATATAACCTGCTTGCGGCAAAAATGTTTGCTGTGTGTTTGCGTTATTGCCACAATCATCAGGAAGCGGAAGATGTGCTGCACGACGGGTTTATGACGGTATTTACCAAAATCAACCAGTTCCAGCACAGCGGAAGTTTTGAAGGATGGGTGCGGCGTATCTTTGTCAATCATGCATTGGAACGTTACCGGAATAACGCAAAGATCCCCGTAGTGGAGGATATTGATAATGTGGATTATCTGCTGGCGGTTCCGGAAACGGCAGAGGAAGAAGAATGGGCAGCATATCAGTTGTCGGAAACCGAGTTGCTGGAGTTGATCCGGCAATTACCGCAACAGTATAAAATGGTTTTTAATTTATATGTAGTGGAAGGATTGTCGCATAAGGAAATAAGTGAAACACTGGGCATCGCGGAAGGCACTTCGCGATCCAATCTGTTACGTGCCAGAAGCATATTGCAAAAGCAGGTCACCGACCTGGTTAAATCAATGTCATACAAACAACAATGCAAGTAAATAAGGAACATATTGACGAGTTGTTCGTCCGCAAAATAGGGGACATGGAGATCACTCCCCCCGAAAATGCGTGGCAGCGAATTGATCATGACCTGAGTTACCGCAATCGCAGCGTGCGCAGGTTCTGGATGGCAGCAGCTTCTATTGCCCTGCTGTCAGGCTCGTTAGCCACATTTGTATATCTGCGGGAGGCAGGAAATACGGGTACCGAACACCGGACGGCATACGCGCCTGCAAATACGCCGGACGCGGAAGAGGCAAACGGTAAAAACACTCAAAACAGGGATATGACGGGAGAAGTTCGTCAAAATCATCCGGCTGAAAGGACAGGAACCGCTCCATCCGGACAAACGACCGAAACGATGCAGCCCGCCACAGCCCGCATATCGCAACAATATGCGGCGCAGGAAGAGTCTGTCCGGCAACTTTCCCCGCCGGACGTACAGTCCGCCGCCCGTCAACCGGACGGCAATATACAGGCTGCAACCGTATCCGGCAATGTCCCGTCAGAGTATCCCGACGAAACAGGCATCCGCCATCCCGCAACTTTCGGCGCCCAAACGCCCGTTTACATGGACTTGTCGGAAAGGATGGAAAAGATGCGGAACGTAAACATGAAACGGATGGAACTTTTAGCGGGGAGAACCGTTACCAAAGAAAAAGCTGCAACGCCCCCCGCCGTTGCAGCCTCTCCCGCCATGCCCGTATATAACCCATACTTTGTTGATCCGGAAGATATACAACCCGCGAAGCCCGCCAACAAGTGGGAAATAGCCGGACAGTTCGCTCCGATGTATTCATATCGCACCATCAGCGACGTTCCCGCCAACATGCGGCGGTCTGACTTTGATAATGCCGAAAGCGCTTTGCTGGCTTATTCTGGCGGAGTAAAGGTGTCCTACAAGGTAATCAGGCGGTTCAGCATCCAGACAGGTATCTTTTATACCCAAATGGGACAGTCCGTCAATCAGGTAGCGCCGACCTACAATTTGTATGCAGCGGTTACTTCAAACAACTCGTATTCAAAGAATTTCATTCGTACTTCGTCGGGGAACGCCACTGTCACCTCCAGCCTGAAAGCGGAGGTGAACGACAGTTACGCAAATTATTTCAGCGAAGACGGCAAACAGGGCAATGCCGCGGCAAACTACGGTTCATTGACCACGCGATCCACCCAGTACCGGATGGTGGAACGGCTTGACTATTTGGAAATACCCATGTTGTTCCGCTATAAGGTAATCGACCGGAAACTGATTTTCTCCCTGTTGGGCGGTATGAGTACCAATATCCTGATCAACAACAATGTGTTCATCGACGATGGCAACGAACTGATCAAGGAAGGTTCCATTCTGATGGCGCGACCGGTAAACTACAACGGCACATTCGGAATGGGTATGAGCTACCAGGTAACAAACAGTTTACTGATAGGAGTTGAGCCTTTATTCAAGTACTTCATACAGTCATATACCACTAACAATCCTATCGACAGCCATCCGTATTCGTTCGGCGTTTTCACAGGATTGGTGTATCAGTTCTAAAAAGGAAATGCGGTCTTCTGTTTTTCACATTTGTTGTCCTGCGGGATGGGCAATAAATAACGTATGGTAATGAATGTCCTGCGGACAACCATAACAGAAAAAAACAGACCGGTGGGAAAGGAAATCGGAAAAAAGTTGCCGGATGGTAAAGACGAAAGGATTTGAAACGATCAATTTTTTCAAAATGATTTTATTCTTACCCCAAATAAAAATCGCCCGACTTTCATGTATGAAAAACAGGCGATGATTTGAAATGTAGTCCGTAGGGGATTCGAACCCCTATGGCAAGAATGAAAATCTTGAATCCTGACCCTTAGATGAACGGACCGTACATACCTTTCAAAAAGGCGGTGCAAAGATAAGAAAAATTTGAATACGCAATGGATTTTAAGAAAAAATTTCAAGATAAAAATGAAATACGCCGTTATATCAGCTCGTTAAAACGGCAATTGTCTGAAACAGAAATACAACGTCAGTCCGAAAATGTTTTCCGGCAGGTTGCCGCATCGGAAATATTTGCCCGCGCATCCGTTATCCTGATCTACTGGTCGATGCCGGACGAGGTGCGGACATATAATTTTATAGAAGCATATTGCGGGACAAAAACGTTTGTCCTGCCTGTCATTGAAGGCGACCATCCGGCGTTGAAACTGTTTGACGGCGCACACCGTCTGGTGCGGAACGGCAGGTGGCATGTATATGAACCGCAAGGCGAGCGTTTTGAAGATTTCCGCCGGATACAGCTGGCGATTGTGCCGGGAGTGGCTTTCGACGCCGACATGCATCGTCTGGGAAGGGGAAAAGGGTATTACGACAAACTGCTGTCACAGGCGGAAACCCATAAAATAGGAGTGGGATTTCATTTCCAGTTGCTGGAAAAGATACCGCACGAGCCACACGATATTGCTATGGATCAAATTATTACAGGCATTCCCGGCTGACCCGTTCAACAAAAAACAAAAAATAAAATTAAAAATTTTGCATCCGCATAAAAAAATTATGTATCTTTGCGCGTTGAAAATTTGTATAGCACAATGATCAAAAAATACGATACCTGTCAAGTTCCTGCCGCAAATATTCGCGGTTATTTTTACTTTTATTTTTATTGCCGGAATATCATTCGGGAACGAATTTGACGTGTCAAAAAGATAAGTTATCATAAATCCCGAAAAAAATCGGGATTTTTTTGTTTTTATTGCACAATGGAAAATAAAAAGATTCAGGTTGCCATTATGGGAGGGTACGGCACTTTCCATGAAATAGCGGCACATCATTATTTTAAAGATGCGGATGCGGAGATCATCACCAGCGATTCGTTCGACGATCTTTTTCGCTTGATGAAGCAGGGGGCAGCCCGTTATGCCATCTCGGCGATCGAAAATTCGGTGGCGGGCAGCATCCTGCCCAACTATCATCTGATCCACCAGTCCGATTTGCAGATCACCGGAGAAATTTATCTGAGGGTTTGCCAGAATCTGGTTGCCTTGTCGGGACAAACCATTGATGATCTGCGCGAAGTATATTCACATCCGATGGCGATCCTTCAATCGAAACCGTTTTTCGACAAATATCCGCACATCAGGCTTATCGACGGGCGCGATACTGCGTCATGCATGCGCGACATCAGCGTTAACGGGCTAAAAGGCGTGGGGGCTATCGGAAGCAGGTTTGCCGCCGAAAAGTTCAATCTGGAGATACTGTCGGCAAGCATCGAGTCCAACAAAAAAAATTACACAAGGTTTCTGATACTCACCGACAAGGAATGCCTTCCGGAAGATCGTCCCGCCCCGAATAAATCTTCCATCTCCTTTTCACTGGCGCACGAAATAGGGAGCCTGTCAAAAGTGCTTTCCATTTTCTCGTATTTCAATATCAATCTCAGTAAAATACAGTCGTTGCCCGTCATTGGGAAAGAATGGGAGTACCTTTTTTATGTCGATCTTGAGTTTGCCGACAGAAAACTGTACTGTCAGTCGCTGGTTTCCGTAGCCCCGTTTATCAGAGATTTGCATACCATGGGCGAATATTGCAAAGGAGAAGTTATTTTGGAATAGCGAATCATCAGGAAAATTTAAAAAATTATAATATGATCATCAATTTAAATATCACCGGCTCTTTGATTTCCGGTGTGGATTGCAACAAGCCGCTCATTATGGCAGGTCCGTGCAGTGCGGAAACGGAAGAACAGGTAATGGCTGCCGCCCGCGAACTGGCAGGGATCGGCGTCAAAATATTCCGTGCGGGAATATGGAAACCGCGCACTCGTCCGAATGCCTTTGAGGGCGTCGGTTCGGCAGGTTTGCCGTGGTTAAGGCGGGTGAAGGAAGAAACGGGGATGCGTGTTGCCATTGAAGTGGCAAATGTCAAACATGTGTACGAAGCCCTGAAAAACAATATCGACGTGTTGTGGATCGGGGCGCGGACTTCGGCGAACCCTTTTGCCGTACAGGAAATAGCCGACAGTTTGCGGGGTGTAGATATTACCGTACTGGTGAAAAATCCGGTAAATCCGGATGTAGAATTGTGGATTGGCGCGCTGGAACGGATCAACGCCGCCGGCATCACGCATTTGGGCGCGATACACCGCGGGTTCTCCGATTACGGAAAAAGCGCCTACCGGAATAATCCCCAGTGGCAGATACCCATTGAGCTTCGCCGGCGCATACCGAATCTGCCGATCATTGTCGATCCGAGCCACATAGCCGGTAAACGCGACCTGATCATGGATTTGTGCCAGACAGCGATGGACCTTGATTTCGACGGGCTGATCATCGAATCGCACTGCGACCCCGACAACGCATGGAGTGACGCCGCCCAACAAATTGTACCGCAGCATCTGGAGTATATCATCAAGAACCTGATCCTCCGCTCTCAGGACGTGGATAACAAAAAATCCGTCACACTGGAAGAGTTGCGCGTACAGATCGACAAGTTGGACGACGAGGTGTTGCGGCTGATGGAACAGCGCATGGCGGTAGCCGAAAAAATCGGACAGTTCAAAAAGGAAAACAATGTCACTATTTTGCAGTCTTCCCGATGGGACGAACTCCTGAAACAACGGATCAACATCGGGCTGTCGAAAGGACTGAGCGCCGATTTCATACAGAAGGTATATACCGCCATTCATGAAGAATCCATCCAACACCAAAAAGCCATCATGAACAAAAATTCAAAATAATTTTGTACTTTTGCGGTCAATCATCATCCGAAATGAAAAACAGGGAAAACAAGCATATCCAAAGGCGGCTGCGAAGTTCGTATGTCACCTCCGTTATCAGTATATCGCTGGTATTGTGCCTGCTGGGTACAATAGGCATTCTCCTGCTGACGGCGCACCGCATCAGTGAATATGTTCTGGAGAACGTCGGTTTTTCCGTTTTTCTGAAAGAACAGGTAAAGGAAGCCGACATTTACCAGTTGCAAAAAACGCTGGATGCAGCGCCATATACCCGCTCTACGCTGTATATCAACAAAGAGGACGCAGCCCGGGATTTTACGGAGGAGTTCGGCGAGGACTTTATCGGGTTTCTGGGCTACAACCCCTTGCTGGCGTCTGTTGATCTGAAACTGGACCCCCGTTACGCCAACAACGACAGTATCCGGAACATCGAACGGCAAGTGCTGAAACATGCGGAAGTGAAAGAAGTGTCGTACCAGCGCAACATGATTCATGCCCTGAATGACAACATGGAAAAGATCAGCCTTTTTGTCTTCACATTCAGCGTGCTGTTGTTTGTCATCGCTGTTTCACTGATCAACAACACCATCCGCCTGTCGGTGTATGCGCGCAGGCTGTCTATCCGTACCATGCAACTGGTAGGCGCTACCAACACTTTCATCCGGCGACCGTTTCTGTGGCGAAGCGCTTTACACGGCATCTACAGTTCGTTCATCGCAATGGGAATACTGGTGGCGACGCTTTATTGGATGCAAGGTCAATTTGAAAACATTATCAGCGTCAACGATGTACAAATACTCGGCGGCTTGTTCCTGATCGTTTTTTTTCTGGGCGTTACCCTGAGTTGGATGTCCACTTTTTTTGCAGTGAACAAGTATCTAAAAATCAGAACAGATAAACTGTATTATTAATAATGATCAAAAATCGAAAAATGGCAAACAAAAAATTAGTGAAGTCAAAACCGGTCGCTTCCCGTGAAGCAAATAATTTTCCGATCGGAAAAGAAAATTACAAATATATTCTTATCGGAGTGGGTATCATCGTGGTGGGATTTCTGCTGATGACGGGCGGAAAATCGGATAATCCGAATGTATTCAATCCCGAAATATTCAGTTTCAGGCGGATCACGCTGGCGCCGATTGTGGTGGTGAGTGGTTTTGTCTTCATCATTTGGGCAATCATGAAAAAACCCAAAGAGTCTTAATTTTGTATCATGCACCATCTGAGCGAACAGGAAAATATCCGGAGAAATTCACTTGCAGAAATGCGGAAGTTGGGCATCGACCCGTATCCGGCAGCCGAATATCCGGTCAACGCAACCGCCGCCGACATCCTGCAAAATTACCGCCCCGAAAGCGGGAACTATCGGGATGTGAGCATTGCAGGGCGCATCATGAGCCGCCGTATCATGGGCAGCGCATCGTTTATGGAACTGCAGGACATCACCGGAAGAATACAGTTATACGTAAAACGCGACGACATTTGTCCGGGCGAGGACAAAACACTGTACAACACTGTTTTCAAACGGTTGCTGGACATCGGCGACATTATCGGGGTGAAAGGCTTCGTCTTTGTTACCCAAATGGGTGAAACGTCCGTCCACGTGAGCGAACTGACCGTACTCAGCAAATCGTTGCGCGTGTTGCCCGTAGTGAAGGAAAAGGACGGACAGGTGTTTGACGCTTTTACCGACCCCGAACAGCGCTACCGGATGCGGTATGTAGATCTGCTGGTCAATGTCCGGGTAAGGGACACTTTTCTCCGGCGGACGCAGGTAATCAACACCATGCGCAATTTTTTCAACTCGAAAGGCTATATAGAAGTAGATACGCCCGTACTGCAATCCATACCGGGAGGAGCTGCCGCCCGCCCCTTCATCACGCACCACAACGCGCTTGACATGCCGCTGTACCTGCGCATCGCCAACGAGTTGTACCTGAAACGGCTGATTGTCGGCGGATTTGAAGGCGTCTATGAGTTTTCCCGCAATTTCCGCAACGAAGGAATGGATCGCACGCATAATCCGGAATTTACCGTGATGGAAATCTACGTGGCATACAAAGACTACCTCTGGATGATGAATTTTACGGAAGAAATGATAGAACGGGTGGCTTTGGCGCTGCACGGCAGTACAACGGTGCGGTCGGGCGACAAAATACTTGACTTCCGGCGTCCGTTCCAACGCATGCCGATGCTCGAAGCCATCAAAAGATACGCCGGAGTGGATATTGCCGGAATGAACGAGGAACAGCTCCGCAACGTCTGCAAACAACTGAGCATCGACACGGACGAAACTATGGGCAAGGGAAAACTGATTGACGCCATTTTCGGGGCAAAGTGCGAGGAACATCTGGTGCAGCCTACCTTCATCACGGATTATCCGATTGAAATGTCGCCGTTGTGCAAGCGCCACCGCAATAACCCGGAACTGACCGAACGTTTCGAGTTGTTTGTGAGCGGCAAGGAACTTTGCAACGCCTATTCGGAACTGAATGACCCTATCGACCAGCTGGAACGCTTTCAGGAACAGCTGAAACTGAGCGAGAAAGGCGATGACGAAGCCATGTTCATTGACATGGATTTTGTACGCGCCCTCGAATACGGCATGCCGCCCACTTCCGGCATGGGCATCGGCGTTGACCGCCTGGTCATGCTGATGACCAACCAGTCCACCATACAGGAAGTGCTGTTCTTTCCTCAAATGAAGCCCGAAGCAAAACCCAAACATGACGCCCCCTGCAGGTATGCGGAGGCAGGTATTCCCGAAGAATGGGCGGCGCCGTTGCAGCAGTTGGGCTTTCACACCGTAGAAAGTTTGCGGACAGCTTCGGCAGGCAAATTATTCAATGATCTTTGCGGATACAACAAAAAGAACAAACTGGGGCTGAAAAACCCGACAATGGAAGAAGTGAAAGGCTGGACAAACCGATAATATGCCATATTGCCATTCGCGAATGAAAAAATGGCAGAAAACATCATTCGAAATGTGCCAGATTACGTTTGGCACAAAATATGTATGCAATAGTACCAAAATGTTTAACCTTAAATCATATAAAAAATGGCAGATATAAAAATTAAACCACTGTCGGACAGAGTTCTCATACAGCCGACAGAAGCCGAGTCGAAAACAGCAAGCGGATTGATTATCCCCGACACGGCAAAAGAGAAACCTCAAAAAGGTACTGTAGTCGCAGTAGGACCCGGTACCAAAGACGAAACAATGCAAGTGAAAGTCGGCGATGTTGTCCTTTACGGGAAATATGCCGGCAGCGAATTGACCGTCGATGGCGCCGATTACCTGATCATGCGGCAATCGGATATCCTGGCAGTTATTTAAAGCGTGTAATTTTTTTTAGTATTCAAAACTTAATTTATTTAAAAATATGGCAAAAGAGATTAAATTCAATATCGAAGCCCGCGATTCACTGAAAAAAGGCGTGGATCAACTGGCAAATGCCGTTAAGGTAACGTTAGGCCCTAAGGGTCGTAATGTAGTCATCGACAAAAAGTTCGGCGCTCCGCAAATCACCAAGGACGGTGTTACGGTAGCCAAGGAAGTCGAGTTATCCAACAAGGTGGAAAATCTGGGTGCGCAAATGGTGAAGGAAGTAGCTTCCAAAACCAACGACGACGCAGGCGACGGAACCACTACCGCCACCGTGCTGGCGCAATCCATCGCCACCGTCGGTTTGAAAAACGTGACCGCCGGCGCCAACCCGATGGATTTGAAGCGCGGTATCGACAAAGCCGTCGTCAAGGTCACCGAAAACCTGAGAGCTCAATCGCAGTCGGTAGGCGACGACCTGAAGAAAGTGGAACAGGTTGCCACCGTTTCGGCAAACAACGATCCCGAAATAGGCAAACTGATTGCCGAAGCAATGGGCAAAGTAAAGAAGGAAGGCGTAATCACCGTTGAAGAATCCAAATCGACGGACACTTACGTGGATGTGGTAGAAGGAATGCAGTTCGACCGCGGTTATATTTCCGCATACTTCGTCACCGACACCGAAAAGATGGAATGTACGCTCGAAAATCCGCTGGTACTGATTCACGACAAGAAAATCTCTACCATGAAGGAATTTCTGCCCATTCTGGAAGCCTCCCTGCAAACAAGCAAGCCCTTGTTGATTATTGCCGAAGACGTGGACGGCGAAGCATTGCCGACACTGGTAGTAAACCGGTTGCGCGGTTCGCTCCGCATAGCTGCCGTAAAAGCCCCCGGATTCGGCGACCGCCGCAAGGAAATGCTCGAAGACATTGCCATCCTCACGGGAGGTACGGTAATTTCGGAAGAAAAGGGTCTGAAGCTCGAAAACGCAACGCTTGATTTGCTCGGAAGCGCGCAGAAAGTGACCATCAACAAGGACAATACCACCATTGTTGACGGCGCAGGCGACAAGAAACAAATCGAAGCCCGCGTTGCGCAGATCAAGGCTCAGATGGAGACCACCACTTCCGATTACGATAAGGAAAAACTTCAGGAACGGCTGGCAAAACTTGCCGGAGGTGTTGCCGTGCTGCATATCGGCGCTGCCACCGAAGTGGAAATGAAGGAAAAGAAAGATCGCGTAAACGACGCTTTGAGCGCTACCCGCGCTGCCGTTGAAGAAGGGATTATCCCCGGCGGAGGCGTGGCTTATATTCGCGCTATCCAGTCGCTGGAAAAGCAGAAAGGCGACAACGAAGACGAAACCACCGGTATCGCTATCGTGCGCCGCGCGCTGGAAGAACCGTTGCGCCAGATCGTTGAAAATGCCGGTCTGGACGGCGCCGTAGTGGTACAGAAAGTACGCGAAGGCAAAGACGATTTCGGGTACAATGCCCGCACGGACGTGTATGAAAACATGCTCGCCGCCGGAGTCATCGACCCGACCAAGGTTGCCCGTGTAGCGCTGGAAAATGCCGCTTCCATTGCCGGCATGTTCCTTACCACCGAGTGTGTTCTTGCCGAAAAGGAAGAAGAAAAAGCCCCTGCCATGCCGAATGCCGGAATGGGCGGGATGGGCGGAATGATGTAAAAATCCTGCCCGTAAACATCAAAAACTCCCGAACGGTCATGTTCGGGAGTTTTTTATTTTGAGACATGATCATCATCACGGAGGCTGCCGAACCGGCAGATGAGCGCCTGTAGCCGTCACAGTAATGGACGACACTTTCAAATTGCCTGTGATTATCCCCAATTGTCCATTAGTAGTAGTCCATCAATCAATGTATCATTTGTTTATTTCGTTTTTGGGTGAGCAGCAAAGGGTTTAAACCCCTTGTTACGGGAGATGGGGATTTTTCCTCACCCCCAGCCCCTCTCCAAAATGGAGAGGGGGGAGAACCTGCCATACAGGAAGCACCTCACAATGAACGCTGATGGGATAGGTTACAATCATAGAGGAAGCGTCCATGTCAAAGATAAATGATATATTTATTTATCGACAATTCCTTAGTTCCCAATATTTACTACGTTTATCGACTCCGATAATTTCTAATGAACGCCTTGCGCGGGCTGCGCAAACCCCGTTTGGATTTTTTTTGCCTTGCGCGGGTTGCGCAAATCCTGTTTTGATTTTTTTTGCCTTGCGCGAGCTGCGCAAACCCTGTTTTGACATTTTTTGCCTTTGCGCGGGCTGCGCAAATCCTGTTTTGATATTTTTTGCCTTTGCGTGGGCTGCGCAAACCCGGTTTTGATATTTTTTGCCTTTGCGCGGGTTGCGCAAACCCTGTTGTGTCATTTTTTGCCTTTGCGCGGGCTGCGCAAACCCCGTTTGGATTTTTTTTGCCTTTGCGCGGGCTGTGCAAACCTCATATTAAGTAGTTGTCCATCAATAAATATATTATTTGTTTATACTGCACTCGGTTATAGTCTTGTGTTTTTTAGCCTGTCGTACCCCGCATTTCATACGGGGTTATCAAAGGGTAACGCCTGCGGCGTTTTACGTCTATGCAGGGCTGTGCGCAAC
>JAISRX010000294.1 GCA_031273395.1 Bacteroidales bacterium | reverse complement strand
GTACAGGTAATGCACCTGCAGGGGCATTATCTGCCGTCTTTTTCCGGTTGCCGGCTGCTCCTGCCGGCGTTGGTAGTCTTCGTCGATCCGGGCGTCGCAGAAGCTCATTGCCCGTTCTATCAGGTCGTTCACTTCTTCCGTTCGGGGCAGCGCGTTCAGGTGTCGCATGTGTTCCAGCCCTGCAACAATGTGCTGCGTCATGTAGCGGTCTTCCGGCTGTCCGGGGAACCACGGCAACCCGCCACCGGCTCCCTGCATCTGTTTCAGTTTGTCCCACGCGCGCTGCTGTTCGTCTTTCGTTCGATTCCGGTCGAAGAGCAGCGCGATGCGTTTTCTCCGTTCCGTTTCGCCGGCTGCCTGCATTACCCACGGCGTTTCTTCGAGCAGCGCCTGTTTGAACTCCTGATTCTTTTCGAGACCGGACAGCAGCGCCTTGCTGTCGGGAACAGACTGCCATTGCCGGAACACCTGCCGGATGCGCGGGGTACTGTTCACCACGCTTTCCGCTACACTGTTGGCGTAGAAGCGGGAAAAAATCTGCTCCGAACATTCGTTGTCGCGCTCCATGAGCGATGGCAACGCCTGCAGGGCATACCATGCGGGGTTGTCCGCATATTCCAGCATCAACCGGCGATGCTGCAATGTTCCCTGCGCATTGCTTCCCGCGAGTTTGTCGAAACGAAATTCCGACTTTCCGTCGCCGCGCACCATGAAAGGCATCGCTTCGGTGACTAATATTCTGTTGGGCAGCACCGGCACGCTCCGTTCCTCTCCGTCGGTGTAGTTGCCTGCCTGCGCCGTGATCCGGCAGGTCACCGCCTGCAATTCTTCAGGAACAATCAGTTTCCACTGCACGCCGGCGCTGCCGCCTTTTGCTACGGGCAACAGTTGCGCCCCGGCGGTTTTCAGTATTTTTGCGTCTATCGGCTGCATGGTGAAGGCGTCGTAAAAGCGCACAAGCACGTTCGCCTTCACATCGTTTTCGGTAAGGTTGTTCACTTTTGCGGCAAGTATGACCGTGTCTCCCTGCCGAAAAAAGCGCGGCAAACCGGCGCTGACGGCTATTTTTTTCTGCGTGACAAGCTGATGCACGGCATAGCCCGTTTTCAAATCCTTGGTGTGGGCAAATCCGAGCATCTTCCATCGCGTCAATGATTCGGGAATGGTAAATTCCACCGCTATCTCGCCCTTTTCGTCGGTACGCAGCAGGGGATGAAAAAACGCCGTTTCGGCAAAATTATCGCGCAGACGGACGTCCTGCGCCATTTCCGCAAGACTGACGTTCGGGCGGGCGTCTTCATGCGTTGCGCCGGCGTCTCCGTCCGCCGTTGCCGCCTCTGCGGGCGCGGGAGGAGCGTCCGCAAGGTCGAAATCATTCACTGCGACGCTTCCCATGCGCCTGCTTTTCATCATGACGGCGCCCTGTGCGTTGCCCATTATGTCCAGCGCTTCATACTGCAAGGCAAATGTCGACTGTGGATAATAGCCGTATGACGTCGCTTCGCCGAGCAGATTGGCGTAGGGCAGCTGCCACGCGTAGTTTCCGTGATAACGGGGCGAATAAAAAACATGCCTCCATACGTGAGGGACAAACATGTCCAGCGATGCGTCGTACAGGACGGCAGCCATTTCTGCGGCTTCGTTGCCGCCGCGTTTGTTTTTCACGGTCAGCGTCCATTTTTCCTTTTCGCCCGGCAGCAATTGACTGCGGAAGGTCTGAAAGCGAATGTCCAGTTCCTTGTTGGTGTAAGGCACTTCTATTTCGTGCAGCGCCGAATATGAACGGTTTTCCTGTATCATGACAAACTGCACGGCAAATCCTCCGCGGTATTCTTCCTTCACCGGCAGGCGTACTTCGCGCGGCACGACGCCCGCCCTGAACATCTGTTGCAGCTCCGTGCCGTCCTTGAACAGCACGTCGCAGCGAATGTACGAACTGTCCCTGCCTCCTGCTATCCGGAAGACGATGCTGTCGCCCGGTTCGCCTTTTTTCTCCGCCACCGTTATCCACTGTTTCATGTGGATGATGGCGGAATCGGCATGTTGCAGGGTCACCAGCATGGAATCTGCAATGGCGCCCTGCCCGTTCCGGACGTCGAACCGGAGCATGTACCGTCCGGACGGCAGGTTTTTCAAAGCGTCGAGGTCTATTTCCCCTGCGGACGAGGTATGCACTTCCCATTCCGCCGCTGGTTTGTCTTCCGGAGAGACGAACGGTCTGTTCTCATTGCCGTATGCATCAAAAGGGAAATCGGCAACGAATTGCCGGCAGGGAATCAGCGTCGTATCCGGATCGGACCACAGCCGGTCGCGCAGCAACCGTCCGGGCTGCCGCATGGAGAGAAGCGTTACCTTCACCGTGGCGGGCGTGGATATTCCGTTCAGGTTGGTCACGTCCAACCTGTATTTCAATGTGCCTTGCCCCGTCACGATGTTTTCGGGGACGTCCGTGTCGAGCAACAGCGGTTTCCGGCTCAGGCGTACCGTTTGCGAAGCGGTTTGCGTTTCGCCGTTCCTGTCGGTGACCTCTGCGGTCAGTTCATAGGCGTAAATCTGCTGCCTGTCCTGTATGTCGTCGTCCTCTGCTTTGAAGACCAGCGAAAATCGCCCTTCGCTATCGGTTTGCAGCGTGCCGGAGGCAATCTGTCGCTGCGGTTTTTGCCTTGGCGGGAACACGGACAGGGTGCGATAGCGCAACGGGCGGTATATTACATGGCGGGAAACGCTGTACCTTACCTTTGCTTCGTCCGTCGGGTATCCCGCCAGCGCTTTTGCTTCGCCGACAATCCGTATGGAGTCGCCCAGCGCGTAATTCTCCCTGACGTCATTCAGGATCACCTCGAAAGCCGGACGCCTGTATTCTTCCACTTCGACGGATGCGGCGCCGTAGGGGGTTTGCAGTTGCATCCGCCCGTTCAGCAGCCCGTGGGGAAGCGTGAAACTGCCGGTGAAAGAGCCGAACTCGCCGGTGACAAAATCCTGTTGCGCCACTTCCTTACCGTTGACATCCATCAACTGTATCTTGCCCACGGCGTATTGCTGCACCTGCCGGTCGCCGTCCTCTCCCTGGTACATCAGCCCTTTAAAATAGAGCGTTTGCCCGGGACGGTAAATCGCCCTGTCGGTAAGCAGCATCACCCGCCGTATTTGCTTGACCGGCGCGGGCGAATAGGCATAAATGGCTTTCTGGACAAGGGAATCGTTGCCGTGATACACATACACCTTCCTGTTTCCCGATATAACGGGATAGTAAGCCTGTCCCGCTTCGTCGGTGTACACCACCGTATCCTGCCGTTCTTCATACTCGCCCGTTTCTCTGTTGTATATCCGGCTGTATATCTTTACGGCGGCGTTTCCGACAGGCATGCCGTTTTCCCTGTCCGTCACGTAGGCTTCCGTTTTTCCTTTCCCGTGCAAACGTTCAATCAGGAAAAGCCTCGATACCTGAACGGTAATATATGATATGTCGGTTGCCTGTTCCTTCATCAGGTCCGGCGTTCCGGAAATCGCCAAAAGATACTGTCCCGCTTC
The DNA here is from genome assembly GCA_031273395.1 of Bacteroidales bacterium. GTDB lineage: Bacteria > Bacteroidota > Bacteroidia > Bacteroidales > UBA4181 > JAIRLS01. The sequence continues at coordinate 1,786 of JAISRX010000294.1, read as the reverse complement.
CAGCGAATCCAGCCGCACTTCCACCTGATGATACTGGTAATCCGTCTGCTTCGGCAATTGTATGGTCTGTTGCGACAGTTTTTCCTGACTCGACAGGAACATCCGGCGGTCATTTTCTTTCCGGTCGCCGAGTTCAAATTCCGACAGCGCTTTTTCGTTCAACCGGTACACGGTGACGTATGCCACATCCGTATTTTGGTAACCCACCAGCGCGAGGATGGGTTTGCAGGGTATCTGTTCCTGCTGCATGCGTATGTGGAGGCGTTTCCGTTTCAAGGCGCCGAGCAGGTTTTCCGTGTGTTGCCTGTCTTCTTTGGATGTGGCTTTCCTGTACATTTCTTCATAAAGTTTCACGGCGTCCGCCAGACGGTAGCGGTATTTCGTGTCGCCGGAACGAACCCATTTTTCTCCCTCTTCCTCATACCATGCGGCAAGAGCGGAAGCTACCCTTGCCCATATCTTTTGCCCGGCACAGGTTTCCAGCAGGTATTTCAGGGCGTTTTCGTACAGCACGCCGGCGTCGGGATAAATTCCGTTGTCGCGGACAAACTTCAGTCTCTTCAGATCGACGTCCGTCAGCGGATTTATGTCGTTTTGCTTCAGGCGAAAGGTTGTCAGGCGGTGAAATATTTTCATTACGCAATAGGCGGTAGCCAGCGTGTCGTCATTATGAACGTCCGACAGGGCGAACCCCTGCGTGTCGGCAAAATATTCGACTTTATTAATGAGAAACATCGAAAAATCGGCTTGCATGATCACGGGATCCGTCAGTGCGTCGATGGCTTTGTGCGCCAGAAGGTCGTACAGGGTGGGGCGCAGATGGCGCGTGGAGGCGTCTCCCGAAAGGACGTCCTTCACAATGCCCACGGGCGTTTGCTGCAACTCTTCCGCATGCTCTACAGAAAGGCTAAAATAATAATTCATCGTGTCGATGACCTGCTCCGGCGTCCATGTTTCCATATCTGCGGAAAGCGCTTCACCGACGGAAGTACGGCCGGACAACTTCCATCTGTTGCGGACATAGTAGTTCTTGAATGCCTCGCCGGTCAGGGACCAGATCACGGATTTCATCGGACGGGGCGTGACTTCCGCATCTTTGAACAGGCTGCGGATAATGGCTATATCAGGATTGTCTTCGGACATTCGCAAACAATTGATGCGAAACGTGACGGCTTTCAGCAATTGCCCGTATTCCCTGTTTTTCAAAGCCTCCTGATATGCCTCGTCAATCTTTGTCAAAGCGGATTGCGGCAATCCGTCCTCTATCAGTTTCTCAATATGTTGCCAGCGGGAAGCATCACCTGCATTTCCCGCACGATTTTGCGCCATGACGGACGTCAGTGAAAAAAGAAGTATTCCTGTAAAAAATAAACGGCTCATAACAGTATGATATATTTACATCATGAATACAAAAATGATGCCTTGATATAAACAAGCGCGCCAAAATTTATTTTGCCCGCACCTCACAGTGAATTTGACATACCGGATTATTCCAGCGCCGGTCGGGTTTGCTGTGTCCGCCGCGATGGTATGTACCATTGTACAGACGCGGCGCGCCGCATCTCCACGATGGAGAAGGCGTTCCATCCCGACAGGGTTCCCAAATATTTAACCGGAATATGCCATCGGAAAAAAAAATTGCACCATGTAAATAGCGATTGTTGGCATTTATACTGCACTCGGTTATAGTCTTGTGTTTTTTAGCCTGTCGTACCCCGCATTTCATACGGGGTTATCAAAGGGTAACGCCTGCGGCGTTTTACGTCTATGCAGGGCTGTGCGCAAC
>JAISRX010000245.1 GCA_031273395.1 Bacteroidales bacterium | reverse complement strand
AAGGGTTGATACGTTTTTTTTTGCAGAAGACCGGAATCCGTACTTTTGCAGGCAAAATGAAGAAAGTCGAAAGCGGAAACGCACGGATGCGGAATGCCGCGCTTTTTTCCGGCGGACGGGTTATCCTGCCGCTTCGGAAACATAAATCGAAATTGAAGCATTTTAAAGCGGTTTTAAAGCATGTTTAAGCAAAGCAATGTATGGCAACAAAAAAGGAACTGGATACAAAAAGGGAATTGGCCCGCATGTACTACATGCAGGGCGAAACGCAGAAGTCCGTGGCGGAAAAAACCGGCATGAGCGAGCAAACCGTGTCGCGCTGGGCGGACAGGGAAGAATGGGCGCAAAAACGCGCCGGGATGAATATCACGCGCCCCGAATTAGTGAACAAATCACTCATGGCGCTTAACCGGATACTGGATCAGGTGCAGGCAAGCGACGACCTCGAACTCGTGGCAAGCCTGCCCGACAAACTGTCGAAATTTGCGGCAGCCATCGAAAAATTAGACCGCAAGGGCAACATCGTCCATGTGATTGAATCCTTCCTGTCTTTCTCGAAATGGCTGGAAGAAAGAAAAACGTTCGACAGGGAACTGAAGCCCGAAATCATCCTTGCCGTCAGCAAATACCAGGACCTGTACATAAACGAACACATTAAATTATAACAATTATGCAACAGTCAATTTTAAAACAAATCGATCGGCTGACGGACGAAATCGAAGACCTGTCGGCAGTGATGGAAAAGACGGAGGTATTCCGTTCTTTCGGCAAATGGATACAGGAACGGCACATAAAAAGCAATGTTCTTTGTGAAATCAACAGGTACCGCGATTTTCTTTCCATTACGGGGGACGGAACCGTAATCAGGGCGGACGGCTTACTCCAAATACGTTACACGGATGACAGAAAGAGAACTGAAGGATGCACTCTGCCGGTGGAACCGGAACGTGCGGCAACTGGAAGCGCAGACCACAATTGACGAAACCGAACCGGTACAGGTCCGCCTGAACCGGATAGCCCGCGCCCGCAGGGATTATGCCTTTTTTGTGGAATACTATTTCCCGCATTTTGCCCGGTGTGCCTGCGGCAAGTTTCAGGTGGACGCCGCCGGCCATATCCTGAAGAACCGCAACCTGAAGGCGGTTTTCAAATGGGCGCGCGCACATGCCAAGAGCACCCACATGGACATATTCATTCCGCTCTGGCTCAAATGCCAGGACACAACGCTGTCCAACCGCCACATCAATGTAATGGTACTGGTGGGCAAATCACAGGACAGCGCCGACATCCTCCTGTCGGACATACAGGCGGAACTGCAGCACAACAGACGCTACATCCGCGATTTCGGGGAACAGTACAGCGCCGGGCACTGGACGGAAGGCGAGTTTGTAACCGGGGACGGCACGGCGTTCTTTGCCCGCGGACGCGGACAGTCGCCGCGCGGACTGCGATACCGCGACCGCCGTCCGGACTACATCGTAATCGACGACCTCGACGACGACGAACTCTGCGAAAACGAAGCGCGCGTGAGCAAACTGACCGACTGGGTAAAGGAAGCCCTTTTCGGCGCACTGGACGGCGGACGCGGACGGTTTATCATGGCGGGCAACCTGATCGGCAAAAAAAGCGTCCTGGCGAACATTGCCGCCACCGAAGGCGTATATGTGTCGCAGGTAAACATTTACGACAAAAAGGGAAATGTGACATGGAAGGAAAAATGGACGCCGGAAGAAGTGCGCGGACTGGAACGGTTTATGGGATACCGTTCCTTCCAGAAGGAATACATGAACAACCCGATTACCGAAGGCGCCGTTTTCAAAAGCGACTGGATACGCTGGAAACGGATGCCGCATCCGGGCAAATACGAACAGCTGATTGCCTATTGCGACCCGTCGTTCAGGGGAAGTACCCGAAACGACTACAAGGCCATCAAGGTTTGGGGCAAAACCGGCTCCGAACTCCACAACATCAGAAACTTTGTCCGGCAATGTTCGACGGCAGAGATGGTACGGTGGTTCTACGACCTGCACGAAAGCCTTCCCGAAGGCGTTGCATGCAGTTATTACATTGAGGCGAACTTCCTTCAGGATATTATCCTGGATGAATTTACGGTTGAAGGGAACATACGCGGCTACCAGTTGCCCGTCAGCGGCGACCACCGCAAAAAACCGGATAAATGCCAGCGCATCGAAAGCATAAGCCCCCTGTGGGAGCGGGGATTCGTCTGGTATAACGAAGATTTGAAAAAAGACCGCGACACGCTCGTCGGACTGGAACAGCTGCTGGCATTCGAGAAGGGAAGCCGGACGCACGACGACGCGCCCGACGCCGACGAAGGCGCCATCTACCTCCTGCAGAAAAGAACGCGCGTTGACGCCTTTCCCGCCGTATTCCACTCAAGAAAGGAAATCATGTCCCGCTCCCGCAACAGATATTAATTATTAACTGTCAATTATCAATTAAAAAAAGATGTTCATCACAAACGACGATTACGACCTGCAGGCACGGGAAGAGATACTGCAACTGCTCGACGGCACAGCCGACAAAAGCATACTGCGGATAGCCGAACGCATGGCAACAGACCAGATCGGGCAGTACATCTCCGGACGCTACGACACGGAGTTCATATTTTCCCGGCAGGGCGAAGACCGGAACTATTTTATCGTAATGATAACGATAGACATAGCGCTGTATCACGCATGGAGCAAACGGGCCCCAAGGAAGATGCCGGAACTCAGGGCGCAACGCTACCAGGATGCCCTGGACTGGCTCAAATCGGTAGGCGACGGCACCATTTCGACCGGCTTGCCGCAGGCGCCGGAAGACGAATATCAGGGCGACATACTCATTCAGTCGAAATATAAACCCAACGTAAACAAGTATTAAATATGGCACAAAAAAAGAAAACGGGCGGCGACATTACCCTTCAAATCATACAGCAGTTCAAAGACCGGAGCCGCGCGCAGATAGACAGGTGGCGGCAGGCTCTCGACGCGGCAAACGCCATCGAAAGCCCGCAAACCCACCTCCTGCAGGATTTGTACGACAACCTCGAAGCCGACGGACACCTGACTGCACAAACGCGGCTCCGCAAAGCGGCAACAACCGGTTGCGGATTCAGCATCGTAAACCGCAAAACGGGAAAAGCAGACATCGAAAAAACGGAACTGTTCAACGCCGAATGGTTCTACAACTGGATGGACGACGCCCTGGACAGCGTCTTTAAAGGCTATACGGTCATGGAACTGACAGACCCCGACACCATGGAGTTTGCGCTCATCCCGCGCCGCAACCTGATAGGACGGAAAGATTTTGTCCTCCTTGAAGCCGGGCAGGACAGGGGTATTGATATTTCCGCCGGCTACGAAAACCGCCTTGTTGCAGTCGGCAAAAAAACCGATTTCGGCATCATGCAGCACCTGTGCGGACTTTTGATATGGAAACGCAACGCACAGCAGTCGTGGGCGGAGTTTACCGAGCGTTTCGGAATGCCGCTCATTTCGGCCACCACCAGCAAGACGTCGCCTGCCGACGTGAAGAAACTGGATGCCATGCTGGCGGCGCTGGGCGAATCGGCAAGGGCGGTATTGCCCGAAGGCACAACCGTCAAGATTGACCCTTTCACCGGCGGAGACAGCTACCGCGTGTTTGACGCGCAAATCGAACGGATAAACGAGGAAATGTCGAAACCCATCGTCGGCGGTTCCATGATTACCGACGACGGAAGCAGCCGGAGCCAAAGCGAAGTGCACGAGCGCAACCTCGACGACAAACTTGCCGAAACGGACCGGCGCATGATACAGTTCACCGTCAACAACCAAATTATCCCGATCATGCGGCACTGGGGATGGAACGTCAACCCTGAATCCGACAAATTCCTTTTCGACACGTCTTTCGAGTTGTCGCTCGGGGAACACTGGAATATTGTTGACCGCGTCTGGGAGCGTGCCGAAATACCGGCGGAATGGATAAGCAAAACGTTCAACGTTCCCATTGAAAAGATGCGTGAAACGCCTTTAATGCCTGCCGGAGGTCGGGAAGGCATGGCGGCAAATTTTCGGTAGGGGCGGCGTCCGCCGGCGTTCCGCCCCTGCTTTACGAACCCTGCGCATGTTGCGGCGGCGCGCTCCATCGGCGCGCCGCCGACGAATCAAAACCCGATACGGAGCCTGTGAGCCGCATTGCGAAAAAACTTGCGGACGAACTTTACAGGTCCGGTTCGATGGCTCATTTGCCGGCGCGGGAACAGGACGGTTTGCTCCGCGAAACCGCCCGCTTATTAATGCAGGGCGCCGGCGCGGGATACGGAAAGAACATGGTGGAAGCGGCATGGGACAGCCCCGATTTCAAGACGCTTGAAAAACTGACGGAAAACGTTTATCATTTTGCCGGAGCAAAGAACTTCCACGAACTGCGCGACATCACGGACGCCCTGCGCGACGGCGACCGCCTGCGTTCCTTCGAGGAGTTCCACGGCGAGGCGGATAAAATCATCGGCAAATACAACAGGGAATGGCTCCGCACCGAATACAGCCAGGCGGTCGCCGCCTCGCAGGCAGCCGCACGGTGGAACGGCTTCGAGCAAAACAAAGACGGCATGCCGTTTTTGCAGTATCAGGCCATCATGGACGTCAACACGCGACCGGAACACGCCGGACTGAACGGCATCATCAAACGGATGAACGACCCGTTCTGGTCGCAATACTATCCGCCGAACGGTTACGGTTGCCGGTGCGAAGCCGTACAGATGCCCAAAAGCAGCTGCCGCGAAACGCCCGACACAAAAATAACGCTGCCACCGGTGCCCGAAATGTTTAAGGTCAATTTCGGCAAACAGGGCGTCGCCTTTCCACAGGGGCACCCCTTTTTCAAACGCCTGCCCAAAGAACAGGTACACCTCCTGAAAGAACGCTCCCGCATGGAAGTGCGACGCATTATCCGCAATGCGGAAGAATTTAAAAAACTTGACGCAAACACGGATTATAAAGATGTGAAGTTCGATTTTGCAACCGGAGGACTGAAGGCGACGCACAGGGAGCATAATTTCGACCCGCAAAAAGGACATTATGAAAAAGATGTGCAAAATATCGGCTATCAACATGGAAATGCGGTTGTTTTTGGTGCGGAAAAAGGGAAAGGAATAGGCATAAAATACACGGAAGGAACATGGAACTATCAGAATTTTGAAATAAGAGGATGCGAAACGGGAACAGCAGGAAACATTAGAAGCGGATTAAAGCATTGTGCGATTAAAGGCGATACAAAGATAGCCGTACTTTACTTCCCTGAAAAAAACTTCACGCAAGCTGCTTTTGATGAAGGACTGATAAAGTATAATGGATTGAAAACACAACCGGGTAAACAGTACTTGAAATTTGAGAAAATAATATGTATTCAGAATGGAGAAATTATATTAGAAATAAACCACTGATATAAATATCAATGGTTTATTGGCGCTTAAAAGTCGGGCTCCCTGCGGTACACCCGACCGACACCGGCGACAAAGATACAATCAAATATTTTAACAACAAAATAAAAAGCAATAAAACAATAAAAAAACAGGGAAACTTGAATTATCAATTAAAATCATGGCTCAATCAAAACTGGAACTCGTACTGGAAATGAAAGACCGCCTCAGCGCCGGTCTCAGGATGGCAAAGGACGCCGTCAGCACGGCAACAGCCGACATGAAGCAGAAACTCCACAGCCTTAAAACGGCGGGCGTTCAGGCATTCTCCGAAATGAAAGACCGTATCCCCGGACTGGGAACGGCAATAGAGATGCTCCGGAACCCGATCATCGCTGTCGCAGCCGGGGCGGTGGCGCTGGGAACCGCCTTTGTCAAGTGCACCAAAATGGCTAACGACTGGCACGAACAGATGGCAAACATCAACGTAACCGCCGAACAGACGCCGGCGCAACTCCGCAAACTGTCGGACGAACTCATGGCTGTCGGCGCCCGCAACGCCGCCCCGCTCGAAGAAGTCCCCAAAGCCTACGCCGCCATACTGGGCGCGCTGGACGATGTGAACACGGCAACGGCAACGCTCGAACCGACCCTCCGCGCCTCCAAAGCCGGTTTTACCGACATCGAAACAACCGCACGGGCGGCAACTTCCACCATGATGGCGGCGGGCGTGGAGTCTGAAAAGGCGTTTGACGTCCTTTTCATGACCGTGAAAAAAGGCAATGCCGAATTTAAAGACGTGGCAAACTACCTGCCCAAAGTCATACCGATGGCGCGTACACTTGGATTTTCCCTCGAAGAAACGGCCGGCGCTTTTGCCAGCCTGACGGCAAAACTGAACCCCAACAGCGCCTCTACCGCGCTGGAAGGCGCCATACGTGCATTCTCCAACGAAAAGGTCGTCGCCAAACTGAAAGGCATCGGGATTAACGTGTTTGACGTCAGGACAGGCGCGTCGCGTCCGCTACTCGACATTATAAAAGACATGAACGCCGCCATGACCGGACTGACCGACCGGCAGCGCATGGCAAAAATGGGAATGCTCGACATGGACCAGACCGCAACACTCGGCATTTCGGCGATGATGCAGGACATCGACGGGCTTGCCGGGTCCATCGACGCAACGACCAACTCGCAGGGAGCGCTCAACAACGCTTACCGCGATGCCGCCGGACCGCTCGACAGTTGGAAGATAGCGCAAAACCAGATCCGGGCGGACATGATAAAGATCGGAGAAATCTTCCTGCCCGTACTTGGACAAATCGGACTGGCCGCCTCCGCCGCCCTGCGCGGAATCGGAGCGGCGGGCGCCTTCCTGTGGGAATGGAAGCCGGTAATAATCGGCATTGCCGGGGCATTTGCCGTGCTCAATGCACAGACAGTCGCCGCAGGCGCCGGAGCGGGAATACTGGCCGTAAAAACCGGCATCCTTGCCGCCAAACAATGGCTGTGGAACGTTGCATTGAGCGCCAACCCTGTCGGCATCGTCATTGTCGCCATCGGAGCGCTGATCGGCGCCATCGCGGTAATGGCAAAAAAGTTTACGGGCTGGGTGACGCTCTGGGAGGCCATCAAGGTAACGCTTGTCAACTCGTTCAGGCAATACGTGTCGACATGGATGTTCGGCATAAGGGAACTGTGGTCGGGCATTCAGATATTCTGGGCAAAACTCAAAAGTTTCGGCGAATTCGCCGGGCAACTCTTTACCAATATCGGCAAAGCCATCAAGGCGGCATTGTCGGGCAACTTTTCCGAAGCCCGCGACATCCTCAAGCAGGAAATCAAAACCAAATCAAGCATTGAAGTCGGGAACCTTGAAGCCGCACGCAACGCAAACCGCGCCGCCTTTGCCTCCGAAAGCGTGCAGCGGGCAAAAGAGATAGCCGAAGCATGGAAGAACGTAAGCATCAAAAAGAAACAGGAAGAGGCCGTCCAGGACGCAAAAAGCCCCGTCACGCCGCCGGACAGCCCCGTCGTTACCGGCGATCCCGATGCTGCCGGCGCTTCCGGAGGCAAAGACGCCGCCGGACATGCCGGCAACGCCGCCGGAAGCGCCGACGCCGTTGCCGGTTCCGCCCGGCAGGTACGGAACATCTACGTTACCATCGACGCTTTCAACAAGGGCGGCATCAACGCCGGCAATACCGAAGGACTGAACGGGCTGACCGTCTCACAGGTGGAATCATGGTTCAACGGGATGCTGCAACGCGCAATACGGAACATCGAACTGTCTTATTGAAATTAAGAATTAAGAGATTATGGGAAAGTCTTATATGGCGTTACTGGATGATGTTGCGAAGGCAATAGACAAACTTCCGGCGAAAGTGGCAACGGCGGCGGTAAACTTCAGCAAATCGCGGTTTGTCAAGCAGAACTGGCACGACCAAAGTCCCGAACCGTGGGAAAAGCGCAGGCGTGACAGACGGGGTGGAAAAAAGCGGCAAAAAGGCGCCGTCCTGGTCGATAGCGGACGGCTCAAGCGGAGCATCAGAATCGTAAGCATCTCGCGCGAAAGGGTCGTGACGGGAACCGACGTGCCCTACGCACGGATACACAACGACGGACTGGACGGCGCCGTACAGGTAAGGAAGCACAACCGCCGGAGCCGGAAGGGAAATGTTTACGGGGTCAAGGCACATACGCGCAAGGTAAAAATGCCGCGACGACGCTTTCTCGGCGACAGTGCGGAACTGGCGCGGCAACTGGAAAACCTTATGGCCGATGAAATAAAAAATGCAATTGAAAACTAACTTTTAACCTGTTGATTATGGATAGAGTATATAATAAAATAACAGAAACGCTGGAGGCGAATGCGGAGGCGTTTACCCGCGCAGGTTTAACGCCGCCGGCCGTGGTGGACGTATTCATGGGGCAGCCGGACGTACCGCAGGATTTTGAATTTGTCCTGCCTGCCGTCTTTTTCGACTGTTCGGCCGACTTCGACGGAGAAACGCTCCTTATTGACCTGCATGTCCTGACCGATTTCATGGAGGACACGGAAAACATTGCACCCGACAGGAACAGGGGACTGTATTATTTCCGGTTTTTAAACGTCATTAAACGCTGTTTAAAGGGAATGAAAACGCCGCCGGTATTCGGACCGCTCGTGCCGTATCGGGAAACGCCCGTAAGGACGGACTTCTACAACTATCACCTGCTGACTTTCCGGTGTGTCATGCACGAAGAACTGGACGACCGCGACGCCAGACATGTAAACGTGGATTTCGTCAAGGTGTTTGAAAACGGAAGGCTCAGGGAAAGGCCGTAAAAAAAAAGGCGGAAATTTCACAACTTCCGCCTTTCCGATAATTAATTTACAGTTCTAAAAATCGGGAAACAGGTTTAACTGCCTTTCACCGGGCGGTATTTGCTTTGCTTTCCGTTCTTTCTTCGCATTCCGGCACAGATAATTCTGATAGGTTGAATAGGATATGTGATATCTGTCACTTATCAGGTTTTTATACACCCACCGCTGCGAGATGCCACGACGGGTATGTTCAAGCGTGATGTCCTGAATTTCAACAATCTTATTCATTAAATTTCTGTTATTGTATGCCATCGCTTTTTTTCTTCAGTTTCTACGGTTTTCCCGTCTCGCGTCCGGCGACCAAATCACCGACACCGTCGCCTTCAGCACGCCGGAACCGTCGCACCGCCCGCACGGGATGTCGAGGCTGCCCCTCCTGTCATATTCGATGAAGAATCCCCTCCCGTGGCACCCGGGACACTCGAAGCCCCCGAAATCGTGTGTCTCATGCCGGACATAACCCGGCGGCACAATCTCTAAAATCTTCTTTTTAATGCTCATAACCTTTTAATTTTTTAATTGTTATTATATTTAAAACTTTAATTGATAATTGTCTGAACCGTTGAAAATCCCGGTTCAGACATTCATCCCGTTTTCTTTTATAAACTCTGCAACAGTAAGCCGATGCACGCACAATAGCCGGGCGATCGCGCTTCGGGATATTTTTTTGTCCAGAAACGCCTTAATTTCCGCCTCCCTGCCGGTGAGCTTCTTTACTTTCGACCGGCTGCCCTTCGGACGTCCCAATACAGCGCCTTCGGCGCGTTTGCGGGCAAGCGCCTCTTTGGTGCGCTGTGAGATAAGGTTGCGCTCTATTTCGGCGGACAGTCCGAAAGCAAAGGCAAGCACTTTGCTGCTGATGTCTTTGCCCAGACGGTAGTTGTCCTTTATCGTCCAGACCTGTATGTCGCGGTTCATGCACTCGTTCAGGATTCCCATAATCATGAGTAAATTCCTGCCCAACCGCGATAATTCGGAACAGATCAGAATGTCGTCTTTGCGCATCTTTGACAGCAAATCGCCAAGCTTGCGTTTTTCTACGGTCTTGGTGCCCGATATGGTTTCTTCTATCCATTGATCCACTACCATACCGTTCTTTTTGCAAAAGTTTTTGATCTCAAACTTCTGGTTTTTTACAGTTTGTTTATCGGAACTTACCCGAACATAAGCATAATTCATAATTCAGACTCCTGTCGTAATTCGTAATTTTTAATTGATATCAGTTAGTTTAATTTTGTTATACCGGTCCATTTTCCTGCAAAGCGGTATCCACGGGGTATCGGGATAGAACCGACCCATTCCTCTATTTTGAAATCATCGGAAATAAATTTCTTTTGAATATACTTCACTTTGTTATTGCGGATGCTTCTTATTTGCAATCTTACAGTATGTTCCATCTCTTTTTTGCTGTTTTTTTTGTTATTTACTCCTTTCGTAATCCGTAATTTTTAATTGATAATTGTCCGAACCCCGATTCTGAAAGATTGACGGGATTCTCGGGATTCAATCCCGACAGTCCTGTAATCCCGTAAATCCCGGTTCGGACAATTACTCAATAAAATTTTAATTTATCCTTGAGCATTTTCGGTTTACCGTCCATCCTTGCCAGCCTTTCCCGCTCAAGCCTTTCTTCAGGCGTGTAGTTTTTCGGTTCAAAGGATTCTTCCGTCTTCCCGCACTTTGCCGTCAATCCTGCCGCCCGCATTTCTTTCACCTGTTCCTCCGTGAGCGCCTTCCTGTAATATTTATAGAGGAGGTCAGAGCTGCATTTCATTTTTTGGCAAAGTTCATTGAAACTCATTCCGGACGTATAAGACCTTTTAATAAGGTCTATTGTTTCCGCACTGTTTCTGTAACTTCTCCTTTCTGTCTCTTCTTCCTTTTCCGGCTCTTCCGTTCTGTCGCTCTTTTCTGCCGGAGAATCCCCGCTTTCCCCCCTCTCCATTTGGAGAGGGGCAGGGGGTGAGGCCTCCGGTGATTTCTCACCGGACATCTCTTTAAGCAGGTTCCATAACCTGCCTTCATCCACATCAAATTCAACATGTATTTTCATGTCCTGCAATTCTTCTAAAATTCCATATTCCTCTCAACTCTCCGTCATTCCCAGCGGTACCGACACCCATTCGCCTTTTTCGTTCCTGTATTCTGCCCGGACAAACTGTTTGGAAACGGCAGGCCGGTAACTCTCTTCGATGATGCGCACGCCTTCGAGCAGGCGTGCCTCGCCCAGTTCCTCGGCGGTGCGGCGCAACTGGATCACGCGGCTTGCCTTGAGGTTGCCCTTGAGGTCGCGGCTCAACAGCCGGAGAATGGTATTGACAAGCGTTTTTGTCCGCTCGTCGCGCGAGAGGGAATCAAGGAACCCGCGCACGATGGCGATGCCTTCCTCGACGGTGTTGTCGTAATCGTCCGTGACGCAGTCGCCCAGTCGGATGCGCCGGGTAGCGTCGGCATTGATGAAGGTGTGCGAACGCTGTTCGGTCTTGAATCCGAACACCTCCCGCTTCAACTCCAGCGCCTCGTGGAAGCGGTTGTACACGTTCTGCTTGAGAGCGCTCAACTTGCGGCTCTCGCTCAACAGTTCGGGAAACACTTCATCGACCGCGCCGGACGACAGTTCACGGTAGATTTCGCGTTCCGCCCGTCTTCTCTCCTCTGCGGCTTTGCGCTGCTTTTCCGCCCGAAACGCACTGTATTCGGACATTTCTTCCGCCGTCATCAAAACGGCGTTCTGCTCTTCGGCAGGTTCTGTTTTTTTTAAATTGCTCATACTGTAATTTTTTAAATTTATATAAATGAAAGCTGAATTCTATAGTGAAACTCTTTTGTCAACCTCCTTATCTGGCGTATTTGCATGGGGTCGATCCGGTTGTTGCTCACGATGGTCTTCTCCGCCGTGATAACCGTGTATCCTTTTTTCCGCAGCCTGTAAACCAGGTTGTAGCGTACCGTTCGATTGATGTCTTTCATGCCTGAGTCCTCCGTATTTTTTTCGGTTTGGGTCCGGCGGCGTATCGGTCGGCCATTTCCTTTGTAAGGATGCTTGACATTTTGGGAATAAATGACTTGAGTTCCTCGATGTCCATTTCGCCGAGCGATTTGCCGGCAACACGGGGATCGCGCATGAAGTCGTTGACGTACATCCATTCGGTGGTGTCGACGCCAAACTTTTGAATGCGGTGCAGTACCGCGCTCCGGAGGGCTTTGAGTTCGGCCTGCTCGCGGAGGTCTTCGGGTTTGTAGGGGATGATCATATCTTTTTTAAATTAAGAATTATAAGATTTTGACTGTCCTGCCGTCCTGCCGTTCAGCTTCTCGCGTTTGACGATTCGTTTGAGGCGGCGGATGTCCTCGACCACTTCGATGCGCCGTCCGTCGTCGAGGGTGATGCGGGCGTGTTCGCATTCGTCGAAGATGCGCTTTTGCTGTTCCCTGTCGGTGATGCCGTTGACTTCGCATATTTTGCGGACGTCCGACAGCGGAGCGCCGGAAAGGTGGATGTATTTACGTCCGAAACGGCTGTCGAACTCGTCGTATCCGTCGTGGAAGAGGCGAACGCCGCGTTTGATGGCGTACTCAAGGTTTTCGGTGCCGAGGATGACAACGCCCGTCAGGTCTTCACACTTGTTATCCAGGTGAATCAGCGACCTGAAGGCGGATTGCTTCAGCGAATTGGCCTGGTCAAGGATAATCAGGGGACGTATGCCGCGCACCCTCATGGCTTTGATGGCGGTGGCAATGCCGGTGATCATGCCGCTGATGTTGCTGGAGTATCCCCTGGGAACTTCGGCGCCGATTTCCCGGGCTATTTCGGACAGCAGGGGAACGGCCGTCCATTCCATGCAGTTGATTTTGAATACGCCTTCGCGCCGGTGGGCGTTGAGGTAGGCGCTGGATGCGGATGTTTTGCCGCTGCCTGCCTTGTGGCTGATGCCGATGCAGAGGCATTCGTTGCGTGCGTCTTCGAGCACTTGCGTAACCATGAGGTAGTTGGACGTTTCGGCGAGGCGCCACGTATCGTCGGCGTCGGCGAAACTGTAGCCGAGCGACAGTCCAATCGTCCGGTAGATGTCGTCGCCGTCGGCAGCGTAACTGCCTTTGCGAAGTTGCGAGATGGCAGCCTCGCTGATTTTGCATTTTGAAGCAACCGCGCGGTAGCTTCCAAGTCTTTGCTTCTCGTCTTCAATCAACTGAAGAATCTCTTTTTTCTGTAAAATTTCCATGTTCTTTTTAGTTTAAAAGTGAATATTATTTAATTGTCAATTGTCAATACTGCCTGTTTACGTTGATGAACAGGTCTTCTTCTTCGTCGCTGTCGCCGCTGTTTTGTGGAGACGCGGCAGGCAGCGTCTCGTTGAGAAAGGCCGTTTCGGCGGCTTCGTGTTCGTGCTTGCCGATGAGGGCGCCCATCAGGAGGGCGGCTTCACTTCCCGACTGCACCCCCGGACACGCTCCATTTGGAGAGGGGGAGGGAGGGGGAGGAAGAGAGGCTTCGGCCTGGCGCTTGCGGGCGGCTATTTCGGCAAGCTCGCGGGCGCGGTATGCTTCGTTGTCGGCTACGATCTTCCTGATCTTGCCGACGGCACGCATGTCCCTGTCGGGACCGTAGCGCTGTGCGGGGGTGATTTCGTTGAAGGTGCCAACGTAATTTTCTCCATTGTATACATGTACGCGACTGCGGTCTTCGCGGTCGAAGCAGCAGAGCAGTTTGACGCCGGTGTAGAGGGCGGTCACGTCGCAGTCGTCTATGCCGTAATAGTGCGTTTGGCGGTCTATTTCGGCAGTGATCATGTAGTTGCGGATGGAGATGCCGCGTTTCAGTCCGAACAGGTAGCAGTACTCGTGGTCGGCGACGTCGAAGGCGTTCGGACGCTCACTCATGTCGTGCAGCTGTTGCGGCGACTCCGATATATGCTTGAATTTCTTTGAATAGGCGCTGTAGGGGCGGTTGTTGTGGTTATGGAGGATGGCGTCGGTCTCGCGGCAGGCGGCGTCGAAGTCGAAGCCGTTTTTCGTCGCTTTGCGTTGCATTTCGGCGATGTATTCGGGAGTTCTGTGGGCGTGGCGCCGGGTTGATTTGACGCCCTGACCGTAGTACTTCTCGTTTTCGGACATGAAAACGTCCTGCAGGGTGCCGAACCACCGCTCGACGCCTGCCTTTCCCTCTGCCTTGTGGGCGACGGTCATGATGATGCCGCGCCGGCGAAGTTCGCATTCGACCCATTGCCATTCGTCGGTATTGTGTCCCGGAAAACGGTCGTGAACCAGTTCGCAGGGCAGGTAGCCGGTGTTGCGGACGGCCATTGCGAGGGCGCTGATGACGGCCGACGATGATTCCACGTGGCAGTATTCCCAGCCTACGGGCAGTCCGCTCATGACGTCGCGCACGACCACGATGTAGAGATATTTGTGCACGTGGCGGCGTTTGCCGCCGGCGTCCGTTTCGACGGCGGCATGGTCGATGATATTGACGCGCGTGCCGTCGATTTCCCAGCAGTCGCCGGCATTGGGAGCTTTCTGCATGGGGGTGTTGCCGCGGTAGTTGCAGTTGTGGCGGCTGCCGGCGCCGTAGCGGTCCTTTATCAGGTTTTTGGTCTTCGGGCTGGACAGAAAATAGTTGATCCAGCGCATGGAAGGTATTTTGGACAGCCCCGACGCCTGGCACTGGCGAACGAGGTTGCGGTATATCTGGGCGCCGGAATAGTTCTTCTGCGATCCTGCCAGGTCGCAGACCCATCCGACAATGAGGGGGTTGTTCTTGAACCTGGCCGCGTTCCGGTTGCCGAGGTTCTTGGTGCGAACCACTTCGTTCAGCGCGGCGCCGGCGGCATAAGCCTCGACTTTGTCGCGGAGGCCCCGCCATGTTTTTGGCAGGTATTTCACATGATTGATTGACAGTTCGTTTGCCATTTTTCTGAAAAAATCGCTTTTTTTATAGGACAGTCCGCGAGTGTCGATGTAGGCCTTCATCCCGCAGAGGATGGCGGCCGATGTAGCCATGCGCTTCATGCGGGCGTCGTCGTTGCCTTCGCGGAAGGCGTCGAGATGCAGTTTGTAGCCGCCGGCTACAGCTTCGCTGACGATGGCTTCGGCGTCGCCCTGAAGACGGACTGCCTGGCGGGCAAGGTCGGCATAGTCGGGCAGTTGCGCGGAATAACGCGCCGGAAGGCTCGAATACATGAAATAGCGGCGTCCGCCGACGGTCTCGTGGTGCCACGACCGTGCGGGCGACGCTGCCCTGCGTGCCCGCGTGCCGGCGACGCCAAGGTAACCGCCGGATACTTCCGTCGTTCTCAGGACGTAGTCCTGCGAGACCCACAGCCCCGCATTCCAGTTTATTATATCTCCCGCCGATGTCATTCGTTTAATGGTTTTGAATGTGTTTTAAATGCCGTTTAAACGGCGTTAACCGTCATTCTCTTTTCTTAACTCATGAACGCTCACCCAGACCATTACTGCACACGCAGCCGCCGATCCTATATGATGCAGGTATCCCATGGCAGCCGCCACCAGCGCCGTAATCCCCAGCGCTCCAAACACAGTCGCCTGTGCCAAATCCAATATTTTTTTCATATCTCCTGATTTATAATTGTCAATTCTTGATTTTTAACTCTATAAAGCCGGTCTTTCCCGGCTGTCATCCCCCCGTACCGCGAGGGAGCGTAAACGCTGCCATTGCTTTGTCGCCCCGGAAAGTCCTGCAGGAACTTCAGCTGATGTACACTCGCTGTTTTTCCGGTTTCGAGGCTGCTCTCCCTTTCTTTCTTTCTTTCTTCCTGTTAATTTCAGTGTTCCCGCCGGGTACCCGACCCCCGGTGTATGCCGTTCGGAAGTGGCCGATATTTTTTTTTCATCTCTCTAAAATTTTAATTGTTATTCAGATACAGACTTTTCCACAGAGACAGCCTTTCCAATTGCTCTTCCCGAATATTAAAAAATCCGGTAGCCCTTCTGTCGTACTCGACCGTATCATTTCCGGCAACCTTTTCCAGATTGTTGAACAGTGCGGTTATTTCACGGACAGTACTCCTGTAAAGGGAAAGCATCCGGGAAACGGTTTCTCCTCCAGAGCCGCCTCCATCTAAAAGATACAGCAAAGTATCCAAATCGTTGACAGGCGGCACCATTTTCGCTATAAATTCCTCCACTTTAACATTCCTTTTCATGATTCTCTTTCCGCTTCTATTTTACATATAGCGGATTGAAGTCCCGCTTCGCTCAAATCACTGCCCGGTACGGTCATGTTATCCCATGACTCCCGCTGATGGGCGTCCGTCACAATGTAAAAGTAATCATCTCCATCGATTAAGGAGGTTCTTTCATAAGAAACCACTGCGACATACTCCTCCAGCAGGTCTCGGAGTTTCCCGAGAAACTCCACACGCCTTTTTCTTAGTTCTTCTTTCATAATCTTTTGATTATTAATTTTTAACTCACCGATTCGAATACTTTGCCCCCGTATTCTTGATTTATAATTGGTTTTTCCCGCTCTGTTTCGCAGTCGACTCCCCCCGAAATCGCTCCGTACAACACGCCGCCGTTCTCCAGCGCCATGATCCGCATCGCAACCGCCCTCTGGCCGTTGCGCTTAAACCTGAGCGCCATCCCCACGCACTCCGGCGTGACCTTGTACGTTTTCGCGATCTTTGCGCGAACCTCCTTCTCTACCACAATAAACTCTTTCATATTTTTTTATCTTAAAAATTTTTACTACTTTTGAGGCGCGTTTTTTTCTAACGCGCTGCAAAGATATAGACAATAGTTTATATCTCCAAATATTTTATAAACTTTTTTCGATTTTTTTCATGAAGGCAATAGAAAGATTACATGAATATCTCAATTATAAGGGATTAAAACCAACACGATTTGAAAAGCAAATTGGGTTGTCAAATGGTTATTTAGGTACTCAATTAAAGAGATGCGCTGATCTCGGCGAGTCAATAATGGGGAAAATAATAGACAATTGTTTAGATATTTCACCCGAATGGCTCCTTACCGGACGCGGCGAAATGCTGAAAAAACAGGAAGAAAACGCCATTATTCAATCAATAACAGGTAATGACAACGTGCAGGCAGCCGGCAATAGCAATGTGGACAATCGCCACTACTACAGCGATTCCCCGGACGTATTACGGGCACAGGTAGAGGAAAAAGACATCCTGCTGCGCGAGAAAGACGAGCGTATCAAGGAAAAGGACGCCCAAATCAAGGAAAAGGACGCCCAAATCAATAAACTGTTATCCATATTATCAAATAATTAAAATTCAAGGATACTATAATATTTTATCATCCCCCCCCCGCACACACCCCGCACCATCAACCAATAGAAAAAAGACCTGCCGCCAAAAGCCATTCTTGTCCTGTAAATACCCGCAATACCACGAATATTATCCCGATGATAATGCCCGCAAGCGTTAATTTTACTATATCCTTATACTCAAACATACATCAAATATTTATGCAAAAGTAAGTCTTTTTTTTGTTGAAATGTGCGCGATTAATGAAAAAAAATGCTTCCGTCGCGATTAATGAAAAAAATAGAAATGATAAGAAAAGTGCATGGATTGTTTTTCAAAAATGTGCGCGATTAAGGAAAAAAAATGTTAGTTTTGTTTTGCAGATTAATCTGTGTAACTGACTTTTTCGATGATAAAGCAGTTCAGCCGGCCTTGTATGATTGTGTTCAAATTCTTTGCTATTTCTCCGGCATTACTGTGTCCATGATGATGCAAATAACTTTTTATACGCTCACGCAATTTTTGCTCGGACTTCCTGCATGGACAGATATTCAGGTATTTATGATTGCCGCCTTTCAGGTCTCCATCATATCTTATCGTAAATCCTAAGAAGTCCATGCTGTTTTCTTTTACATTGACTTTGCGAGTCTTGCCTGTATTCAGGCTTAAACCCATACGGCTCAACAACTTTTTCAGGTACGATTCTATTTCCCCGTTTATCTTTTTCCCCATTAGTATGAAGTCATCCGCATAACGTATTATCTTTACTCCATAATGTCTGAAGATTCCTGTTATACGGTTTACTGCTTTATCCGGCAAATTTAGACAGATGTTCGACAGTAACGGCGATATTACACCTCCTTGAGGTACTCCGGTTTTATTCTTCTTCCCTCCTGTGTATTTGCCGGCATCTTCTACCGGTGTTTTCAACCACAGTTTGATTAACCGCAGTATCCGGGGGTCACTTATCCTTTGTTTCAATACTGTCATGAGTTTTTCATGGGGTATCGTGTCAAAGTATTGTGATATGTCCGCATCGTACACTTCCGTTAATCCTGCCTTTATTTCACGTCTTAATTCCTTTATCGCTCCCTG
>JAISRX010000202.1 GCA_031273395.1 Bacteroidales bacterium | reverse complement strand
ATTTATAGCGCTGACGACCTCTTACATGACCGTCTTTTACGGTCAATTTTGATCCACAATAAAAGCAAATTTTTTGTCCATATCTTTAAAATAACGTAAAAATACTAATTTACTGATTGATATGAAAATTTTATCATTACTTTTGAACATTAAGCCTAAAATTACACTGTGGGAAAATTTATTTACATACGTGTGCAGATTTTGCCGGACACGTATGAAATTTTATCCGGACACGTGCGTAATTTTAGACGTCTGCATTTGCGCTGTCAACCGTCAGCGGGATCAAACGGTTCCGGTTATAATGTTCGCTGTTTAAATCCAAGTGCGCCATATACCAGTCCTTCCAGTACGGCAGGGATAATAAACAGGTCGTTGTGTGCATCGTAGATAAAATCGGCAGGTCCGCCCATTTTTGAGGTGAGCTTTATCTGCCCGCTGCTGCCCGTATCGAGATGATACCACCTGATGACGCCGCGTTTGGCAAATGCCACCCAGTCGCAAAAGTACAGTTTTTTCCCGTCAAGGGCTAATCCCCAAAGGTATCCCTCGCAGTTGCCCAATTGTCGGTACGTTTTCTTTTTCATGTCTATAACGCCCAGTTTTCCATTGGGAAGGCTGTCGATACCCCAACTGCACACGTACATTTTGTCCCTGTCGATCAACAGGCTGTTGGGCGCGGTGGTTTCCATCCATTTCTTGTACGTTTTCCCGGCAAGGTCAACTTCAAAGACGGCATGGATGTCGCTAGCCGACACATACATGGTTTTATTGTCCGCACAGGCTATTCCCGAAAGCTGTACGGTTTTTTCACCGGCAAAACTCAATTCAAATACTTTTTTTTTCGATTTCAAATCAAATCCGGCGAGCCTGTCCACGTCGCACACATACAACACACCCTGCAAAGCGAATATGCCGTGCGGACTGTCAAGCCCCGAAATATATTTCAACGTTACCTCTTCCTGACTTCCGTCGCTTTTCAGGCGCGAAATGTATCCGTCTCCGTCTTTTGCCGACCGGTTCTTATTCTTTCCCGCATTGGACAAATAGTAATATCCGCCGTACTGAACGACGCTGACCGGAGCGTCGAATCCTCTGTAACTGTACTGATCCTGCGAAAAAGCAGGAAAAAAAGGCAAAAACAGGCTGATGATCATCATCGCCGACTTATATTTTATCATGGTAAGAATGTTTTGTGAAAATGAACAAAATTCATTCCATTCTGCACGTCAAAACGGAGTATCCCAAAAAATATTACGGGAAAATGGATGGTAATTGCGAAAAAATAACTACTTTTGCCGCCGCTGTTTTGCCACAGTATATTCGGAAATTTTTTCCGGGAAAGCTGCCAGAGAGGTCGAATGGGCCGCACTCGAAATGCGGTGAACGGGTAACTGTTCCGGGGGTTCGAATCCCTCGCTTTCCGCTGAAAAATACGCCAAAGGGTCGACAATCCAAAGCCAAAAAGTCTGTAATTTATTGTTGCAGACTTTTTTTACGGAATGTATCTCACCCTGTCGCAGGTTGCGACAGGGCGGCTGAATATTATTTTGAGATGCGGACAGGCGAATAAGCAGACCGGAACACGAACTATCCGGCGTGGATACCGTGCCTTACTTTCGGCAATGGCTTCGCCGCATGGCGCACAAGCCGGAACATCATGACGGAAATAAGATTTTTTTGCAGGGAAGACATGAAATATTTGTTGTTTTTCGTATTTTTACGGCTTGATAAACACGAAATTTTGCAGTGAAATATTTGATAGCAGGATTGGGAAACATTGGCGATGAATACGCCAACACACGCCACAACATAGGTTTCCGCATGTTGGATCATCTGGCAGCCGAAGAGAAAATCACCTTTTCCGGCAGCCGCTACGGTGCTGTGGGCGAATACCGCTACAGGGGACATGTCTTTATATTGCTGAAACCCTCCACATACATGAACCTGAGCGGTCGCGCCGTACATTACTGGCTGCAGAAGGAGAAAATAGAACTCGACAGGCTGCTGGTGCTGGTGGACGATATTGCACTGCCTTTCGGTACTGTCCGGTTGAAACCCAAAGGCAGCGACGGCGGTCATAACGGACTGAAAAACATCAATGAAATACTGGGAACCCTGTTGTATGCACGGCTGCGGTTTGGCGTGGGAAACAATTTTGAGCAGGGACGGCAAATGGATTACGTGCTGGGCGAATGGACGCCCGAAGAAATGCAGGCGCTGCCGGAAAAAATCAGGGCGACGCCGGATATTATCAGAAGTTTCGCCCTGGCGGGAGTGGAACGAACCATGAATTTATTCAATAACAAGTGAAAAATTAATGAACAGCGAACCATCAAAATCGGTGCGGATGGACAAGTTCCTGTGGTCGGTAAGGTTGTTTAAAACACGCAGTCTGGCTGCCGAAGCGTGCGAAAAACATCACGTGACGGCGAACGGCGCGGCAGTAAAACCGTCGCGCGGTGTCAAGGCAGGCGACCGTTTGACGGTCAGGCGTCCGCCCGCGCTGCATACCTTCGTGGTGACCGGGCTGACAGACAAACGGCAGCCGGCGTCGCTGGTAAAGGACTTCATTACGGATACCACGCCTCAGGAAGAGCGGGACAGGGCGCACCTCACGCGGACAACCGCTTTCGTGCAGCGCGACCGCGGAGCCGGACGTCCCACCAAAAAGGAACGTCGCATCATGGATAAATGGACCTCACAATGATTATAGCACAGCAAAAAAGAAAGGAAAACATCATTGAATACCTGTTGTACATGTGGCATATCGAAGACCTGATGCGCGCCCACCGCTTCGACATCCTGCAAGTCAGGGAACACATCATCTCCCGTTTCGGGCAGCCGGAAAATGTATTGCAGCAGATGGACGAATGGTACGGAAACCTCATACGGCAAATGAAGGAGGAAGAACTGCAGGCGGGCGGTCATCTGCATGAGCTGGACGAACAGATGCATCAGCTGAACGACTTTCACCTGAACCTCATCAACGACCTGAACGAACCGGACTACCGGCAGGCATACCATTCGGCGCAACCCTGCATTGCCGAACTGAAAAGGAAATCAAAACCGGGCGCAACGGAAATCGAAGTCTGCCTGAATGCACTGTACGTGCTGATGACCATGAGGATGAAAAAAACGTGTCCGTCGGCAGAAACCACCGAAGCCATCGAACGGTTCGGGCGGATGCTTTCATTGTTGAACCACCGCTACATGTCGCGGAAATAACGCCGGAAGATGGAATTGCTCATTATATTGGGACTGATATTGCTGAACGGCGCTTTTTCCATGATCGAAATGGCAATGGTGTCGGCACGCAGGACAAAACTGGAAATACAGGCGGACAAGGGAAACAAAAAGGCGAAGAAAGTACTGAAAATCATGGAACATCCGGAGCATTTCCTGTCCACCATCCAGATATGGATTACTTTAATCGGCATCCTGACCGGCATCTTTTCCGGTGAAAAAATCCAGACCGATCTGGACGCTTTTTTCCGGCGCTTCGAATTGCTGCGACCGTTCAGCAGTGTATTCTCCACCACTGTCATAGTCATCGTTGTCACCTATTTTACCCTTGTCATGGGAGAATTGCTGCCCAAGCAGATAGGGCTGATGCAGCCCGAAAGGATCGCACGGGCAATGGCTCCGGCGGTGAACATACTGAGCAGGATCATGTTTCCGTTTATCCGCTTGCTGTCTTTTTCCACCAAACTGCTGGAACGGCTGTTCGGCGTCAAGAAACAGGACAGCATGGTCACGGAAGAAGAAATCAAGGCAATCATCGAAGAAAGCGCCGAACAGGGCGGGATAGAACATGCCGAACAGGAAATCATCGAGCGGGTGTTCCATTTGGGCGACCGCAGCATCACCTCCATCATGACGCACCGCAGCAACATCATCCGGCTGAACACGCAAACGCCCGTTGAGGATACGCTGGCATACATCAGAGAACACCCGTTCTCCGTGTACCCCGTGTGCGACGGCAGCATCGACATGGTAACGGGGTTTGTCCGAAACCGCGACCTGTTTGCCCTCACGGAAGGGAAAACGCTGGAGGAAATCAGCCATACAGC
Organism: Bacteroidales bacterium; assembly: GCA_031273395.1. Taxonomy (GTDB): domain Bacteria; phylum Bacteroidota; class Bacteroidia; order Bacteroidales; family UBA4181; genus JAIRLS01. Next base: position 5,068 of record JAISRX010000202.1, on the reverse strand, counting down.
CCTTTTCGTGCCGGAAAACAATTCCATTTACACCGTGATGGAACTCTTCAAAAAAACCGGCACGCACGTATGTTTTGTGGTGGACGAGTACGGCTCGTTGCAGGGAATGGTCACGCTCAACGATCTGTTTGAAGCGATTGTGGGCGACATGCCGGAAAAAGGACAGGAAGAAGAGGAGATTATTCTTCGAGAAGACGGTTCATACTGGGTGGATGCGCACATCAGGTTCTACGATTTTCTGGATTATTTCGAGTGCGAACAGATGACTACCAGTTTCGACACGCTGGCGGGGTTTATTCTCCACCGGCTGGAACATATCCCTCAAACGGGCGAACAGCTGACATGGAAAACATTCCTGTTTGAAATTGCCGACATGGACGAACAGCGGATAGATAAAGTGCTGGTCAGGCGGAAAAACGCCGACGGCGCCGAAGACCTGCCGGATTAATTTCAAAACCCGCCGACCCTCGGGATGTTCACCGCAGCCCGAAACACGCCCCCCGGAAGGGATATGCAGAAGGTATTGCTGCCTGTGCCTGTCGCCCCTCCGTTTTTATCAGGGAAACCCGACGGTCAGTTCCTTTTATCCTCGCCCCACATCAGTTTGTTGCGCAGGGTGGCATAAAAGGAGGATGACTGCACGGTTTTTATTGTGAAGCCGGCGCGTTTTATTTCTATTTCGGTATCGGAAGGGCAATTGAAGGCGCGGGAATCGAGCGACAGGGAAAAACTGCCGCTGCGGGCGTCCGTCCTGAGACGCAGCGCTGAATGATCGGGTATCACCAGCGGTCTTACCGTCAGGTTGTGCGGAGCAATGGGGGAGATGATGAAATTTTGAGACTGGGGCGCCACAATGGGACCTCCCACGCTCATGGAATAAGCCGACGACCCGGTAGGGGTGGCGACAATTAACCCGTCAGCCCAGTACGAATTGAGAAAATCAGTGTCGCACCATGTATGGATGGTGATCAGTCCCGACGTCTGTTTCTGCACCACCACATCATTCAGCGCGTAGGGAAAGTCGCCCGGCAAAGGATGGTCGCTGCTTACCCGGAGTAAAGTCCGTTCTTCAAACGACAACTCTCCGCGCAACAATTTTTCGACGGAATGTTGCAGTTCCGCTTCGGCGATGGTGGACAGGAAACCCAGCCGTCCGATATTTACCCCTGCAACGGGAATACCGCTGTCTCTGACTATGTTTACCGATTCGAGAAAAGTGCCGTCGCCTCCCACGCTGATCAGGAAACGGACGTCGCCGTTCAGGTCGCTGTGCGAGCGGAACGTTCCGGCAACGCTTCCGAAAGGCTCCGGAAGGGTGCGCAAGAAATCATACACCGGACGGTACAGAAAAACACCGGCGCTCGCGCGGTTCAGCGCGTCCAGCAAACGGCGAATCAGTCCGGCGCTTCGCTCATTCAGTATCTTGCCGTAAATTGCTATCAACATATAACGGATTTGTTTCCGCAAATATACATTATATAATTGACAATCGACTGTTCTCCCCCGAATATTTGCCGGTAAGGAACCGTCAAAAAATAATGATGCCGGAACGGCGAAGCCCTCAACGGGAAGGCATGTCCCCCTGTCCGTCCGGCATGTTTGCCGCCTGTTTATCTTGCGATGATGAAGGCATCGTATGTTTATAGAAAAACGATGTTGTGTTTCCATTCGACCCCGACGGGGTCGCACAACAAAGGATACATTGCTTCTATAAACATGTGACCTCTTTGAGGTCGAATTTCATATCCGTTATAAGTTTTTTATTCGCCATTCCTTAAGGCTTTATCGTACTGCCGGATATTTTTCATAGCGCCTCAAAAAAAGATTTAGCCAGCAAACCGAAAAGTTGCCGGAGATAATTTTTTTTTCTTCATTTGTTGTTTGCATGAAAAAAAAGCATATCTTTGCGCCCGAAATTTTAAATTAATATCAATACATAATTGTGATTGAAAACAATGTTGTGCCTTGTGCACGGCGTGTTTTCCTTCACAAAATGTTTGAGGGGTGGGGAATCAGCAGGCATGATGAGATCCACCTTAGTATTCATTAAATAATCAAGTAAACTATGCCGGGAATCATTGGAAAGAAAATAGGGATGACCTCTGTTTTTACCCCCGAAGGTAAAAATGTACCCTGTACGGTCATTGAGGCAGGTCCCTGTGTTGTCACCCAAATCAAAACCGTTGAAAAAGACGGTTACAACGCATTGCAGTTGGGATTTGGCGAAAAGAAGGAAAAAAATACTTCCAAAGCGGAAAGGAAGCATTTTGAAAAGGCAAATACCCCGCCTAAAAGGTGGCTGGTTGAATTTCGCAACAATGCGATTAACGTGGACGATTATCGTCTCGGGCAAATCATTACCCTTGCCGACATGGAAGGGAAAATCACGGTAAACGATTTTGTGGACGTCGTTGGCACCTCCAAAGGCAAAGGATTTCAGGGAGTAATGAAACGCCACAATTTTAGCGGAGTGGGCGGAGCAACGCACGGTCAGCACAACCGTTTGCGTGCGCCCGGTTCTATGGGAGCGTCGTCGTTTCCCTCGCGGGTGTTCCCCGGTCAGCGTATGGCAGGGCGCACCGGAGGAGAAAGGGTGAAAATGCAAAATCTGGTGGTGCTGCAAGTGCTGGCGGACAAAAACCTGTTGTTGGTGAAAGGCTCTGTTCCCGGAGCAATTGGTTCATTTTTAATCGTTGAATATTAAATGGAAATAGCAGTATATAATATCGAAGGGAAAGATACCGGAAGGAAGGTATCGCTGGATGACGCCATTTTCGGCGTCGAACCCAATGACCACGCCATTTATCTGGACGTAAAGCAGTATCTGGCAAATCAGCGTCAAGGCACGCACAAGGCAAAGGAACGGTGGGAGATAGCCCGCAGTACGCGCAAAATCAAGCGGCAGAAAGGGACAGGCGGCGCACGTGCCGGCAGTTTGAAATCGCCCGTTTTCGTGGGCGGCGGACGTATTTTCGGACCGCTTCCGCGCGACTATTCGTTCAAGCTAAACAAGAAAACAAAGCAGCTTGCACGGCTTTCAGCCCTCAGCTATAAAGCCCGAAACGAGGAAATTGTGGTAGTGGAAGATTTCAAATTCGATACGCCCAAAACGAAAGAATTTGTACAGGTACAGAAAAACCTGCAAGTTGCAGGTAAAAAATCGCTTTTCGTCCTTGCGGAACAAAACGATAATATCTATTTGTCCGCACGGAATGTGGAAAAAACCAAAATCGTACCGCTCTCCGGATTGAACACATACAATATTGTAGATGCCTCCGTGCTGGTTTTTTCCGAAAGTTCCATCAATGTCTTACAACAAAATTCGTAATCCAAAAACATGAAAACATCATTGGAAATACTTTTGAAGCCGGTGCTTACGGAAAAATTGACCTCGCAGGAAGCCACCCTGAACAGGTACGGTTTTCTTGTCGAACGGACGGCAAACAAGTTGCAAATCAGGAAAGCGGTTGAGGAAATGTATGGAGTCACGATAACAGCGGTGAACACCATGCGTTATGCCGGAAAAACCAAATCGCGCTTTACCAAGTCGGGCACCATTTCCGGCAAGAGCAACGCATACAAAAAAGCGATAGTGACCGTCAAGGAAGGTGAAAAAATTGATTTTTACAGTAATATCTAAAAGGTTATGGCATTAAAGAAATATAAACCGACCACACCGGGGCAAAGGCATAAGATCGTCACTACCTTTGACGACATTACCTGCAGCACACCCGAAAAATCGTTGCTCTACCCGGTGAAGAGATCGGGAGGTCGCAACAATTCAGGAAAAATGACCATGCGCTACATCGGCGGCGGTCACAAACGGCAATTGCGCATCATCGACTTTTTGCGCGACAAGGAAAATATTCCGGCTACCGTAAAAACCATCGAATACGATCCGAACCGCAGCGCCCGTATAGCGCTGGTAGCCTATGCCGACGGCGAAAAACGCTACATCATAGCCCCCGTTGGTTTGAAAGTGGGACAGGTAATCGAGTCGGGACGCAAGGTAGCGCCCGAAGTCGGGAACACCCTCTATCTGTCGGATATTCCGTTGGGAACCATTGTCCACAATATTGAACTTCGTCCGGGTGAAGGCGCGTCAATGGCGCGAAGTGCAGGCACTTACGCACAGTTGCTTTCACGCGAAGGGAAATACGCAAGTCTGAAATTGCCCTCCGGCGAAATCCGTATGATTTTGATCACCTGCAAAGCTACGGTAGGTTCGGTATCCAATCCCGACCATTCCAACGAACAGTCGGGTAAGGCAGGGCGCAACCGTTGGCTGGGACGTCGTCCGCGCACGAGGGGCGTTGCCATGAACCCTGTGGATCATCCGATGGGCGGAGGAGAAGGTCGCGCTTCGGGCGGACATCCGCGCTCGCGAAAAGGCATCCCTGCAAAGGGCTACAAGACGAGGAACAAGAAAAAAGCCTCAAGCAGATATATTGTTGAACGAAGAAAAAAATAATCCGATATGAGCCGTTCGTTAAAAAAAGGTCCTTTTATTGATTATAAATTGGAAAAGCGTGTGCTGGAAATGAACGAAACCAGCAAAAAATCCGTCATCAAGACGTGGTCAAGACGTTCGATGATTTCTCCCGATTTTGTGGGGCATACCATTGCCGTGCACAACGGAAACAAATTCATCCCCGTCTATGTCACCGAAAACATGATAGGACACCGTTTGGGGGAATTTTCCCCTACACGGGTGTTCAGGGGACACGCAGGCAAAAAATAATCAGGGACGCGCAAAGCGCAAAATATTCAGCCTGTCGAAAATAAATCATGCACTATCATTGTCATTGCCGGTATGCGCCGTGCAATGACTTTGTGTTGTTTTCCCCCTGCCTGATTTATAATAGCCACTTACCCTGCATGTACGACGCCCAAAACAACTCAGGGAAGGTTATATACTGTAATCGGTTATAGTCTTGTGTTTTTTAGCTTGTCGTACCCCGCATTTCATACGGGGTTATCAAAGGGTAACGCCTGCGGCGTTTTACGTCCATGCAGGGCTGTGCACAACCCCGACAGGGGTTGCCTTTTGATAACCCCGTACAAGCGA
>JAISRX010000184.1 GCA_031273395.1 Bacteroidales bacterium | reverse complement strand
GATTGCGCGAATGTAAACTGCTATTGTGTCGGATGAAATAAGGTCTTCCATGTCAAACGAGTTAGAGACGCGCCACGTTCCTGCGAGATACGTTGGGTTATTGATGTTTTTAATGCGTTGACCCTGCTCTCAAAAAAAGATTTAGCCGTTATTTTGTATTTTTTTTCTAACTTTGTCGCTTGATGAAATTCAGTAAAAGAATGAAATATCTTTCGTACAGCCTGATCGTACCGTTCATTTTGACCCTCGCCGGATGTGAAGAATTTTGTGAAGAATCGAACCGGACAGCGATGGTTGCCGGTTTTTATACGCTTGGCGCTCATTCTCCGGTTACGAGGAACAATGTGTCCGTTCGAGGTATGGACAACGACAGTGCACTGTACGCCAAAGCCAGCCTGTCCGTCGCTCTGTGTCCGCTCAATCCGGGTGCGGACGTCACCGTTTACATCTTTACGGAGGACGCCGGCGCAGACACCGTAACCATCGAATACACCCGACATACGGGGTTTATTTCTTCCGAATGTGGCTGTATCAACCTTGCGGACATCACCGGAGTCCGATACACAACAAATATCATCAGGGAAATAGCAGTCGTTCATCCCGGTGTAGGGAAAGTTTCTTATCGCAACAATGTGGTCAATGCGGAAAATATCAGGATTTATTATTAGTGTGTTGCTGCTCGTTCCCTTGTGGTGTCAGGGGCAGGATACTACCCGCTATCCGGTCAACGCCATGAAGGGGATACGTTTGGGGATAGACCTCTCCAAATTAGCCCTCCCGCTGATATACCACAATGAACGTAAAGGCGTTGAGATAACGGTTGACCGGTATGTCAAAGGCAATTTTTTCGCTGTTGTTGAGGCGGGATGGGCAGGCACAGACCTTCATCGCGACACGGCGTATCATTACCGTTCCAACGGATTTTACGGGAGATTGGGCATTGACTATAACTTGCTGAAACCGCGCCGCCCTTACAGCAACGACCTCCTGTATGCAGGGTTTCGTTACGGAATATCCGTTTTTTCTCACCGCGCCGACAACGTCACCGTTCCGGGATACTATTGGCCCGACGCCCACGCACAAAGTATTCCGGCAAGTACCCTGCACGTGCACTGGATAGAGTTTTTGCTGGGCGTGAAGGCCGAAGTACTCAAAAACTTTTATATCGGCGCCACTTTCAGCGGACGATTCAGGCTGGTTCCGCCCAAAGATCCGTATTCCACGCCCTATATCGTTCCCGGATACGGTAGCGGATCCGTCAAATTTGCCGTCGGACTGAATTATTATATTGCATACAACATACAGTTTTTTTAACAGGCGCGCATAACAGGGGACGGATTTACCGAACCATCGGTTCTGCGGAATGCAGGCTGTGGCAACACGGCTAAACAAATAAGGTACCTGCGGGCGCTTTTTTTCGCAAATCCAATAAAAAATCCCTGTAAATTTATTGTTTACAGGGATGGGCTGTTCACCGAGTTGTCCCGACAGGATTCGAACCTATTCAGACAGAACCAAAATCTGTAGTGCTTCCATTACACCACGGGACAAAATCCGGGTGCAAAGGTATATAAAAAATCGGAATATACGCTACAATTATACCAATTTCTTTATTAAAGTTTCCCTATCGCCGTATAATAAGTCTATTACGGGTATTTCCGGCAGGGTGTATGCACCCGGACGCTGCAGGAAGGAAGCGCGTCCGCAGGCAACCATGATTTGCGCCGTGAGCGCCGGATTATTAATTTTCATTCGGAACTCAAACAGTTGGTTTTGCGTTGTACCCGATACGCCCTTGCGTTCCATCACCACGCCGTGTCCCATGTCCAGCAGGGCGTGCACATCGTCCACCTGAGTGACTACGGTATGGTCTTTGGCAAAATACGTATCGGTTTTTATCGCGTGTTCCACCGTGCTGAAGTCGGCGTTTCGTTCCAGTTCCACATATACCATGCGGCGATGAACGCCCGTTCCCAGCGGGATGGTCATCGAAAGAGCGTCTTTTACCCCTTTTTTCGACTTTACGGCTACAGTGTGTCCCATGCTCATGCCGGGTCCGAAGTTGGTATGGGTGATCCCTTTGGGCGCCATTGCTTCCATCAGCATACGCACTACCGAGTCGCTGCCCGGATCCCATCCCGACGACAGGATGGAAACCGTTTTATGCTTCTTTCCGGCTTCATCCATCTGACTGCGAAGACCCCACAGCGCATCGCCGTGAATGTCGAAACTGTCCACGGTGTTAATTCCCCGTGAGATATAGTATCCCGCCGTTTCATGGACATACCGCGAGGGGGTGCAAAGCAGGGCTACATCCACTTTTCCCAGTTCGTTTACGTCGTCCACCACGCGAATTTTCATCAGTTCTACAGGTTGTTCACTCAAAGCTCTCCGTCGCACCACGCCTGCCAATTCCATGTCGGGCGCTGCCTGAACCGCTTCTACCGAATATTTGCCTATGTTTCCATACCCTACCACGGCAACTCTTATCTTTTTCATATATTGTACGTTTTTAATTGAAAAGTTGAAAGCGGAAATAAATTCCACTCCCAACTTTTCTCCATTCACACTTCATTAACACAAATAAAACAATTATACGTATCCCTGTGCCAGCATGGCATTGGCTACCTTTACAAATCCGCCGATGTTGGCGCCTTTTACATAATCAATATTCCCTGAGGCGTCCTTGCCGTATTTCACACAGGTGTCATGGATATTTTTCATAATGCTCTTCAGTCTTGCATCCACTTCTTCGCGCGTCCACGGCAGGCGCATGGAATTTTGGGTCATTTCGAGACCGGAGGTGGCTACTCCGCCCGCATTGGACGCCTTGCCGGGCGCATACAGGATTTTTGCCTTCTGGAAGAGTTCTACCGCTTCGGGGGTGGATGGCATGTTGGCGCCTTCCGACACGCAGATACAGCCGTTTGCCAGCAAAGTTTCCGCGTCGCCACGTTCCACTTCGTTCTGGGTAGCGTTGGGCATCGCCACGTCGCATTTGACACTCCACGGGCGTTGTCCGTCCAGATAGCGGCAACCGTACTTCTCCGCATATTCCCTGATGCGTCCGCGTTTCTCGTTTTTCAGTTCCATCACGAAATCCAACTTTACGCGGTCGATGCCTGCCGGATCATGGATGGTGCCGTTGGAATCGGACATGGTAACCACCTTTGCGCCCAGTTCGATGCACTTCTCAACGGCATACTGGGCAACGTTGCCCGAACCCGAAACAGCCACCGTCTTTCCTTTGATGCTGTCGCCACGTGTTTTGAGCATTTCTTCGGCGAAATACACGGTTCCGTAACCCGTCGCTTCCGGACGGATCAAACTGCCGCCCCATTCGAGTCCCTTGCCGGTGAGAACGCCCGTAAATTCGTTTTTGATGCGCTTGTACTGCCCGTACAGATAGCCTACTTCGCGCCCGCCAACGCCTATGTCGCCCGCCGGTACGTCGCAGTCGGCATTAACGTGGCGCGACAACTCCGTCATGAAACTTTGGCAGAAACGCATCACCTCGTTGTCCGATTTTCCTTTCGGATCGAAATCCGAACCTCCTTTAGCGCCGCCCATCGGAAGCGTGGTCAGGCTGTTTTTCAACACCTGTTCAAAGGCAAGAAACTTGAGGATACTCAAATTTACCGTCGGATGAAAGCGCAAACCGCCCTTATAGGGTCCTATGGCGCTGCTCATCTGAATACGGTACCCGCGATTGAGCTCCAATTCCCCCCTGTCATTTACCCACGGTACACGGAAGATAATCACACGTTCCGGTTCGGTCATCCGTTCCAGCACCTTGGCATGTTTGTACTTCGGATTTTCTTCCACAAACGGTATCAACGATTCCACAACTTCCTGAACTGCCTGATGAAACTCGGCTTCTCCCGGATTTTTGGCTTTTACGTTAGCCATGAACTTTTCCACTCTTGGATCCATATTTTTAACTTAATTTTTTTAAATAAATATTTTTTGTTCTCGGCACAAAGGTTTCACTTTTTTTTGATTTTCCCGCAAAAAAGTCACGAAAAAAAATGCGAAAAACGCATTTTTCCAAAATTTCACATTAAATATAAGTATTTTTCCGAAAAATATACGAAATCAGCATTAAATCCGATTATTTTCTTACACTTCGGAACACGAAATATCCGGGGTGAAATGTTTACATGGATGGAACTGACATTTTCCGAAAAATAATGCGTATCTTCGCGCGGAAATTTAATCGGGACAAATACCAAAAACATGTTGAAATATAATAGTATTTTATTAAAATTAAGTGGAGAAGCATTGATGGGCGAACAGCCTGCCGGCATTGACGCCGTCCGGTTGACGGAGTATGCCGCCCGTGTGGGAGAAGCGGTGCGGCTGGGAGTTCGGACAGGTATCGTCTTTGGAGGCGGCAATATTTTCAGGGGACTGAAGGGCGTGGACAGGGGATTCGACCGCGTGAAGGGCGACTATATGGGCATGCTGGCTACCGTTATCAACGGACTGGCTATCCAGTCGGCATTGGAAGCCGTCGGAGTGAAAGCGCGACTGTTTACCGCCATTCGCATGGAACCCATCGGAGAGGGATACCGCAAACCCGCGGTGATGGAAGCGCTCAGCCGGGGCGAAGTGGCGATCTTCAGCGGAGGAACGGGCAACCCGTATTTTACCACCGACACCGCGGCGGCGCTGCGGGCGGTGGAAATGGAGGCGGACGTACTGCTCAAGGGAACCCGCGTGGACGGCGTATATAACGCCGATCCGGAAAAAGACCCGACTGCCGTCAAATTTGAAAATATCACCTTTGACGAAGCGTACCGGCTAAACCTGAAAGTGATGGACCTCACCGCGTTCACCTTATGCAGGGAAAACAACATGCCCGTGGTGGTGTTCAACATGAACAGGGAAAACGAACTGATCCGCGTGCTGAAAGGAGAAAATGCAGGAACGCTGATAAAAAATTGAACCTTATCCGGCAGGCAGAGGCTTTAAAGCTTCGGGTCAGTATGCGTAAAAATTCATAAAAAACAGTGTATCATGAAAAAAATCAAACTATCCGACATTCCGGCGCAAATCAGGGATACCGTCGTGCGCTTTCCGGTCGCCGTCTTCTATTGCACGGCGCTCGCCGCATTTGACATACTGATGCTGGAACATATCGCCTCATGCAGAGAAATGTACGTCAAGCTGAACCTGCTGCTTCCGCTGGGCTTTGCGCTGGCTCTGGCGGTTCGCCTTTTGGCGGAAGACCTGCATTGGAGCGGATGGCGGCGTTATGCCGATGTGCTGACGCTTCCGCTGCTGGCGATATATTATTTCCTGCTGGACGACGATTTCCGGTATTTCTTTGACGCCCCCGACGTGTATGTCTATGCGGTATGTTGCCTGGCGGCGCTGACGGGACTTTGCACCGCCTTGTGGCACAGCCTTGCTCCCCCACTGATGTTTTGGACATACAACATCAAAATCGGGACTCGCGCCCTGTTTGCAGCGGCTTACGCACTGATATTCATCGGCGCCCTTTGTCTGGCGCTGCTGACTGTCGGGTCGCTGTTTGAGGTACGCATTCACGACCGGTGGTACCAGTGGCTGGTCATCTTTTTCTGCGCCTTCTTCGCCCCGGTGTTTTTCGCCGTCGGCGTCCCGCGCAAAAATCGCCTGACCGACGAACCGGACAACCACCATGCGGTACTGCACGTGCTTGGACAGTACGTTCTGCTGCCGGTGCTGCTCATCTATTTCCTCATCCTTTCCGCTTACGGACTGAAAATCATCATTGCATGGCAACTGCCCAAAGGATGGGTGAGCGGGCTGGCGCTTGCCTATTCAGCCGCCGGACTGCTGATTTATTTCCTGCTGCACCGCCTGTACATCACCGGAAGGACAAAAATCGCCACCCTTTTCGGACGCTGGTTTTTTTACTCGGAACTGCCGGTGGTCGCGCTCCTGTTTGTGGCGATTTACCGGCGCACCGCCGACTACGGGATCACCGAAAGCCGCTATTACCTCTGGGTGGCGGCATGCTGGCTGCTGGGCGTTTCGCTCTACATGATTTTCACCAAAGGAAAATCGTTCCGTCCCGTCCTGCTGTCGCTCGCTGCCGCGGCATTGCTGTCTGTGGCGGGTCCGTGGAGCGCCTTCAGCGTGTCGGACTGTTCGCAAATCAACCGCCTCCGGCAACTGATGACGGAAAATGACCTGCTGAAAGACGGGAAGTATGTGTGCGACACCTTAAAACCCGTAAAACGGGCAGACTACAGCCGGATGGAAAATATCACGGACTACTTCGTCAAAAAGGGAAACGCCCGCCGCCTGCAAACGCTGTTTACCCCCGACGTGGACAGCCTTGTCCGCGAAGAAGGCAGGAGAATAAGCGGGATCCTTTTGGGAAGGGAGGAGTCCCTTGACGAAACCGGCACGGAGTGGCTGGGGTCGTTCACCGTCGAACTCGCCGACAGCGGGAAAAACCACATCCCCATCACCGGCTACCGGCGGCTGTCCCACCACAACTACCTCAAATGGGACGCCAACGAACCGCTTGCTTCCGTGCAGGATTCCACCATTGCCTGCAAAATAAAAACACGGCAAAACGGCGTGATTGAACTCTACCGCTACGGCGTGCCGCACAAAACCATTTCGCTGCCCGAAGTCATCCTGCAAATCACCGCCATCGACAGGGAAACCACCGTCGGGCACAACACCCTGCCGAGAGAAGCCATGAGCGCGGAGATCGACCCCGACTGCAAAATCGTCTTCATCGAAATACAGGGCGTATGGAACGATCACCAGCCGTTCGAGTTGGAATTTGCCGAGATGTACATTTTGGAGAAGGAGTGATGGGTGACGGAGCGCGTTAACCAAACAACGGGCAATAAAAAGTCCGCCGGTTTTGACGCCGGAAGCTTCCGGGGAGGGAAAAAGCCGCGTAAACGGGTCGTATCCCTGATGGATAAAAACCGGAGTATGCTTCCGGCTTTTTTGTTCGGGCAAAGCGGGATATTTAAAAATGCCAAAAACAGAAAAATATTTGAATAAGGCATTACTATACTGCATTCGGTTGAGTTTTGAGTTTTCGTACCCCGCACTGCGCTTCGCTTGTACGGGGTTATCAAAAGGCAACCCCTGTAGGGGTTGCGCACAGCCCTGCATAGACGTAAAACGCCGTAGGCGTTACCCTTTGATAACCCCGTATGAAATGCGGGGTACGACAGGCTAAAAAACACAAGACTATAACCGAGTGCAGTATAAAAAGCCCCTCTCCCACCCTGCCGCAGGGAACAGGGAAACAGGTGGCATTTCAAATGACTGTATGCACAAAAAGTCCCGCAGGAACGACACTTTCTGTTGCGACAGATTTATATGCCGTTCCTGCGGGAGCGTTTCGTCACGGGACGCGGCGGGCAGTCCGGGCAGCCGCGCTTCATGCGGCAGGGAAAATCATCCGTCGATGATTGCCGTTTCTTCGGGGGAGAAGCCGGCGGAATGGAGGGCTTTCAGGTTCATCTCAATCTGGCTTGCGCCGGATGCGCCGATGATGACGGAGGCGACCCCCTCCTGACGCAGCGCCCACGCGAGCGCCATTTCGGACAGTGGCTGTCCCCGCTGCCGCGACAGGTTTTGCAGCACGGCAACCCGTTGCGCCACTTCCGGCGTAAGGTCTTTCTCCTGCAGGAAGCCAAGTCCCTTGCGGATGCGCGACCCCTCCGGCACGCCGTTCAAGTACTTCCCGCTAAGAAGCCCCTGCGCCAGCGGCGAAAAGGCAACGAACCCCACGCCATGCCTGCGGTTGAGTTCAAAAAGGCTGTGTTCCGGCGCGCGGTGCAGCAGGTTGTACCTGTCCTGATGCACCACGCACGGCACGCCATGCGCGCTCATCAGGCGGTAGGCTTCTTCCGCTCGGGGGGCGGGGTATTTGGAAATGCCCGCATACAGCGCCTTCCCCTGCCGGACAATATCCGCGAGCGCCCCCACGGTTTCCTCCACCGGCGTTTGCGCGTCGTAGCGGTGCGAATAGAAAATGTCGAAATATTCCAGTCCCGTCCGTTTCAGGCTCTGGTGCAGGCTTGCCATGATGCTTTTGCGCGAGCCGCCGTCGCCGTACACGCCTTCCCACATCCGGTGTCCGGCTTTGGAGGAGATGATCATCTCGTCGCGCCGGTTTTTCAGTTCCCGCGCAAGTATGCGTCCGAAGTTGCTTTCCGCGCTTCCCGGCGGCGGTCCGTAGTTGTTGGCAAGGTCGAAATGGGTAATTCCGCGGTCGAAGGCGTAAACAATCATTTCGGCGGCAGCCCGTGCATCGTCCGCTTCGCCGAAGTTCTGCCACAAGCCGAGCGAAATGGCGGGCAGTTGCAAGCCGCTGTTGCCGCAGTATCTGTATTCCATGCGCGCGCTACCGGTAAAATTCCTTGTCGGCTCCGAACATGAGGTTCCGCACCACGTCGGGACAGGGAACAGAGCCTTTCCTGTCTTTTTTCGCGCCTTCGTTGAAGGAAATGGACACGGTGATTTCATGCGACCCCCCTGTGGCGGGTCCCAGCGAAGAAATGGTAAAATCGTAGCTGTAGCCCACGGAAACGTTACGAAAAGCGTATCCTACGGAAAAAATAGCGGCGTCGTAGGAAGCGTAGCCCGTATTGAAGGCGGGCAAACCGCGCCATGCCAGCCCCAGCATCATCGGGGCGCGTATCCAGTTAACGCCGGCGTCAAACTGATAGAAGTTTCGCGACGTCTTGAACAGGTAGTTCACCGACAGGGCTTGCAGGGGTTTTCCCAGTCCCCGATTGAGTTTGAAATTGAAGCCGCCGAACTGCGACCACTGCATGGGGGAACGGTTATTCATCCGCGAGAGGGACGTTTCGGGACGCATCAGGTGATCCACGGTCAGCCCTATCCACATCCTGCTGTTATATACCACTGCCGATGCGCCCGCGTCAAAAAAGGAATAGGGCGGGATTTGCGGTTCCAGACTGGAAACGGGATCAATACGGTCTTCCCATATCTGGTCGGGAAAAACCGCGCTGGAAAAGTTCATGCTCCGCTGCTCCCACGCAAAGTAAACGCCCGGACGGATGCGCCAGTCGCCGGTGACATTGAAGCGGTAGGAATACAGTCCCTTGATCATGGTATTGCCGTATTTTGCGGCGCCCACTATGTCGCGCAGGAAAACAAGCCCTATCCCGCTGTTGATGGCATAGAAATTATTGTCCAGCGCCACCGAATAGGTGACAAACGACCCCGGCAGTTTTGCCCACTGGTCGCGGTAGTTGATGAACGCGCGCGACCCCAGCGAATTTCCCGCAAAGGACGGCGCAATGAGCAAAGGCGCGGCATAGTACTGCGAAAACTGCGGACTCTGCGCGTGCAGCGGCGGCTGAAGGGCGCACAGGATACATCCCCACAGAAATAAATGCTTTATATATGCTGTTTTCATACGTTTCAACGGATCATTTATCTGATCAAAAGGACATTACCGATTGTTGAGAAGGAGCGTCCCGTTTCAAATACCCCTTTTGCCTTGTAAATATATACGCCTTCATCGCACGGTTTGCCCTGGAAATAGCCCGTCCATCCCCTTTCGGGATCGTCGGTTTCAAAGATCAGCTGCCCCCAGCGGTTATACACCGAAAGGTGGTATTCCCTTGTGGGACGCAGCACCGGCGGGAAGAACAGGTAATTGCGGTAGGTATTCCTGTTGGGAATAACGTCGCTCGGTTCGCCGTTCGGGTCGGGCTTGAAAGCGTTGGGGAAAATGATGTCGCCCATTATTTCCAGCGTCACGGCGCCCTCGACGGTGAAGGAGGAGACGCACTCCGGCTGCGTGTAGGTGCCGGCGGTGAGGGTAACGTCATACGTTCCCGCGTCGCCGTAAAAGTGTTCCGGCTGCCGGGCGGTATCCTGCGCCGAGCCGTCGCCCCAGTCCCAGCGGAACCACACGTCGTAGGGAACGCCCTGCGAGGTGGCGCCGGAGGTGAGGTTGTTCACATACACTGCCTGTCCCACCCACAGATATGCCGGCTTGACGTTGAAGAAGGGCATGGGCAGGGGATGCACCACAATTTGACGGCTAACGGTGTCGGGATTAATCGCGTCGCCCGTCACTATCAGCGTCACCGTGTAAACGCCCGCATCCTGATAGAAATGCACCGGATTTTCCAGCGTGGAGCTTGCTCCGTCGCCGAAATCCCACCAGTAGAAGTTGCCGAACTCGGAGGTGTTGTGGAAGCGCACTTCGTAGGGCTGGCACTCGGCTGCCACCGAATCGAACGCCGCAACGGGATCGGGCGGCACAATGACCACCGTCAGGGTAAGGCGCGCGGGGCAGTGGCTGTCGTAGCTGCTGACGATGTTCTGCGTGAAGTCGAAACTGCCCCACGCTTTGGCATGATGGTCGCCCGTTTTGTAGGGCGGGGGATTCACGGCGGTGGAAAATTCCGCAGGCGGAACGCCGTCGGTCTGTCGGGCAACAGTCCAGCTGTACAGCAGTTCGCCCTTGTCCGGCGACGGTATCTGATTGTTGAAAGTCAGCACGTCGTCGGGGTAGTACTGTATCGGGGGGAGGACGTCGAAAGCAGGCGTCGGCACGGGATATACCGTAATGATGGTGTCCCTGTAGCCGTAGCACCTTTCGCTGATGGTACCCGTTTCGGTGCGGAGCCACACGTGGTAGCGCTGCGGATGGACGGCGGAGGGATTGTCGAAAGTGTGCTGCGCGTTAATGCCGGCGGCGTCGGCGGGATCGGCGGGTTGCGGTTCGCCGGCAAAGTCCCAGAACCATTTGTGCTCCTGCGCCCCTTGCGAAGTGCTGATAAAATTCAGCGTTATCGGGTGGCATCCCGAAGTGTCCGTCACCACAAAGTTGGCTGAAACGAAGGGCATCACCCTGAGCGTGCGTATGGCGGTATCGCGGCAGCCGTACTCATTGAGCGCCCGCAGGATCAACATTCTGTCCTCCGGCAGGTAGGTGCGGTTGTCGAAACGATAGACCGTATCCCGTCCCGTATTCGGCACGCCGTCCACACTCCACGCATATTGCGTGGCGGGCGTATTGACGCCCTTGTCCGGCGGACTCCCGTCCGCCCATTGCAGGTTGTCGAACGTAAGCTCGGTGGGCGAACAGATCCATGCAGGGGTCAGTCCCTGCGCGTCACGGATCGTATATTCGGCTTTTGGAGCGGGGTTGAGGGTGATGAGCAGCGAGTCGTCGCTGCGGCATACAAACGTTCCCGCCATGCCGGTATGTTCGGTGGTTACCCATACTTTTGACGTGAACGGGTCGGGCGTGCGGTATTTGTCCAAAGCCGGCAGCCGGCTTTCATAAACATGCGACGGGGAGGATACGGTGCCGTTTTCCGTGTAGTCTTCCGTTCCGTTGCCGTCGAAATCCCAGTGGAAAACGCCGCCGGTGGTGGGCGCATAGGCGGAGAAGTGGATCGCGTTCTTGAGACCTGCAGGCACTTCCGACTGGTCGCAGTCCACCGTGGTGCTGGCATTGACGGTCATGTGGATGCTCGGATACACGATCACCGTTTTGCTCAGCCCGCTGGCGCAGAACAGTCCGTTTTCGTCCGCATTTATTTTGCTCACGGCGCTGAACAGGAGGGTCAGCGATGCGTCGTTGGGCATGTCGTTGTGGTAGGTATGCGCCGGTTTGTCGTGTTGCAGTATCGTATCCACCCGGTTGTCGCCCCAGTCGAGGATGTACAGCGTTGTGGCGTCCGTTCCGGCAGAGATGTTTTCGGCTTCGGTGAGGAAATCGGCGCAACCGATGCTATCGGGCATGTGGAGGGCGATATGGGGATTGGCATGTACCCGCAGCATTTTTTCGGCATACAGGCTGGCGCATCCGTTTTGTCCGCCAGCGGTGATATAAAACGCGGTGTCGCCTGCGGGAATGTTCTGGGCGGAGAAGCGGTCGCCGATCCACAGGAGGTCTGCCCGCGCGGGATTAGGCGGGACGAGCGTATCGGCGTACCAGCGGATATTGTTGCCGTAGGCTTCCAGCATGAAGTTGAACTGCCCGTTCCGGCAATATTCCGTAGTGTCCGAAAGCGGAGTGTCCGGTATTTTCCTGACGGTCAGCTGTGCGGCGGCGGTGTCGCTCACGCAGTAGTCGGCGCTGATCAGGTAAACGCCGTAGTGTACCTGCGCCTCGTCCAGCGCGCCGGTATAGATCAGCGAAGCCCACGGTATGGCGTTGGGATGGTCGCCGGCATGGTTCATGTTCAGCGTCGCCGAGTCGTTGCTGCCGTCCACGGGAAGACGGTTCACGCCGTCAATCCTGTACCACCGGATGCTGTCGGTAGGATCGGTATGATTGGTAATCGCCATGCTCATGTCCGCTTCCGACGAGCAGTAGGTTCGGTCGACTACCAGCGGCTTGTCCGGCGTGCGTTTCACCGTGATGTTGATGGTGTCGCGCTTGCTGGTGCAGAGTTTCTGGTAGGCTCTCAGGTAGAGCGTGATGTTCGACACGCCCGGCTTGATGGTGGGATGCAGCGTGGCTTCATTGCCGTCCACCAGCACGTAGGTCATCGGATACCATTCATAGACGATCGGCGAGGAGATAATGTCGGGACGTATCAGTTTGCCGTCCAGCGTCAGCGTTTGCGCGGCGCAGGCAATGGTATCGTTTCCGGCAAAGATCACGGGGGCAGGCACCACGTCAATATGATGGCGCAGGGTGTCCGAAAAACATCCGTGATAATTTTTTTCACGCATGACGATGTTTCCTTCCCATGCCTCCGCCGGCGTGGGGAACTGGTA
Organism: Bacteroidales bacterium; assembly: GCA_031273395.1. Taxonomy (GTDB): domain Bacteria; phylum Bacteroidota; class Bacteroidia; order Bacteroidales; family UBA4181; genus JAIRLS01. The sequence goes on along the minus strand of JAISRX010000184.1, from coordinate 17,414 downwards.
CATCTGCGCGTAAAGTTTAACGGGGTTGGGAAGGGTATCGGGGCGTCCCGTCGCCGGTCCTTCCACATCCCAGAAATATTCGGCATTGAGGTTGCGGTTCACCGCTTCGTAGGTTTTGATGTCGCCGTCCTCCACGCAGTCGTCCACATTGGGACGGATGGCGTTCACCGGCAGGGGATGGATGTTGATGTCCGCCGGATTGTGCGAAGAGGAACAGCCTTTCAGTTCCACCCACACTTCCAGCCGCGCTATGTAGCTGGTGGTTCCCCAGAGGTGATTCGGCGTGTAGAGGCTTCTGCTCGTATCCGGCACAAAAGACGGGATACTTCCCGTTAAGGTATCCGTAACAGAAGCGGCGGGGAGGTTCAACTCCGGCACCCACGCGGGCGATACGTTGACCACCTTCCATTTGTACAGCGTATCGGCGGAGGTGTACGAGGCATTGGTCTGGATGCCGAAGCGTTCCGGGCTGAACACATTGCCGGCGCAACCGTCCATGGGCAACCCCGGCGACAGCACTTTCGGCACGGAGCCTACGGTGACGGTGAACGTATCGGTGGAACCCGGGCAGCCGCCCGAAATAAAACCGTTGATGTTTTCAGACCAGATGGTGAAGGTGTCGACTACTTCGTCCAGCTGATCGTTCGAAGCGTTCAGCGTGGTGAATCCCGGAATGTCCCCGTCTCCCGACACGGGCAGCGGCGCTCCCTTATTGATGACGGTTCCTGTCCGTTTCCAGTGGTACAGTACGCCGCTGCTCATGCTTCCTTCCAGATGAATGGACGGCTGGTACACATTGTCGCAAAGGAAAAGATCGGAAACGCCTATAATATCGGGCGTGGACTTGATCACCACCGTAAAGAGCGAATCGCCGCCGGTGCAACCGTCCACGGTAGCCCGCAGGGTAAAGACGCCTATTATGTCGGGGGGATTCGGGTTTATCTGGGTTGCAGGATTGGCATTGGCTTTGAACGCGGGAATACTGTCGCCCGCGCTGTTCCACACGCCGCTGTTCAGCACGCGGGTATAACCGCCTGCATTAGGAAATTCAATGTCGTCGTTGTCCAAGTTCCAGCTTACGCCGATGCTGTCCTTTCCCGCCACATTGGTGCGTATGTTGGTCAGCGGCACGTTGCTTTCCGGGCAAATCAGGGCGGTATCCTTCGGCAGGAGAATGACGGGGGTCGGTTTCAGCCGGCGCGTGAAGGAAACGGTGTCGCCCTTGCAGCCGGCAAGGGAGGCAGTGACCTTTACCAAGCCGTTCAAAACGCTTCCCGACACATTGACGGCGCCCGTAAACGAGGGAAACTCGGCAGGCGGGTCGTTGTAGAGATGCGGGATGGAGCCGGCGTCGGCTATGCCCAAATCGTTCCGGTTCACCGTCCATGAATACAGGGTTGCCGCTTGCTGCGCCACAGCCCACGCATCGGTGTTTGAGGAGAGTTCCACCGCATCGAAGGTTTCGCCCGGACACAGGGTACTGTCGGCGTCTAACGGAAGGGTTTCCAGCACCGGCGAAGGTTTCACGCCCAGCACAAAGGTACTGTCCGGTCCCACGCAGCCTCTCAGCCCGCCCGTTGGCTTTGCCGTGCTTACGCCATATACCGTAATGACGGCTTCCTGAAGTGTTCCGGTGACGTTCGGCATGGCGGTAAATGCCGGTATCAGGTCGTGCCCGTCGGCGGGAAGATTGCTAAAGATAGCGGCGTATAAGGGATTGACGACGGTCTTTTCCCAATAGACGGTATCGGCTGTCTGGTTGGCAAAGTTCGACAGTACTGCCTGCGGGAAAACAGCGCCCGGACAAATGGAATCGTCCAGCGCCGCCACGTCGAGTACAGGCAGCGAAAGCGCGGTGCGGATAAACTCCGACGTGTCGCCGGCGCATCCGTCCAGATAGGCGGTCACCCGTATCCGCGCCGTAATATCGACGCCGGTGAGGTTCGGCGGCACAATGACGTCCCTGATTTTCTCCTTTCCGTCCGTAACGGATTTTCCGGCGGAATGATGCTTGTCGCTTCCCGCAATAGCGGCGTTCCCCGCGTTGAACCACGAAATGGAATCAATATCGTTAAAGGACAGATTGCCGTATGCGGGGACAATATCGGAGAAATATTCCACCGGCGTAGCCGCGGACGGCGCACAAACGCTGTCGGCGGTGGGGGGTTGCATGTCGGGACGCCGTTTCAGGGTGAGCTTCAGGTAGGCGGTATCGCCCGCGCAGCCTTTCCCGCTGACGGACGAAAGAATATTCCCCGTGGCAAATACGCGCACCGTATCGGTGTAGTTGGCGGAAGTAAAATTCTCATTTGCGGTAAACGGTTCCAGCAGTTTGCCGGCGCTGTTGGCAACGGAGCCGGAGGACAGCCCGGAAAAATGCGTTCCGGAGTACAGCCACCCGAAATTGACCAAGCCCGTAACATCGGCAGTAATCAGTGGCGGCGCCGGAGCGCTGACGTTATTGATCAGCTGGTTGGGACAGTAAGCCGCCGAATCGGGAGTAAGGATCACCTGCGGAATGGGGTTCACGGTAATTACCACGCTTTTGCTGCTGCTACAGCCGCGTATGGTCGCCGTTATCTCCACCGAATTGGGTTCCGGCATCCCCTTTCCGCTTCCATCTACCGTAGTCGGCTCGCCGGCTATGACCGCATAGCTGTACGGCGGCGCCTTCATGACGGTATCCTTGTCTTCCAGTCCTGCCGTTTGTACGACGCTTAGGTTGTCCCAGCGGTAAACAACGGAATCCACGCTGGCGGGCAGGTTTATTTTCACTTTAATGGAATCGTCCGGGCAGACGAGCATGGCGTTGTCGAACAGTATCTGCGGCGACGGTTTGACCACCACTTTGAAGCTGTCGACATCCGCGCAGGTCAGACCGTGCCTGGTTCGCACGGCGCTTACCGTAAACGGATAAACGACGTCCGCGCTGCCCATATTGTCCGGTCCCGTGAAGTTGATCGTCGCGCCGGTCGGCACGTTGGTGTTCACCAGCGAGTCGATGTTCGTCGCCGGCGTTTTGAGACGCCAGTTGAAGAGGGCGGAGGGCGCGGTCAATCCTTTGCCGTCCGTCAGCGTTTTCGATATGGAGGTTCCCGCGCAGATCGTGTCGTTCAGGGGCGTGACCACGTTCAGGTCGGGGACGCCGACAAAGGATACCACCACCGCAGTGTCGTGCGCGGGACAGAGGGGGCTGGTATATAACAGCCCAATGTCATATCTGAATTGAACGTTGTCCTGATCCTCCGGATTAGTCAGCCGCGCGACGGCAGTGGTGGCGTTCAGGGGTGTAAGCGTCACCGGAGCGCCGCTGCCCGTCCCCTGATCCGTGATACTCCAGCCGCCCTTTTCCCACGGCAATAACACGTTTGCCGCCTGAAGCAGGATACTGTCCCCGCAAACAAAGGCAGGCGTTACGGCAGGCGAGGCCAGTTGCACTCTTTGGGCTTCGGTTCCGGCGATGATGAGCAGGGTATCGCTGTTGGGCGCACAAGTCGACGTGTTTTCGGTGACCTTCCAGATAAGCGTATAAACGCCGAATGCGCTGGGGATGTGAAACGTGTTGGAGGGATTAGCGAGGGGATTGACAAAAGTTCCCCCGTTCAAACTCAACCATTCTCCCGTATAACCAACGCCGGGCGTATTCGCCGTCAAATTCACAACATTTCCTGCTGCCAGGCAAAGCGAAAGCGTGTCATTGGCGGGATTGAGAATGGTTGCCTCGGCTTTTTCGACGGTAGTGATGACATATTTTTTGGCAGGGTCCACCGTTCCCGCACAGCCGGCTTGCGATACCGCTACAATCGTTATGTCGGTAACGTCGCTTCCCGTCTTGATGTTCGCTGCGGGAACCGTCCAGTCATTTCCCCAAACGAGCGTATCCTTATGCTGCGTTGCGCCGGTTTTACTTGAAGTATATTCGATGGCAAAAGGGAGATCCTGATCGCCGTCCCAATGAATAGCCGCCCACGGAACGGTGTAATCCAGTTTTTCGCAGATGGTTCCGGCTCCGTCCACCCATGCTGTCGGCGTTCTCAGTACCTTAATGAGTACATGATCGGTATTCGCCGTGCTGCACGAGGCGGTGGTGTTCTGGCTTACAAGGGTCAATGCGAGGGTATAGTCGCCGTAAATCAGCGTTCCCTGAAAAACGGAGGCAGGCAGCGTTAAAACGGCGCTTCCGCTTCCGGCGCCGTTGTTGGTAATCGTCGGCAGGGTTCCGGAAGTCTGCGTACCGCCGCCGTTGGGGGTCAGCGTCCAGTTGACCGTCCAGTTGCCCGTTTTGTAGCCCGTTGCATTGACGGTAATGCCGGCGCTGTTTCCCTGACAGATAATGGTATCCGACGCCGCCTTGTTAACGGTAGCAACGGGATTGGGGATCACTATCGGCTCAGTAATCGTACTGTCCTTCGACAAACAGTAGTTGGAGGCATTGACGGACGAAACGACGGTATAGCGGTGCATCAGTCTCATCCGTTTTACCGTTCCGTCGGCAGGAGGAATATGGGTGTTGGCGCCCGTATTGTAGGTGAACGATCCGTTGGTGGTTCCGTCATTGTGCGCGCCGGCGGTGAGGGCGTCCACGTAATACCATCTCCATTCGTAGATATGTCCGCGCGACACACCGGCGGGCGGAGTGTGCGTATCGCCGCCGGAAATACTTGCATGGGTCACATCCACGCCTGCATGAGAGACGTCCCCCAAAATGGCAGGCGTTACGGTTGCCGGCTGATTAGTGACGTTTTCGCACAGCAGTTGCCCGTTGACGGGGTCGCTTGTCGTGGGCGGCGTCAGTGTTGCCCGCCGGACGACGGTAACCGGCTGGTCGCCTTCGGTGGTCAGCCTTCCGGGAATGGTAAACGGGGCGGTATTGGGCGCAACGGATACGCAACCGGTGGCATTGTCCTTTATTCTGTAAATGAAGTAACGGGCAACGGTTCCGGGGGCTTGCACGGCGGGCGCAATTTCAATGGGTTGAACGGCGTTGCTGTAAGTGGCGTATGTGGAGTTGTGGTTCAGCTGTATGTCGAAACTTGTGCTTCCGGGAGCGCCCTGCACATTGTCCACTTTCAGCATGAACGTTTCGTCGTCGCAAATATCCGCTCCGGCTCTCAAGCGCGCCACAGGGAATGGATTAACGGTAACGGCGACGTCGCGCCATTCGCCGGCGCACCATTCACACCCGTCAAATGACGACGCCGCGCACGGGTTATTTTCGGAATTGGTATTGACAATCATGTTCTTCCACCGTTTTCTTACCCTGATGTTGATGGTCAGTTGCGTCGGGGCAACCACGTTAGCGGGCAACAGGAGGTCGAGATAGCGTCCGTCCGAAGTTTCCGGGTTCAGGGTAGCGCCCTGAGCGCCGCCGGCGCCGAAAGCCCATTCGTAAACCCATTTGCCGCCGAGAGGAAGCGAACCCGTGGACGTGGTGGCAGTGGCGCCGCAAAACAGCCTGATCGTTTCATTCGGACAGCCGACGGTGTCCGAAGCGGTGTTCAGCACGGGTTTGGGCGTAATGGTTTCGCGTATCTTCCACACTATAAGCGTCTTTTTTGTTTCGCAGGGATCTTCGGGACCCGGCACGGGACTGTACTTGTAGGTAACCCAGTAACGGTATTCGCCCGCCACGGCAGGGGTTAACCGGTAGGGTACGGGGGCATTGACGGTCGGATCAAATGTTTTGGCGGTGCTGGTGTATAAAAACGCTCCCACACTGTCCGACGGACTTCCGGACGGATCCCATGCATACCATTTGTAGTCGCCTCCCGTTTCGGCGAGTGTCAGGTTGTGCGTGAGGGTATAGGAATAATTGATATTGGGAAGATTGCGGTCGTTATAGCAAAACTCTACGGTATCGGGTTTGGGGCTTTTGGGCATCTGCACCACAAGGATGCGCGCGGAGACCGTGTCGGCGTTCTCAAGAGGTGCGTTGATATCACGGGGATTACAGATATTCCACATTTTCAGCAGAATGGTGAACCGGTCGCCCGATTTTGTGTTGGTACCCGGCGCAGTGATGAGACAGGTTGTTTCCTCCAGAGAGTCCTCATTTACGGAAAAGTTCCCGCTTGGCGGATGTTGCGTCGGCGTCGGCGTCGGAGTGGTATAGGGATAGGTATAGGGACTACTGTCCAACTCCACATCGTGTATGATGTTCGCACCGTCGTCATATCCATATATATACTGCGTGTAGCGCGGATATACATTTTTGTCATAGTCGTCGGCTCCGGCGCGGGTACAGGTCAGTTTGGTCGTATTTTTGAATCGAATACTGATGGGCGCTCCGGGGCAAACATAATAAATCTTGTTGCCGTTTTCGAGATTGATCAGCTGTAACCCGTTCGGACCTTCGCTTTCCCGCTGCCATACCGGCGTGGGAAATACGGCAGTCGGACTGTCAAAACGGGGAGTGCCTTCTCCATTTACATAAAGAAGCAGGGTACCCTGTACCGGATAATAACAGCTTGTGGGCTTGGCGGCAAAATCGTGACTGATCCTTTGGTCATTCACGGGTATGTTAACGTTTCTGGCAGATCCGGTTCCAGTGACGATTCCCCCCATTTTGACAAGGTTAAGGGTATCTCTCAATCCATCGCCCCACGACATTGCCAGACAAATACTGTCGAGCGTCGTCAAGCTGAGAAGTCCGGAAATATCCCAACTGTGAAAGAGATACCGTTCTGTAGTACAATTGAGACCTGCTCCTGCCGTAGGACGAACATTACCGCTATTGCTGACAATCAAAACGTATTGCGCATGGACAGTAGCATGTAATCCCACCAGGCATACCGCCAGCACAGCCATCCGCCTGAGCGATCCTTCAATTTTTCTACGGAAGAATAAATTTCCGTTACCCGACAAAAAGGAGTAAACATGCTCCATAGTATTTTATGCTTGAATACACTTAGAAAAGTTTGATCCTAAAATCAACTCATTTCCTTATACGGAAGGTGATCTTAAAAAGTTTACAAAACTACAAAAAAATATTAAATCAGCATAGCAATTTTTTTTAAGGTTATTTTGAAACAAATATTTTTCCTTCATAACATAGGACATAGCGCGCCTCTGCACAAGGGAGGACGGCAAACCGTTCTTCTCCTCCCCTACCCTGTCATTGGCAGTTTTTTTCCATCAAACCCCGACGACGAAATATTGCAGGAACCTCAAGCCTGTTTTTTCCACAGCAGGGGATTTTTATTTTCATGACAGGAAAATTTTTTCTCACAGCAGGAAAATTCTCGGCGCCTGCATACAATTTTACATTTTATTCCTTAGGCATGAGAAATAAATAATGTATGGCGGTTTTGACGCCGAAGACGTCGCATGTTTATAGGAAAAGGATGGGGTGTTTCCATTCGACTCCGTCGGGGTAGGGGCGGGTCTTGCACCCGTCCTTGTGTCGTTTTCATTGAGGGCAGGCGCAAGACCTTCCCCTACGGTCGCGGTAATGTAGAGACTCGGCATGCCGCGTCTCTATAGTTCCCTTCGTTCGGCGTAGCGTCTCGCTACGCCGCAGTTAAAAACAGGTTTCCGGCTTACACACCCGCTTTACGGCGAAGCGAGAGCTTCGCTTTTAGCTTCGACGTAGCGAGACGCTACGCCGAACGGGGGTCACGACCACCTCCGAAGGGATAACTACCTCTTCCGAAGGGGTCACGACCACCTCTTGAAGGGGTAACGACCACCTCTTGAAGGGGTAACGACCACCTCCGAAGGGGTCACGACCACCTCCGAAGGGGTAACGACCACCTCAGAAGGGGGTAACGACCACCTCTTGAAGGGGTAACGACCACCTCCGAAGGGGTAACAACCACCTCAGAAGGGGTAACGACCACCTCTTGAAGGGGTCACGACCACCTCAGAAGGGGTAACGACCACCTCCGAAGGGGTAACAACCACCTCCGAAGGGGTCACGACAGCGCATTGTAGAGACGCGGCGTGCCACGTCTCTACCATCGCACGTACCGGTGTGGCGGAGACGCATCCAACCCTGTCAGGATTACAGGAGGCGGGCAAGTCCGGCAGGGACGGCACGTTGCAACAGGGACGGCACGTTGCAACATAATGCCGTCCTTGCAGGGTTTGCAGCCGGATACGGTATCAATATCCGCGGGTTACGCCCGCGGTGGTGCATGACGCCATCCCTCGCGGAAGATGAAACAGCATTTGACGAAGTCAATAGCGCCTCAAAAAAAAAGAATTAACCTTATTTTTTTTGTACTTGTATTTACAAGTAATAATTATTACCTTTGCGCCCTGTTTTGATACGGAAGTATCAAACTGTAAAAAATAGAACAAATATAAGGAAGATCATGGCAACACCCGTAATAATGCCCAAACAGGGGCAAAGTGTAGAAAGTTGTATCATTTCGCAGTGGTACAAGAAAAAAGGAGACAGCGTGAAAACAGGCGACCTGTTGTTTTCGTATGAAACCGACAAGGCTTCGTTTGAAGAAGAAGCAAAGACGGATGGCGTCCTGCTGGAGGTTTTTTACAATGAAGGCGACGAAGTTCCCGTATTATATAATGTAGCCGTCATCGGACAGGCAGGCGAATCGACGGCGGAATTCAGTCCGGACGGCTTTGCCGGCAATGCGTCGGCGGCTGATGCTCCGGAAGCAACGTCGCCTGTAGTGCAGGCGGCGCCCGTCGCGGTAGCCACTGTTTCAGCCGCTTCCGCAGACGGAAAAATCAAGGCGTCGCCGCGGGCGCGCGTCATGGCAGGAAAGAAAGGGATCCCTCTCGCGTCGGTGAAAGGAACAGGACCCAACGGGCGCATCATTGTGCGGGATATTGAAGCCGCACAGCCGGTTGCCGCTGTCGCAACGCCCGTACAGGCGCCTCAGTCTCCCGTTGCAGCCGCTTCCGTGTCGGAATACGGCAATGCGGAATACGAAGTGAAAAAGCTGACCAATATCCGTAAACTGATTGCCAAAGCAATGCACGAATCCCTGCAGAACAGCGCGCAACTGACGCACCATTTGAGCGCCGACGCACGCAAACTGCTTGCATTGCGCGAAACGGTGAAGAAAGCGCAAAAAGCCGATCCCGCCTTTCCGAACGTCACGCTCAACGATATGGTTTGCTGGGCAGTGATCCGCGCTCTGGAAAAAAATCCGGAAGCCAACAGCCAGTTCCTTGGCGACAGCATCAAAACCTTCAAACAGGTACATCTCGGAATGGCGGTGGACACGCCGCGCGGATTGATGGTGCCTGTGCTGAAAAACGCCGGCGACTTTTCACTGAAAGGCTTGTCGAACCACCTGCGCGCGTTAGCCGAAGGTTGCCGCAAGGGTGGCATAGACCCCGAACTGCTGCAAAGCGCGGCGGGCAGTTTCACCGTGTCCAATCTGGGCAACTACGGGGTGGAAATGTTTACGCCCATTGTCAATGTGCCGCAGGTGGCTATTCTTGGCGTGAACGCCATTGTACAGCGCCCGGCAGACATAGGAGGAGGCGTTACGGCTTTCGTGCCTTACATCGGCTTGTCGCTCACCTACGACCACCGCGCCATCGACGGAGGTCCCGCCACCCTCTTCCTGAAGGAAATCAAAACACAAATCGAGAATTTTCAAGTACATATTGATTAATTTCATTTCATTAAAAAATCAGTAAAATCAGCAATCAAATATTAAAAAAATGCCTAAAAGTCAATTTATTCATCCGAAAGACGTTCGCAAAGCGGGATTTATCGAATTTGGAAAAATTCCTGTAAACCAGTACAGTAAGAAGCTGTCCGACGAACGCGCCGATTATTCCGACGCGGATTTGCTTCGCATCTATCATGACATGGCGGTCATTCGCAATTTCGAAGAAATGATTAACGCCATCAAGATTTCCAGCGAATACAACGGCGTCAAATACAATCATCCGGGACCCGCGCATCTGGGTATCGGTCAGGAAGCCGCCGCCGTGGGAATGGCTTACACGCTGGGCGTGGAAGACTATATCTTCGGTTCGCACCGCAGCCATGCCGAAATACTTGCCAAGGGAATGTCTGCCATCGCCAAACTGAACGACGCGGAATTGACGGAAATCATGACCCGTTTCCAGAACGGCAACATCCTGCGGGTGGTTGAAAAAGGATTCAAAGGATCGGTGAAGGAACTCGCCATGCAGTTTTTGCTGTACGGCACAATGGCTGAGATTTTTGCCCGTTCCACAGGATTCAACCGCGGGCTGGGAGGCTCCATGCACGCCTTTTTCACGCCTTTCGGAGTGTATCCCAACAATGCCATCGTGGGCGGGTCGGGCGATATTTCGACAGGCGCTGCCCTGTTCAAGAAGGTGAACCGCAAACCGGGTATTGTGGTGTGCAATATCGGCGACGCCTCGATGGCGTGCGGTCCCGTGTGGGAAGGACTGGTGTTCGCAACGATGGATCAGTACAAAAAACTGTGGGAGGGCGAGTACAAAGGCGGGCTGCCGCTTATCGTCAATATCATGAACAATCAGTACGGCATGGGAGGACAAACCAACGGCGAAACTATGGGCTATGACATTGCCGCACGCATCGGCGCGGGTCTGAATCCGGAAATGATGCACGCCGAACGGGTGGACGGGTACAACCCGCTTGCCGTCATCGACGCTTACCGGCGCAAACGCGCGATACTTGCCGCCAAAAACGGACCGGTGCTGCTTGACGTGCTTACCTACCGCTACAGCGGTCACTCGCCGTCCGACGCATCGTCCTACCGTTCTGCCGAAGAAGTGGAAGCATGGAAACAGCACGACAGCATCATCGCTTTCGGCAGGGAACTTGCAAAAGCGGGAATAGCCACGGAAACCCAATTGGACGCCATACGCAACGAAATCAAAACGCAAATCACGGACATCCTGAAAATGGCTACCGACGACGCTGTTTCCCCCTTGCTTGCCGATTCGGAAACCATCGGGCAAATGATGTTCTCCAACGGTTCGGCGGACAGCATGGAAGAAGGACGCACGCCCGACGTGCTGATGCCTCTGGAAGAAAATCCCCGTGTAAAGCAAATCAAGGGAAAAGTTCGTTTTCACACGGACGCGGAAGGCAAACCGGTATCGAAAATGAAGATGTACCAGTTGCGCGACGGACTGTTTGAAGCCATCATCGACCGTTTTTACAAAGACCCGACATTAGTGGCGTATGGCGAAGAAAACCGCGACTGGGGGGGCGCCTTTGCCGTGTACCGCGGATTGACCGAAGCGATACCCTACCACCGGTTGTTCAATTCGCCCATTGCCGAAGGCGCTATTGCGGGAACAGCCATCGGTTACGCCATGTGCGGCGGACGGGCGCTGGTGGAAATCATGTATTGCGACTTTCTCGGTCGTTGCGGCGACGAAGTATTCAACCAGCTGCCCAAATGGCAGGCAATGAGCGGGAATGTCATCAAAATGCCGGTAGTTATACGGGTGTCCGTCGGATCAAAATACGGAGCGCAACACTCTCAGGACTGGTCGTCGCTGGTAGCGCACATTCCCGGACTGAAAATATGCTTCCCCGCCACCCCCTACGACGCCAAGGGCTTGATGAATGCGGCGCTGCAAGGCACAGACCCCGTCATTTTCTTTGAAAGCCAGCGCATCTACGACGTAGGCGAACAATTTCACGAAGGCGGCGTGCCGGAAGGATACTACGAAGTGCCTTTCGGTGAACCGGACGTCAAACGAGCCGGAAACGACGTGACCATCCTCACCGTCGGATCAACCCTCTACACCGCCCTGAAAGCCGCCGACGAACTGCAAGCGAAATACGGCGTCGAAGCCGAAGTGATAGACGCCCGCAGTTTGACGCCGTTCAACTACGAACCCGTCCTGCAATCCGTCCGTAAAACAGGGCGTATTGTGCTGGCAAGCGATGCTTCCGTGCGCGGTTCGTTTCTGAACGACATGGCGCAGAACATCACCCAACTTGCCTTCGATGAACTGGATGCTCCGCCCGTTGTGGTCGGATCGCGCAACTGGATCACGCCGGCATACGAACTGGAACGCGCTTTCTTCCCGCAAAAGGAATGGATCATCGACGCCATCCATGAACGTATCCTTCCCCTGAAGGGACACACGGCTTCCACCAACTGGAGCGACGCCGAAATCCTGCGAAGAAACAAACACGGAGTATGACGGGCACTTGACGGTGAACAACGAATGACCGAATTATTCGGGCGCACTTAGGCGCTGTCCATAAATAAAGGCGACCATATTATCGTCATTGCTTCACTCCGCCGGCAATGGCGGAATCCGGTGTCCGGCAAAGGAAAACCGGCGCATTTGCCTTGCGGGAACAAACCTGAGAGGGTTGGATGCACCCGCCGCACCGGTACGTGCGCATGGCAGAGACGCGGCATTCCGCGTCTGTACATTACCGCGTTCGTAGGGGGCGGGTCTTGCACCCGCCCTGCGTTCGGCGTAGCGGGACGCTACGCCGAACAAGTAACGACCACCTCCGAAGGGATCACGACCACTAATAAAGTGTCGTCCCTGTCAGGGTTTGCAGGGGTAGGGGCGGAGCTTGCGCCCGCCCCCCGCCCTTGCGTCGTTTTCATTGAGGGCAGGCGCAAGACCTGCCCCTACGGTCGCGATGATGAGAGACGCGGCATGCCGCGTCTCTACATATCCGATGATTATGATAAAAAAAGTTGCCGTTCCATTTCAACAATAGAACGGCAACCAAACGCCTGAAATTAAATTTTTATCGGTTTTGTGACTTTATTTATAGGCGATGTCCAGATAAGGAATGTTCTCGCTTGTATTTTCCTTGGAGTGGAAAGTAACCATTGATTTGCTGGTGGTACCCGTAAGCCTTACGGGATATTGGTCGCAAATCTGCAATGAAATAACGCCGTTTTCCAAATAACTCACAATGGCGGATGTAACATCCCATTCGAGCCATGTGCCGGACTGATCTGTCCCTACATTTGACAACTCGGCGATGCGATAGTCCGGGTTGCCGCCATTATAAACAGTGGTAATGTCCGGATTCCTTTTGAAAGCATAGGCATTGGATGCTCCCGAATTGCCGGGGTCAGTAAGAACCCCGTTGCCCAACCAGCCGTTATAAGTCAAAGACGTTTCCGTCCAGGTGAAAGTGGGATTGGTAGCCGTCATGTTGAACACCTGCAAGGTATGGGTGGTGGGCGTACTGTTACCACCGCCCGATCCGACCGTTTGCGCATACAATTTCAGGGTGATCCGGTCGATTTCTTCTACCGCCACTGCCGCCAGTCCGCTTAAATCGAATTGCAGGAAAATCATTTGACGCGATGCAGCTCCATCGTTGTAATAACTGTTCAACGTCGTTGCGCTACCTCTTACAAGGTCTCCATTGTCGGCCGCATTGCTACTTGCAAACACCTCCACATCATGACTTACCTCAATGCTTGTCGGAGGTGGTACGTAGGGTACCGTCCTGACCTGCGTAACGGATACGGTCGCCGACAGTGCATACGCCGGATCTGCCGCCTTGACCGTTATCGCTCCCGTACGCTCTCCCTTATCAGATAATGCGGTGAACCTGAACGTATAGGTTTTTCCGTCGGCGGCAGGATTGCCTGCCTTTTCGCTAATCCAGTCCGGCAACTCAAAGGCAATAGGGATATTCGCGTCGATTTCCAGCGAAAATTCCAGTTCGTCCTCTATCCGGACGCCGGCGGCGGCTTCCGCTACGGAGAGCGCCGGCTGAAGGTTGCTGATTTGCGTTACGGTAATTGTTGCGCTCCTGTCGAGCGTGACCACCGTAACTTCCGCCACGCGCGTGCCAATCTCGTCAAATCCGGTAACGGAAATCCGCAGATTGTCGGTTTCGGCGTCGTCTATTTTCTCCGGAGTACACCACGGCTGGGTGGTTTTCACAATGAATTTCCCGCCGGTTTTCACGGTAAGCAGCCGGCTGCCGGCTTCTTTTCCAAACTCCAGCGCGTTTTCGCTGACCTCCAGTGTCGGAGTTTCAGGCTGGTTCTCGCAGGCGCTCAAGCCTGCGATCATTAAACCAAGTGCGTATTTTAACAATTTATTCATGATATTTGAAATTTAAAAATTAATAAGCGTTTTTATTCCGAAAATCCCCTGTACAAACCATCGTATGCCTTTTTCCGGTTGAAATCCTTGTCGAAAAGCAGGGGCCAGTCGGGATAGCCGTATGTTTCCAAGTCTCTTACACCCCATGTGGTGATTCCGTGCTGCTGCTCCTGCGGCAGCCTTGCCATTTCGGAAGAAACCATCATGTAGGAGTTGAACTGCGCATTTTGCAGTTCCTCCGTAAAGGTCACATCGGCGGCTCCTGCCTGATTGACGGACACGTCCAACTCGGAGACATGTACTTTCAGACCGGTCTCAGCCGCCGTCCTGATGGCGGTTCTGAGATCCTGCAGGCTCCGGTTGGTGTTCGTGTGCATTTGCAGTCCGACGCCGTGAACGGGTACTCCCCGTTCCTGCATGCCCCTGATCAGGTTATTGGTGGCTGTCCGTTTGACGGCGCTGTATTCGTGTCCGTAATCGTTATAGAACAGCAGGGCGTCGGGGTCGGCTTCATGCGCGCACCGGAAAGCCCAGTCAATGTATTCGGGCGCTCCGATGTTTGTACACCATACGTCTGTGCTGCCGCGGAAGGAGCCGTCGTCCGCGATGGCTTCATTCACCACGTCCCATGAAGCTACCTTGCCTTTGCAGTGTCCCACCACAGCCAGAATGTACTCCCGCATTATCGCTTTCCACTCCTCCTTTGTCCCGCTGAAATTCTGTATCCATGCGGGCATCGAATTGACGGACTGTCTGTACCACACCAGACAGTGTCCGTGCAAACGCATGTTGTTGGTTTGTGCAAAATCAATCAGATAATCCACATCATCCCAAAAATACTCTCCCCTGCCTTTGCTGATATTGCCCGGTTTCATGGCATTTTCGGCGGTGATGGTACTTGCTTCCCGGATCACCAGCTCGCGGTAAGCGGCGATGTTTCTCAGCGAATTGGGCGCTATTGCCACTCCTGCAGGAAAGGGAGCGTCGCGCAGCGACTGAACTTCCGGTTCTTCATTGTCCTTCTTTTTGGAATTTTCCTCCTCTTTGGAGGAACAGGCTGCCGCACCGCAAAAACACACGAGCGACAGCATCCATATCCGTAACATATTTTTAATATCCATAATTGTTTTCCATTTTACGTTTTACATTGGCGTCGATTACCTTTTGCGGAATGGGCAACAGTACATGATAATCCTGCATTCCTTCGAGGCCGTCCCTTTCTCCGGAAGCAATATGATTGTACTTGCGCGTTCGTTCCACCAGCGTACCCGTTCGGTACAGCGTTTCCCTGCGACATTCTTCCGTGAGCAGTTCGCGCGCCCTTTCATCCAGGATGAAATCGAGCGTTACCTGCGCTTCGGCAATGGGCGTGGCATTGGAACGGGTACGGATACGGTTGATGTAGTATGCCGCGCCGTCCGCAGCGCTGTTTTTCCCCTGCCGGAACAGCGCCTCGGCAAGGAGGAGATAGGTATCCGCCAGCCGCAGATAGGTTTGATCGGCATACGAATACGATTCGTTGTAACGTTCGGGGTTGTCGAATGTCCAGTCCCATTTGCGGAGGCTCATCCACTGATTGTTGCCGCCGATGGGTTGTCCCATTTTGTCTTTGGTGGAATCGCACACCACCGTCTGTCCGCTTGTGGTTACATATTTTCGCCGGATGGCATGATTGCTGTAGCGGTCGTCCTGCGGTTCATAGATGGTGAACGCCCATGCCGTGACGCCCGCACGTCCGAGACCGCGACCGCCGTATTCGGGGGAATAGGCAACATTCAAAGCGTTGTAGGCGGAGACCCATGTACGGCGCATAGTATTGGTATATCGTCCCAGCAGGTCATCGACCTCCGAATTGGGAAAAATCCACAATCCTTCGCTGTTTCCCTGCGACGGGAGGATATTCCCGTTTTTAAACTGATCCATGTAGGGACATCCGGGTTCCGAAAGCTGGACTCCGTAGCGCTGGGTGATCAGTTTGAAATTCGGGTTGTCGACCACCGCCCTTGCTTTGCTTTCCGCGTCTTCCGGTCTGTTTTGCCACAGGTAGAGTTCCGCCAGATAATGCTGCGCTATCACGCGTGAAAGGCGGGTTACGTCATTTGCATTATCGGGCAGCCATGTTTCGGCAAAAAGCAAATCGCTCTCCATGAGCGCCTGAATATCCGCCACAGGGGTTCGTTCCCAGTCGTCGCGGTAGTTGGTGCCGTCAATTTCTTCGGTACTCAGCGGTACCGGTCCAAAGGTCATGGACAGGTGGCGGTAACACCACGCGCGGATCAGGCGGGCATGCGCAATGATTTCGTTTTTATTCCGTTCGTCGCCTTCCGCATCCGTTCCCATCCAGTTGATCTCCGGCTCTTCGGCGCGGTGGATGATCATGTTGGCGGCGCTGATGGCGCTGTAAAGGATCAGGAAGATGCCCTGTTTAGCGCTGTTGCTCACGTCGCCGTTGAGAAACTGCATGGTGGGGTTCAAATCCACATTGTAGCGGTTCAGTCCGCGCGTCCACGACAGTTCGGTGTTCGCATAGCCTGTATCGGTGCCTATTTTCCAGATAAGGCCAAGTTCAGCCGACTGGATCATCTCCCGCCGTTCCTGTCGCGGAACGTTCAGCAGGGCATATTTTGCCGACAGAAAACCGTTGTAATCGGTAAAGAGATTCTCGGCAAAGCTGTCGTCCTTCGGGTTTTCCTTTAAAAAGGCTTCCTCGTCACAGCTGTTGAGCGGAGCAATGCACCCCAGCAACAGCATTAAATAAATGAAATGAATGTATTTTTTCATGTTTTTCTTATTTGAAATTTGATAATTAATTTATAATCCCACGCGCAAACCAAAGATATACGACCGTGTTAACGGAACGGAATAATCGCTGGTGATTTCCGGATCCAGTCCGATATAACTGGTAAAAGTTGCCAGATTTTTCGCATTGAAGAAGACTTCAAGACGGTTGAGCTTCAATTTTTTCAGCATCTCGCCGGGCAACTGATACGACAGCGTTACATCGTTCAAACGCAGATAGGACGCATCGTTTCGTTTGCCGAAATAGATCACGCTGGCGTAATTGGAATCGTCGCGGTTGGCGGGATAGGTATTGATCGGATTTTCCGGCGTCCACCATTCGCGCTTGCGCATGTTGGCAGTTCCGGAAGAATACGTATTGAGGTAATCGGTATATCGCGTGACGCCGTGTACCGCAGTCAGGAAAAAACTGAAGGTAAATCCCCCGTATTTAAAGGTATTGGTCATTCCTGTCACGAAATCGGGATCCTGATAGCCGATAATCTCCATATCGTCGGTAGGCATTGCTAATTAAATATATTTTTGTATCTTTGCAGAAAAATAATAACATATGAATTGTCCAAAATGTTCATGCGGTAAAAGCGTTAAATCCGGTATTATAAAAGGGAGACAACGTT
>JAISRX010000157.1 GCA_031273395.1 Bacteroidales bacterium | reverse complement strand
CCACCATCCCGTCGGTGTACGAGAGCAGCAAACTGTGTTCGCGTATGGTGGTATATTTTACATTGACGTAGGGGATCGTATCGAGCATTCCTATCGCAACGGTGGAACTTTCGAGCAGTTCCATCTTTTTGCACCGTTTCCGGAAGAGGATTACCGGCGTGTGTCCTGCATTGACGTATTCCAGATAGCGGGTCACGTAATTGTAGCGCGCGATGAACAGGGTGATGAACTTTTCGCCCTGTGCGTTGTCGGATACCCGTTTATTGAGTTTCTGCAAGAGTTGCTCCATCGAGATGTCCGGCGTGAACAGGGCGCGCAGGGTAGCCTGAAAATTGGACATCAGCAGGGCGGCGGCCATTCCCTTGCCGGAAACGTCGGCAACGCAAAATCCCACTTCGTTTTCTCCCATCCGGATGCAGTCGAAGTAATCGCCACCCACTTCATAGTGGGGCTTGTAGAAGGCTGCCATACGGATATGTGCGTTGTGGGGAAGGTCTTTGGCGTGAGGCACCAGCATGGACTGCATCTGCGAGGCGAGTTCCAACTCCTTTTTGAGCGCTTCCTGATGCAGGCTTTCCTTAAACAGACGGATGTTCTCAATGGCTACCACAATAATATTGGAAATGGTCTGTATGAATTGCAGGTGCTTGATCACGGGGCTGAGTCCTTCCATCTCTTCCTCAATGTCGCCGATGAGTACGTAGGCAATGGGGAGGTTGTTGTTATACACGGGAATAATGATGTCGAAGCCCGGCAGACGGTTTTCTTCCGAGGCGATGAAGGTAATTTCGGTACAGGGGAGCAAATCCTTGTCCACGTCCATATTGCCGACCAGCTCCTGCGATGCGCCGGCATTCAGGATACATTCCAGCCGGTTGAGATGATTGGTTTTAAACATGACCACCTTGCCTATCCTGAGCTGTACGCACAGGATGTTGGTAAGGTTTTCCAGCAATACCTCAATGGGCTGATTATCGTTGATGGCACGAGTAATATCAAGCAGTGCATCCAGTTTGAACTTCAGGGTTTGTCGCGCCGCATTTTTTTCGATCATTGACAAAACAACTTTT
Source organism: Bacteroidales bacterium (assembly GCA_031273395.1). GTDB lineage: Bacteria > Bacteroidota > Bacteroidia > Bacteroidales > UBA4181 > JAIRLS01. The sequence continues at coordinate 7,520 of JAISRX010000157.1, read as the reverse complement.
TTTGTGTTTCAGTGGGCAAAGGTAATATAATTTTCCAATCATCCGCTTTTTTATGAGACGTTTTTCCGTATATTTTTCCGCCGGCATGGAAAGCTCCTCTACATTCCCTGCGGGGAAGCGGAGTTCGGAAAAGGCGCGAAAGAGGTTGTTTTGACGGTTGAATCCGCCCTGACTCTTTCCCGACAAGGGGGGAGTTTACCTTCGGCGAGGGCTTCGCCGTTCAAATTGTCGCATGTATGGAAGATGTGCAAACAAACAAACGTCTTTGCCGCTGTAGAAACGCGGCAAAGACGTTATTTATTTTTACGAAAAATCCCCTTTCCTAATCCAGCATGGGTCTGTTCACGTAGCCCTTCCTGCCGAAGACGAGGTTCAGTCCCGTCCGGAAGGTAACTTCCTTTTGCCGCATGGGGACAAACGGTATTTTATCCTCATTTATGGTGACGGTTGAATAGCGCACGGGAATATAGTCGCTCAGCAAATAAAACTGCAACGGTCCCAGATAGATCGAAAAGCCTGTTCCGAAATAGGTGTTGCCCTTGATCTGCGAATTTATCCCGATGTTGAAAGCCACGAAACTGTAGGGTTGCAGGTTGAGCGACAGGTTGAAATTCTGACGGACTCCCTTTTTCCAGAAGGCGGTGCGCGACAGCAAACTTACCGAGATGGCGGGCGTGAGGCGATAGCTTCCGCCCACGTACAGCAACGGGGCAAGCGTGGTGGTAAATTTTTTGCCTTCCGTACCGGAATAGTCGATCGTCGTTTCCAGCGAGTCGACAAGAGCATCGAACGGACCGTCCCCGTCATCTGTGGAAGCGTCATAGTTGATTCCCCGGAAAGGATAGTTTCCCTGAAAGGTGAGACCGCCCAAATCCTGATTCCATGAAATAAAGCCGAGGTTGTTCAAAGCAGCCGACACTGTCAGCCGTTCGTCGAACCGGTAGCTGGCGCCCAGGTCAATCGCAAAACCCGGATTGGAAAACATGGCGTATTTCTGTATATAATCCTTCACCTCCAGATCCTTCTGCTCCTCTATCTCCGGAAAATCCTTGTCGGGATTGTTGGTGACGGTCACGGGCATCGAGGCGTACACATCGCCTTCCACGTCAAAACTCCACTCGGTGTCGCCGGTATTGAGGTTGAACTTGCGGATGTCGGTCGCCACGGCTACCTGTCCGAACAGCGCCTTCAGGTTGGCGCCTACCGTCAGCTTCTCGTTGACGGGACGGCTGTAGCCCAGCAGATACTGCTTGTATGCCATTGCCTGCAACCGCAGGGGGGAAAAATCAAGCGTGCTGTTGTTGGGAAAGCCCCGCTCGGTGATCTTGAACAGGTCGGACGGCAAGCCGACCGTCGAGGCTACATGTTCCGAAATGCCGAAGGTGACATAGCCTTTGCCGGCGCGAAACCCGAACCCAAGCAAATCTATCTCGGCATTGATGTTGAACATGGTCGAGCGTTTGCCGATGGCTTTGTACAGCTTGCTGTAGTCGTACTGCTTTTCTATCGGCAAATACCACTTGTCGCCCTGTTGCTGCAAAAGATCCCTGACGGCAAGGTCGCCGCGAAAATTGAAACTGACCGACGGCAGGGAAACAAACACATTGCCGCGCGGACGATGAGCCGGATTGACGCGGCTCGTTTGCGGAACGGTTTCCATGAAGTAGAGCGACATTGGCTCCTGAGCCTGTACGCTCACGCCTGCGCCCAACAATATCGAAAATAAACAGGATATGCTTTTCAATTTCATGATGATTTAATCAAATAGTTTAGGTATGATATGCACTTGGGAACGTAACGAAACGCCAATCTTCAGGGACTCGGTGTTGTCCAGTACGACGGCTTTTTTGCTGTCGAAACTGCCTTCGCCGGAGGTACTCAGCCCGCTCCTCAGGATCAGGTGCTTGACCTCTTGATCCTTGAATTTCTTGATTTGTGCCTGTGTTAATTTGAGGGTCAGCTCGGAATGTTGTTGCGCAACAACTTTGCCGGTGGCGTCCGTCTCAGCCGATTTGATTTCCAGCGCAGGCTCGGTGAGATTTTCCACATCGTTGCCCTTGCCGTCAATGGCGATGATCTCCAGCAAAACCTTGAACGGCAAACCGTTGTCGATGCTCAACCCCAGCGACGCTTCGTCGAGACACTCGCTGATTTCGGGTTTTTCCTTGATCATGTCGTTGAAATCAAAACTCACGGTATCATTCCGTACATAATTATCCGTCTTGAATTTGAACGGAACATGCAACTTCAAATCCACCTTCACCAGATTATCCTTGCCGTCCTCCTTAATCAGGAAATTGGGCGTGGGTCCAGCCGGATTGATACTTCCGCCGACTACAAAAGCCAGCGCGTCGGGCTTTTCGGAACCGCCGAGATTGATCGTTGCCTTTCTTTCAACGCGGGTCTTTCCTGCCGTCACCGTCCCATTGGTTTGAGTTGCGGCGATTATATCAAAATCAAGCGCCTCATTCAACTTAATCATATCCGGTACCTCTTGCTTTCCTGCCAGCATTTCCAGTTTTCCTTTAATTGCCATCGGTATGCCTAATTTATTGGAAACGTCGATGGTGAGGAGAATGTCCTCAAAACTGAACCTGTTGTTGATTTGAAAATCTTTGAACAGGTCGAAAGCAATAGTATCGCCTGCGGTGATTTGGTCTTTATTGGTACTTCCAAAATAACCGAAAAGACTGCTCACCACCGGAACAAAGTCAGCGCTGATTGTTATATCATTACTTGTATTGCCTCTGGAATTAAGTGCAAAATCGTATTTTATGCCAAATTCATGCGTGACATCATCGGAAGAAAGTTCATAATCGGACAGGTCAACAACAGGCGAAGGTGACACATTCCCATTGGACAAAATATATTCCTCAGAAAAACTAGCCTCGCCTTTTCTCAATCCAAGAATGGAAATGTTAATTTGTCCGTCGAAATACTCACTAGGCAAGTCAAATTCAAGGTTTCCGCCGGAAAAGGACACTCTGGTCACATAGGAATTCTCTTCGCTGGTAACCAATGGAACGGATTGTTCGCCACTATGTGTAAATGTGTACCCTGTAACATCTGGTATTGGAAAATCATCAGGTAAACTACCCAAGTCAGTAGGATCAAGCATCGCTTCCATGTGTAACTTTTCTTCATCCAACCCAATCTCTTCTGTCCAGCTGATTGAATCTGACTGTGCATATTCTATATACATCACTCCGTGCTCATCCGTGTGGATATCATCGGTGGTGTTCAGTTTGTTTTTGATGGTTTCGTAAAGCGGCACGGTGACCGTTCCGACGGGAATGGCAAGTTCAATGGAACGAAACTCCTTACCCTCTGTATCCGTACTGTACACCACGTCGCTTTCCTTGCAGGAAACGAGCGCCATGCAACTACCCAAAACAACCGCAAACCATGCGCATCTTTTTGTTTTCATTTTATTTTTACTTTTTTTTATGATTAATCCAAAATTTCAATTTCCACCCTGCGATTGACAGCCCGTCCTTCTTCGGTATCGTTGGGCATCAGGGGACGGTCGAAGCCGTATCCTTCATATTCCACCCTGTCGGTAACGATGCCCTGCGAGAGCAAATAATTCCTTACCGCCAGCGCCCTGTTTTTGGAGAGCTTCTTGTTCATCGCCGCCGAACCGACGTTATCGGTATGCCCTGATACTTCTATCTTGACGGTCGGATTTTCCTTGAGCAGATTGACTAATTTGTTCAGTTCCACAAACGATTCGGGACGCAGGGTGGCGTTACCCGTGTTGAAGAGGATATTTTCGATGACAATCTTGGCGCCGCTCTGCATTTTCTGCATGGTAAAATTCTTGACAATCAGCGTACTGTCGTCGCTGAAACGTACCGCCCCGTTGATAAAGAAATATCCTTCCGCGGTGATTTCCAGCAGGAAAGGACCGGCGTCGGTGGTGGTCAGTTCGTATTTCCCGTTTTCATCCGCTTCAAGGGTCTGCACGGTTTGCGCTTCGCCTGTTTTGGTGATGTTCAGGGAGGCTTTCACCGGCTGGCGTTCTTCGTTGGCGATTACTCCGGAGAGCGTGTAGGTGATGACGCTCCTTTGCAGGGAAATATCCTTGCGCCCTTCCGCGCCTGCGATGTTTTTCAGCAGGAGTTGCTCGTTGTGGTCGAAATAATCCGGCGCCTTCACCGTAATATCCACATTGAGCTTGTCTTCCAGCGTAATGGCGTAAAATCCGGTATTTTCATCCGATACCGCCCTGTAGAGTTCTTCGTCCTTCCCGGCGGCTTTCAGGATGATTTCCGCATGCACGGGCTTGCGCGTTTTCAGGTTGGTGATGTGTCCGGTGAGGGAGAAGGGATGCAGGAGTTTTTCGAGCGCGAAATTTTTCTCCACTTTGGCATGCCGCTGCTGCGGGTTCGCCAAATCTTCCGTCACGCTGCGGTATCCCATCGCTTCGGCTTGCAGGTAATAACTGCCCGTGTCTGCCATGCTGATGAGGTATTTTCCCGTCGCCGAGTCGTTTTTTGCGGTTGCCAGCGGCAAATTATGCGCGCGGTCAAACAGTTTGACGGTGGCAGCAAGGTTTTTGCCCGAAGCCGCGTCCGTAACGCTGCCCGACAATTCAAAGGGAATGCTCAAATCGGTTCTTACCGTGTAAACGTCCAACCCTCCGAACCCGCCGCTTCTTTCGGAGGAGAGCAGCGCGATGGTGCTGTCGGAAGTGAGGCGGTAAAACAGGTCGTCGCCAAGGCTGTTGATGGGATAGCCCATATTGACGGGTTCGCCCCATATCCCGTCTTCCTTTTGTACTTTATATACGTCAAACCCGCCCAGTCCGGGACGTCCGTTCGACGAGAAATAGAGCGTATTTCCGTCCGGCGTCACATACACTCCTTCTTCGGTGAGGGGGGTGTTGATGCTGCTGCCCAAATTCTTAGCCCGCCTGTAGGTTCTTTTGCCTTTCTTTTGCGAATACCAGATGTCTTTCCCGCCTTCTCCGCCCATGCGGTCGGATATGAAATAGGCGTCGCCGTTAGCGGCAAAGGTGATGGAGGTTTCCTTGCTGGGTTTTTTGCTGATTCCTTTCTTGAGCCTCCTGACGCTGCTTGAAATGCCGTTTTCCTTAAACCGGACGCGGTAAATGTCGCCGAAACGTTTTTTGGAACGGTAATAAAATAATGTGCTTTCCTGCGTATTCCCTCCGGCAATACTCAAGTGCTTGCCCGATCCTGTTTTTGAAACGGATTGCGCTTCGTTTGCCTTTCCGTTGATGAACTCCGGCGAATACAAAATAAGTTCCTTGTGTTGGGAACGGTCGGTAATGTCAGGATCGCTGTCTTTGGGGCGGCGCGAGGTGAAAAAGAGCCGCTGCGTGGGATACAGTGTTTCTATGGCGCTGTACTCATCGTAAAAACTGTTCACGTTGGGTCCCAGGTTTTCAATGAATACCGGTATGGAATCGCGCAAGGCGGTTTCCGAGAAATCGCATATCGCAATGAAGCGGTCGATCATGTCCGACGCTCTCTGCCGGCGACGCGGGGTGAGCGATTCGAGATACAGATGAAACGCCTCTTTTGCCTGCTCATACTGATTTTGATAGATCAGGGCAACCCCTTTCCGGAAATAATAGTCGGCAGTGACCGACGGATCACTCTGATTGAAATAGTTCAGCGCGTTTTTCGGATTGATACCGTACAGGTTGCTCACACCTATTTTATAATTAAGCGGCGCATGATCCTTTATTATATGGTATAGTTTCATGTAATACGATAAGGCTGCATCATACAAGCCTTTTTTATAATACTTGTCACCTTGCTTCAGATTGGTTTTCACCGCTTTGGTATCTTCCGCTAACAACAAAATCTGATCTCGATTAATCTTTGGATTATCCTGAGAATAAACGGATATGCCCGCTAAAAGGCATACAAATAAGACAATATTTTTTATCATGTCGGCTTAATTTAATTTTCTGCAAATGTAAACAAAAAAAAAATTATGGCGTACAAAAAATCATCATAATTAAAAAAAAAATGATGCCGTTATTTTCCCGAAGCCACCCTCCCATACCACATCCGATTAGAAATCAGCAATTAAGAGTTGGAAAAGGCGGAAGATAAAAAACGGATGATAAATTGATCATGATATATCGAGTATTTATAAATAGTTCACAGTATGAGCCATAACTACCAACAATAAATAAATTTTTACCTTTAAATCCGTCAAAAAAGACATTTTCCCGAAGCAACCGCAGCAAATTTATCATGATAAAAATTATTGCAGGATATTTTGCCGTCCGTCAGCCTAAGAAACCGCCGGAAGATCATGATTGCGTTATTACGTTATTGCGGGAGTTGATCATAAAATCAAACAGGCTGCGCTACCTGATAAGGGAAAACGGCGTTACCGCATAATGGAAAGCGGGATTACAACGGGTGCATTTCCCTTCGGAGCCGGCTCGCAAACCTTCGGACTACATCTCTGCAACGGCGGGCAGATGATGGAAAAATTATGACCTTTATTTTCCTACAATGCCTGTGGCGTGACGCTTCACAAGGATAAATGCCTCCTCCAAACGGATGTTTCAACCAAAACCTGATGAAATTATTATATCTTTGCAACAGTGCAATATTGCATTATTATTGTTTAATTTAATGAAAAAGATTATGTTATGGGTAGAATTTATTGTTTTTTGATTCTGCTGTTTTTGACGGCAGCATCCGCGAAAGCACGGCAAAGTCCGGGCGAAGACTATCCGACAGTCGTTCCCGACATAAAAATTGCCGCAAGTTCGGCAGATGCCTCAAGCGCGCAGTGGGGAGAGGACGCCGGAAAATCCATCGACGGCAACATGGCGAGCCTGTATCATTCGTCGTGGAGCAACACCGTATTCCCCGTAACCCTGAACTATCACTTTCAAAACGTTGACGTGCTGGATTATCTCGTATATTATCCGCGTTCCGACGGAGGGAGTAACGGGAATTTCATGGAAATCGAGGTGTGGGTATCAACGGCAGCCAAGCCCGAATTTGTCAGGACAGGGAAATACAATTTTGAAGGGAAGGGTTCGCCGTCCGTGATCAGGTTTTCGGGAGGTCTGAAATCGCCCGTTACTGTGCGTTTTGTAATCAATTCCGGCATGGGCGACGGAAAGGATTATGCCAGCTGCGCCGAAATGATGTTCTATGCGAAGAACAGGCAAACATCCATACCCAAAGTGTTTACCGACGAAACCTGCTGCGAACTCCGCTCCGGCGTTCGCAGGCAGGATATAGATACGATCAGGAATACTTTTTTCCGGAATCTGGCAACCGCGCTGCTCAACAAAACATACCCGAAGGAATTTAGAATACAGCAGTACAAACCCTTTCCCAATCCGGAAACCGCCGCGCGAAAGAACAAAACCAGCACGTACAGTCTGCTTGACAATCCTACGGGAATATGCGTCACCGACAGGGACAGCGAATTAATCGTGTTTGTCGGCAAAATCGGCTCCGGCAGCATTTCCCTGCGATTGACGGATTTCGAGAAAGGCTACAGTGCTACCGACT
>JAISRX010000028.1 GCA_031273395.1 Bacteroidales bacterium | reverse complement strand
ACCCGACACTCCGCCACCTATGATAATAATTTTCCTGTTTCGCATAATCATACTTTTATTGATTGAATAATTATTCGACAAAAGTACTGCCTTTTTTTCAAACTGCCAAATTTTTTTTTAAATTCTGCCAATTTTTTTATTTTGCAGACTTTCACCTCGCGTGGATTTGCACAGCAATTTTAACCCAACTTGGCATTTGCAAAAGTGCCGCTTTCTTATTTACAGCGAGATGCGATTTTGAAATTACTCGCTATGGGGGACTACGGATTTTTTGTCCTCATTTTTAATGAATTACAGTTTTATCCTGCAAAGATAATATTATTTTTTCACTACTGACCGACTAAATTATTCCGCATAAAAAAGGGAGACCGTTGTCAGGTCGCCCGAAAGTTGTAATTTTGGGTCAAGTGTCCAAAATTGCGCCTGAGTTTTCAAAAAGGATGCAAAAAGACAATCCATTTTTGATATACTTAGAGAACATTATGCCTTAAAAAAACCATCTATAACAACATTTACAACACTGAAATCCTTTATAGAACCATTTTTTCTTCGTGATTTTAGAACTATAATAAATGCAAATTTTTCATTCATATATTTTAAATCATGTAAAGATATGAATTATAATTTATTATAACGATTTCAGGCGCAATTTTGTCCATTAGACCAATATCGCTGATTCTTTCAAAGCATCCCTTTATATCCGTACATTCTCCCAAAATGGCAGATATACATAATGATAAATCACTGATTACTACCATATTATTGTTCTTGACAAGTTCCTTGTATTTACCAAAGCACGACTCAACAATATCACTCAAACAAATCAAATGCTCCCTGTCTTTAACGGAATATCGACGACGCTTTCAAATTGCCTGTGATTATATCAATAAAAATATGACACTATCACAATTTGGGATGAGTTTTTTATTCTTCAGGCGGAAAATGAGTATTTGTTTTCACCGCAGGTCGTTCGCCTGCGGTGATGAAAATCAAGCCCGTTCGGGCTAAAAACGCGTCATACTTTATTTATTTTGCGTTCCTGTATGCGTTGCCACTGCCGTTTTTTCACTTCCGGCGCCGCATTTTCAATTTTTCGTTTTCAATTCCAACCGCCAGTAATACATTTCCGGGTCTGTTTCGCCGAATCCAAGCTCTTTGTACAGTTGTTGCGCTATGACATTGTCATTCCGTACTTCCAGTGTCAGCCGGCTGCAACCGGTCGCTTCCGCTTTGCGAATAACGGCGTTCATCAACCGGCGTCCTATGCCCTGCGTCCGGAACTCCTTTAATACGATCAGGTCGTGGATATTGATCATGGGCTTGGCGGTGAAGGTGGCAAAGTTTCCGAATGCTACCAGCATCCCGGAAAAGGTATCCCCTGTCCGCGCAAGCAATACGATAGCGGTGGGATGGCTGTTCAATCCGTCCACAAGGTGCAGTTCGTCCCGTTTGGACAATGGCGCTCCTCCGCCCATTTCATCGGCGATATATGCGTTCAACAGTCGCACAACGGCATTCAGGTGTTCGGGGTCGGAATAGTCACATTCCAGTATTTCCGTGTTCATGGGTTTGGGGCTTGGATGTTCGTTAAAAAAGGATTGTGCAGCATTTCCTCGCCGATGGAGGTTGCCGGTCCGTGACCGGGAAAAACGGCGGTATCGGGTGGCAGAGTCAGGAGTTTCCGGGTGATGCCGTCCATCAGCAGGTCGTAGTCTCCGCCGGGCAAATCGCTGCGACCAATGCTGCCGTTGAACAGCACATCGCCGGCAAACACCTTTTTTTCTTCCGGGAGCGCTATCACAATACTCCCCGGAGAATGTCCCGGAATATGACGGAAAGTCATCTTTACGTCGTTCACGGTCAGTTCGTCGCCATCCTCAAAAAACACTTCCGGAACGGGCGGCGGTTCCACCGGAAAGCCGAAGGTTTCACCCTGCCGGTAAGCCTTCTCCATCAGGAACAGATCGCTGCGATGCGCCGCGGTTTTCACCTGCCACGTCCCGCACACAAAGGCGTTTCCGATTACATGGTCGAAATGCCCGTGCGTATTGATCAGCCACACGGGGTTCAGCCTGTGCTGCTCAATGTACGATTGCAGGACGGTACGCTCTTCCGGAGAACAGCAGGCGGGGTCGATGATGATGCTTTGACCCGTTGCATCGGATATGATATATGTATTTACTTCGTATGGATTAAATATCAGGCGGTGTATTTGCATTTTGCGATGTTTTATGAAAACAGCAGGCAGATGTTCGGGCTGCCCGCTGCTTCAATTGATTTTCAATTCAATTATCAATCATCCATATTCAATTAATAGGCATGTCCGTCGTCTATGATATCGCCTATGGTAGCCTGTTTCTTTTCCAGCGACCACCATGCATGAACGATGTAGGCAAGTACAAAGGGTATCAGCAGCGACACCCACGACATAGCCGTCAGCGTGTACCGGCTCGACGAAGCGTTAAAAATGGTTAACGAACTTTGCAGGTCGGTGCTTGACGGATAAAAAGCTGTATTGTTGTAGCCCGCAATCAGTAACAGGCTCAACACCGTTGCCACCGTACCGGCGCCCGAAAACCAGACGCCTTTTCTGCAGGCGCGGCAGAAAAGCGAAATACCGATGCCGTACAGCACCGCCACCACGCCCAAAAGAAACAGCGCCAGCACCGCCGGCATTTCCACCAGATTGATGAAATACTTGTACGGCACGAGAGATACCGTGCCTTTGCCGTCAACCGCATAGCCGCTGCCCAGCAGTGTCCAGACCGTAAAAACAAGGAAAAATACCACAAAGGGAACGGCATTGATCCATAATGTCCTGTTCAAACGGCTTTCCAGAGCGGCATGGCTGATGCGGTTGATGAAATACAGCGTTGCCAGCGTCCGCGACAGAAAAAACACGGCGATGCCGAGGCTCAGGTTGTGCAGGCAAGCCGACAGTGTGCCGTTGCCCACCGGAAGCGCCGCATCCAGACCATGCCATCCGCTGCCCCACGAGCTGATCACCGGCATCAGTTCCCTGGTAAGATTTCCCTTGTTTACCAGAAAGTCGGAGCCTGTAAAAAAGGTGGAAATAGCCGCTCCTATCAGTACGGTACCCAGCAATCCGTTGACAAACAGGAACACCCTGTAGGTACGTTGCCCGAACAGGTTTCCCGGTTTCGACTGAAATTCGTAGGCAACCGCCTGCAGGACAAAACAGAGCAGGATCAGAATCCATACCCAGTAAGCGCCGCCGAAACTGGTGGAATAGAACAGCGGAAACGAGGCAAAAAAAGCGCCGCCGAAAGTAGCCAGCGTGGTGAACGTATATTCCCACTTGCGCCCCAGTACATTAACCAGCAATCGCTTTTCGTCCTCTGTTTTCGACAGGGAAAAAATCATGGACTGCCCCCCCTGTACAAACAGCAGGAATGCCAGAATGCCGGCGAGCAGTGATACTAAAAACCACCAGTAATGCTGAAGAAATTCGTATGTTATCATCATTGTATGTATTTAAAAGATTAATTTTTTTGTTTACCGTATATAAGTTGATCAATCCATCTTCTCCGCTTCGGGTCCCTTTCTGATCTGTTTGGTCATAATGCCCACTTCGGCTGCCAGCAGGAGAGAAAACAGCGTCAGAAACACAAAGAAGGTAATTTGCACCGAACTTGCGGAAATATTCGATATGGCTGCGTTTACGGGCAGCACATCCTGAATAGCCCACGGCTGGCGTCCCACTTCGGCAACAATCCAGCCCGCCTGCCCGGCAATGTATGCCAGGGGGATAGACCAGAGAGCGGTTTTCTGCATCCATCTGATGTTTTCAAACCGCCTGCGGTATGCCAAAATCCCCACCGCGATGAAGAACACTATAAAGTACATCCCCAGCGCCACCATGACATGGAACGAGTAAAACACCAGCGGGACGTTCGGGATCAGGTCTTCGGCTTTGTCGATGTATCCGTAGCCGAAAAAGGCGTAATCCTTTTTCAGGCGCGCTTCCGCCTCCGTCAGCGCTGCCCCGTCGCCGGCTTCCGCTGCCGTGCGGTAATCGGCAAGCGACTGTATGGCTTGCTTGCCGCGCTGCTGTTTTTCGGCAAACGACAGGGCGATTGTACCGTCTTCGAGGGTATAGCCGCCTTCGATGATGTCGTTGACGCCCGGCACAAAGGCGTTGCAGTCCCCGTATCCCAGCCATGACAGGAAGCCCGGTACGGGAACCGGAATTTTCAACAGAAACGGATCGGCGGCGTCATTGCAGTTTTTGGCGGGGTTGAGAATGCCGAAAGCCAGCAAATCCGCCCCGTTTTCTCCCCTGTAAAGCCCTTCCATGACGGCGAGTTTCATCGGCTGGCGATGCGCTACATGGTATGCCGAACCGTGTCCGGTGGTCAACAGAAGGATGCTTGACAGCACACCAAAAACCGCTCCGATCCTGACGCCCTTCAAGGCAAAGTCCACCTGACGCTTCTTCAACAGAAACCACGAACTGACGCCGATCACAAAAACGCTGCCCAGCACCCATGCCGATATGACGGTATGGAAAAACTTGTTGATGGCTACCGGCGAAAACAGTACGCTCCAGAAATCGTTCATTTCGTTGCGTACCGTAGCAGGGTTAAATTCCGTGCCTACGGGGTACTGCATCCACGCATTGGCAACCAAAATCCACAGGGACGAAATGGTAGCCCCCAGCGTGGTCAGCCAGGTGGCGGTCAGGTGAAATTTTTTGCCTACCCGTTTCCATCCGAAAAACATGACGGAGATGAACGTGGCTTCCATGAAAAAAGCCAGCACCCCTTCAATGGCAAGCGGCGCTCCGAAGATGTCGCCCACAAACCAGCTGTAGTTCGACCAGTTGGTGCCGAACTCAAATTCGAGGATGATGCCCGTGGCAACGCCTATCGCGAAATTAATCCCGAAAATGGTCATCCAGAACTTCGCTGCACGCTTCCATTCTTCTTTCCCCGTTCGCACGTAAAAGGTTTCCATCACCGCCATAATGACGCCCAAACCCAGCGTCAACGGGACAAACAACCAGTGATACATAGCCGTCAGGGCAAACTGCGCCCGCGACCAATCGACTAATGATGTATCCAACAATTCCATAGACTTTAATTTTAATTGATTAATTTACTGATTTTATTTATTACTGTTACATTACGGACTATTCCTGTCAATGAGTTCCCGCCCGACGTGGGCTGCCCTGCTTTCGTCGTCGTCGAACCGCGTATTCAACAAATCCGGGAAAAAAAACGTTTTCAGAACGGCAAACATGATAAAAAGTTTGATCAATACAATAGCCCAAAGGGTGCGACCCGTCGTCATGTTTTTAAGCCCGTCGCGGTAGAAGGTGAACAACCGGTACAAAAAATAGAATCTCTTCATGGCAAAAAATATGTTGCGCCAAAGATACAATTTTTTTTTATGCATCAAAAAAATATTTTTTCTGATAAAATATTTTTTGAAACGCCCGCGGGAGTCTCCGTGCAGGCGATCGCGCGCTTCGGGACGACACTTTATTAATTGTAGTCGGAGCGAAG
>JAISRX010000062.1 GCA_031273395.1 Bacteroidales bacterium | reverse complement strand
TTTTACGGCTACCGGCAGTTGCCGCAGAACGCCGTACAGCTCAGTTTGAGTTGCCGCCCGTGTTCCGTGTACGGGAACAAGCCCTGCTACCGGAAAGACGTCGCCTGCCTGACGGAGATAGAGCCGCAAACAATCATCGGGCAAATCAACAGGGTAGCGGAAGCGGACGGCACGGAAACAGCCCCCGCGTTCATCGCGTCATTTGATGCGCCGGAAGCTGCGCAGGTTTACGTCAAAAGCTGCGCAGGTATTTGTCAAAAGCTGCGCGGGTTTGCGTCAAAAGTTGCGCAGGTCTTCGTCAAAAGCAGCGCAGGTCTTTGTCAAAAGTTGCGCAGGTTTTCGTTACAGCCCTGCGTGCCTTTGCGTCGAAAGAGGGACGCGGGATGTGGCTGTCTGCAATAAATTTATCCGTATTTGTATGCGATAAATCATAAATTCACTTAATTTTGCACCTGTCATTTAGTGACACAATTTATCTTTAATCTTCGTTATGCACGAAAAAATCATCATTCTTGATTTCGGATCCCAAACCACACAGCTCATCGGGCGCAGGTTGCGGGAACTGAATGTATATTGCGAAATAGTACCCTGCAACAGGTTTCCGGCGGACGATCCTTTAGTGAAGGGCGTTATTCTTTCCGGCAGCCCGTTTTCGGTGACCGATCCCGATGCGTTCAAGCCCGACCTGTCTGCCGTCAGGGGGAAGTATCCCGTGCTGGGCATCTGCTACGGGGCGCAGTATATGGCATGGCTGTCCGGCGGGACGGTGGAGAAGGGCGACCTGCGCGAATACGGCAGGGCGGTACTCACGCCGCTGGACGCGGAAGACCCCTTGCTGAAAGGCGCCGAAGCACATTCGCACGTGTGGATGTCGCATGGAGATACCATCACGAAGATACCCCCCGGGTTCAGGGCAATAGCCTCTACCGCCGACGTACCCGTTGCCGCCTACAGGATAGACGGCGAACCGTCGTGGGGCGTACAGTTCCATCCCGAAGTATTTCACACGGAAGAAGGAACGCTGTTTCTGGACAATTTCCTCCGCATCTGCAACATGAAGAAAGACTGGACGCCGGCTTCATTCATCGAGGTAGCCGTAGAAACGCTGAAACAGCAGCTGGGCGACGACAGGGTCATTCTGGCGCTTTCGGGCGGCGTGGATTCCTCCGTCACTGCCGTACTGCTGAACAGAGCCATCGGCAGGAACCTCACCTGTATCTTTGTCGATCACGGCTTGCTGCGCAAAAACGAATTTGAGCATGTCATGCGCGATTACGAACACCTCGGACTGAACGTGATCGGGGTGAAAGCCGCCGACCGTTTCTACCGGCAACTGGATGGCGTGTCCGACCCGGAACGGAAACGGAAAATCATCGGCAAAGGATTTATTGACGTTTTTGAAGAAGAAGCCCGGAAGTTAGACCGGATCAAATGGTTGGGGCAGGGGACGATTTACCCCGATATTATCGAATCGCTCTCCATTACGGGAACCGTCATCAAATCGCACCACAACGTGGGCGGATTGCCCGAAAAGATGCACATGAAGCTGGTGGAACCGCTTCGCCTGCTGTTCAAGGACGAGGTGCGCCGTGTAGGACGCGAGTTGGGAATGACGCCGAACCTGATCAACCGGCATCCCTTCCCCGGTCCGGGATTGGGCATCCGGGTACTTGGCGCCGTCACCCCGGAAAAAGTACGCACCCTGCAGGACGCCGATGACATTTATATCAGGATGCTGCGCGAATGGAACCTGTACGATCAGGTGTGGCAAGCCGCCGCCATTCTGTTGCCCGTGCGCTCGGTAGGCGTGATGGGCGACGAACGGACGTATGAAAATACGGTGGCTTTGCGCGCGGTAACTTCCACCGACGCCATGACTGCCGACTGGGCGCACTTGCCCTACGACTTCCTCTCGAAGGTATCCGGTGAAATCATTAATAAGGTGCGTGGCGTAAACCGAGTGGTGTACGACATCAGTTCCAAACCTCCCGCAACCATAGAATGGGAATAAGCCGAAAATCAAAGACAGGATGGTTGACTGCCGTGGCGCTCGCTGTCATGTTATGTGCATGTAACTCTACAAAATATGTGCCCCGGGACGAATATCTCCTGCGTTCCTTCGACATAAACATAGACAATAAAAACGTCAGCAAGGAGAAACTGACGCCGTTTGTCCGGCAGAAACCGAACAAAAAAATTCTCGGAATGAGGTTCCACCTGTGGCTCTACAATCAATCGAAACTCGACAAGGACAACAAATGGAACAACTGGCTGCGCAAAAACGGCGAAGAACCTGTCGTTTGGCAGCAAACCCTTACGGAAAGAAGCAGGGAGCAACTCGGATTGAGCCTCAGGAATCAGGGATATTACTACGCGAAAGTCACCGATACGGTGATACTGAAAAAACAGAAAGCCACGGTGCTTTACAGCATCACCACCGGCTGGCCTTATGTGGTCAGCCGGATGAGCTACACCATTCCCGACACTACCGTGGCGCGCCTCGTTTTCGGCGACACCATCCATTCGCTCATCCGCCCCGGTATGCTTTTCGACGCCGGAATAATGCAAAAGGAACGCAAACGGATAGAAACCAACCTGAAAGAGAACGGCTACTACAGCTTCTCCGAAGAATTTATCACCTTCAATGCCGACACGGCGCACCGGAACAGAACGGTGAGCCTGAACATGAACATCCGCGCGCACACCGAACAAACGGAAGACAACCAGCTGATAGAAACGCCTTACCCGCTGTACACCATCCGGTCGCTCACCGTCAATGCAAGTCTGGACATGCAGAACCTGAGAGAAGACCGTCACCGAAAATCCGCCACCGACACCATCGTCAGAGGCTCCGTGCAATTCATCATGCCGCGCCTTTTCCCCGTAAAGGCGTCCACCATAGCGCAGTCGCTGCACATTCTCCCCGGATCGCTTTTCCGAATATCCCGGGTCAACCGCACCTACCAGCATCTGCTGTCATTGCACAACTTCAGGCAGGCAAACATCGAATTTACCGAACCGCCCGGTCAGAATGCCTCCCTGATGCGCGAACTGGACTGCCGGATCAACCTGCTGCCCTTCATGAGGCAATCGTACACGGTAGATCTGGAAGGCACCAACTCGGACGGAAATCTGGGGGGGGGCGTCAGGCTGCTGTACCAGAACAAAAGCCTGTTCGGGCATGCCGAAATATTCGACCTGCGACTGCGGGGCATGGTAGAAGCAGTTTCGGCAACGGAAGCCGCCCTGCAGTTCAAAACCGCAATGGAATACGAGGCGGAGGCAACGCTGAACATCCCGAAGTTCATGCTGCCCATACAACCCAACTCGTTCATCCGGAGATACAATCCGAAAACCGCATTTTCCATCCTGTACAACTACCAGCGCCGACCGCAGTACACAAGAAGCGTGTTCAGCACTTCCGTGGGATACAACTGGAGAGGTTCCAGCATCATCTCGCATACCATCAGACCGATCGACATAAAATACGTGCAGCTGGACAATGTGAACGCAACATACGGCATGTATCTGGAAAAGTATCCCTACCTGAAAAACAGCTACCAGACGCACATGGTGGTATCCGGCAACTACACCTTCAGCAGGGATTTGCAGCAGCTGAAAAAGGATAATTTTTTCTTTATCAGGACAAATCTGGAAACCGCAGGCTTCCTGCTCAACATCTTTTCCAGACTGACCGACCGCAGCGCCGACCCTGCACAGCCGTACAAAATACTGGACAATACCTATTCGCAGTTTGTAAGAGGCGACGTGGATATCCGTAACTATTCCACCATCAATGCAAACAACCGGCTGGTAACCCGCCTGTTTGTGGGGGTGGGATGGCCCTACGGCAACTCAACCACCCGGTCGGAAGACGGAAAGATCCTCGCTTCGATGCCTTTTGAAAAAAAGTATTATTCCGGCGGAGCCATGAGCATGCGCGGGTGGCGGCTGCGCAGCCTCGGTCCGGGTTCCTTCAGGGACAGCGTCTCCATTTCCGCCTATCCGAACAATACGGGCGATATAAAACTGGAAGCCAATCTGGAATACCGATTCAAGCTGGTGTGGGTGATGGAAGGAGCGCTCTTTCTGGACGCGGGAAATGTTTGGGACTCCCACAAAGATGAAAAGCGGGCAGGCGCGGATTTCGACTTCAAACGCTTCTACCGCGAAATAGCGCTGGACGCCGGAATAGGATTCCGCTTCGATTTCACTTATTTCATCCTCAGCATAGACGGCGGGATGAAACTCTTTGACCCAGCCGGCTACAGGGGATGGGTATTCAAACGGACGCCCGGCTGGGAACGTCCGAGAATTTTTAACCTCAGTTTCGGGATAGGATACCCGTTTTAGTATCTTATGTGAATTGGAGCCCCTTGCCGGGGCAAACGCAAAGCAGTATTCAGTACTCTACATTCGATTCGAACCCCGCTTCGGCAACCATGCGGATGGCGTCCTCAACGCTCTGCCCGCCGACCGTCAGGTAGCCGGAGGCGAAGATGGAATCCACGGCATGGAACATCTCCTTTTCCCTTCCCTTCAGGTAAATTTCCCTGCCGGCTGCACAGCGGATGTCTGCCTGCGGGATCATCAGCCGCGCCAGGGAAAGCACTTTCAGGCAATATTCGGGCGTCAGCGGCGAAACGTCTGCTTTTTCCAGAGCGGTTCCCCCGACGGGGATCAGGAAGTTGACCGGCACGGACTGCGGTCGGATCGCCCGGATGTCGAAAAACATGTCCGCCACGTCTTCCCTGCTTTCGCCCAGCCCGACAATGCCTCCGCAGCAGATTTCAAACCCTTCTTCCTGCAGCATCCTGATGTTTTCCAGACGCTGTAGATAGGTGTGGGTGGTGCAGATTTCGGGGTAGAACCTGCGGCTGGTGTTCAGGTTGTGGTTGATGCGGTTTACGCCCGCTTCCTTCAGTTTCCGCGCCTGCTGCGGGGTGAGGAACCCGATGGAACAGCATATATGGGCGTTGGAGGTCTGTTTGAGACGGCGCACATGGTCGGCAAATTCGTCTATTTCGCGGTCGCTGAAGCGGATGCCGCTCAAGCCGATACAGTGCCGCGAAAGCCCTTTCCGCTGCGCCAGACTGCCGTCGTCCAGCAACTTCCGTAAAGGCACAAGCCGGTAGGCGCCAGGGGAGGATTTCGCATCGCGTGACTGGGCGCAATAGGCGCAGTTTTGAGTGCAGTCGCCGCTTCGGGCATTGGTAAGTATCTGTATCCCTACTCTGTTGCCTTTGTACGTCCTGCGAACGGTATAAACCGCCTCCAGCAGTTCCGGAAGGCGTTCACGCGGCAAATCGAGTACCTGCAGGGCTTCCTCACGCTGCAAGGCTTCTCCTTCGAGCGACTTCCGCGCCGCTTCGGGGATATTCAACCGGGTGGTTTCTAACATGGCTTCTTTAAATAAAAGCCCAAAGATAGACAAATTATTGACAGCAGGCAATGCAGGCAAAACGCCTGCGCAATTGTAGAGGCGTTGTAAGTTCCGGAAAGTCACGTCGAGGGTTCGGCGAAGGTTGCCGAAGTTCCGGAAAGTACCTCCGAGGGTTCGGTGGTGGTTTCCGAAGTTCCGGAAAGTCCCGCCGAGGGTTCGGTGAAGGTTTCCGAAGTTCCGGAAAGTCCCGTTGAGGATTCGGTGAAGGTTTCCGAAGTCCCGGAAAGTCCCGTCGAGGGTTCGGTGGGGGTTTCCGAAGTCCCGGAAAGTCTATTGTAGAGACTCGGTATGCCATATATCTACAAATGCCGGGTACGGTATCGGTAATCACGGGTTGCGCTTCGCCACGCCCGCGGTGATGCACATCCCGTCCCTGTTCTTATGTTGCCGCTGCGGACAGCAACTATACTGCACTCGGTTATAGTCTTGTGTTTTTTAGCCTGTCGTACCCCGCATTTCATACAGTGTAATCAAAGGGTAACGCCTGCGGCGTTTTACGTCCATGCAGGGCTGTGCACAACCCCGACAGGGGTTGCCTTTTGATAACCCCGTACAAGCGAAGCGCAGTGCGGGGTCAACCGGATGCAGTATAGCATCGGGGACGCTATACGTGCCGTGCGACCTCGATGGGGTCGAATTTTCCATCACCATGCGTTCTATCGCCGTGCCACCTCTTCGAGGCCGTACCTGTTCCATGTCATCGAAGTTCAACAGGGGGGAGATACCGGCTAATGGACATTTTGGGATAAAAACAAAGGAGTTATCCATCAATAAACAGATCATTTATTGACATAAACGCGTCATCCGGGATTGTAATCTTACCCGTTGTGTACAGGGGATTCCTCTCCTCCGGAGGGGGCAGGGGGTGGTTCTCCTGATATACTTATTTAATGACAACTCCAAAGTTCCTGTGGTCGGGGTTATCTCCCTTCTTGAAAACTTTCCCGCATTACTTTTTCGGTAGCGCCTTTTCCGGAGGCGACAAAAGCGCCGGCAATCTCTCCGGCTTGCGCCGATTTTTCGGGATCGTCCAACAGTTCGTTCAGTTTCAGGGAAAAGTCATCATATCCTTGAACGGGAAATGCGCCGCCCTGTCCGGAGAGGTCAACCGCTTCCTGAAACTTTTTGTATGCGGGACCAAATAAAACGGGAATACCATATACCGCCGCCTCCAAAATATTGTGGATCCCCTTGCCGAACCCGCCGCCGATGTATGCTGCCGTCCCGTAGCGGTACAGCGAGGAGAGCATCCCGATGTTGTCGATTACCAGCACGTCATTAGCGGCGGTATCAGGCTCGGTCAGCCGGGAATAGCGGACTGCCCTTTTCCCGCCGGCGACTATCGTCTGCACGAGTTGTTCCAGTTGTGCCTCGTGCAATTCATGAGGGGCAAGTATCCATTTCAACTCACGCCGGCTTTCGGCACGGATATAACGGACGAGCATATCGGCGTCGGGCGACCAGATACTGCCGGCTACCACACACTTTTTGCCCTGTACAAACCGTTCGACAAGCGGCAGGTTTTGCGTTCGGGCTACCATCCTGCAAACACGGTCGAACCGCGTATCGCCCGTAACGGTAACATTACGGTATCCGGCTCCGGCAAGCAATATCCGCGAACGCTCGTTCTGTACGAAAAACCATGTGAATGTTTTCAGCAGCCGGCGATACCATCCGCCGTACCATTTAAAAAAAACCTGCCCTTTGCGGAAGTTTGCCGAAACGAGATAAAGCGGGATTTGTCGCCGGCTGATTTCGCGCAGATAGTTCCGCCAAAATTCGTACTTGATGAAATATACTTTCTGCGGCTGCAAGCGGCTGACAAAACGTCTGGCATTGCCCGGCGTATCGTAGGGGAGGTAAAAAACATAATCGACGCCGGCATAGTTTTTCCTCAGTTCATATCCCGAAGGGGAAAAGAAGGTCACCACGATTTTGTATGACGGATACTGTTCGCGAATATCTTCCATCAGCGGGCGTCCCTGTTCAAATTCGCCCACCGATGCGCAATGTATCCATATACGCTGTTCGCCGGGCTGCAATTTGTCTTCCGACTGTTGCCATACTTCTTTTTGTCCCCCGAACAGTTGCCGGGCTTTCGGGTTGCCGGCAACGGCAAGCCATCGTACTGCAACGGAATATACATATATAAAAAAGGTGTACATGCGGATGAATGTTTGTTGTGGCGGAGGAACATTAAAAACAAAGAAAAGGCACACATTCTTCGATGTGCGCCGTTTCCGGTATTTTACAACAGTCCGTTTACCACCGTCTTAATACCCATGCTCCCTCACAGTAGGGGTTGGATTGCAGGTTAACTGCCTGACGGCGCGCTTCCATCACGTCGTCATAGCTTGCAACGGCTACACGCACGCGACCTTTTCCGAAATCAATAATTTCGTAGGTAAGCCCCGTGGTACCTATCATCCTGCCATACGTTTCGGCGCGCGAGTAAGTTGAGAAACTGCCTACAATCACCAGGAACTGCCCTTTGCCGATATTGCCTTTCTTCACGGTTGCTACAGGCTTTGACGCCGGCAGCTGCGGTTGCGGAGTGGAGGGGACAGGCGTTACTTCCGGTTGCGGAGTGACCTCCGGTTCCGGAACGGGTTCCGGCTGGGCGATCGGCTCCGGTTGCGGAGTCTCTTCCGGTTGGTCGGTCACTTCCGGTTGTGCCGGCGTGGGCTGAGGAGTATCTGTTTCCGGTGTGTCCGTTTGTACGGCGCCGATATTGACGGCTTTTTTTTCGATTCCGAACAGTTCGGGGTAGAAGATATATGCTCCTGCGCCTGCGGCTCCCAAAAGCAGCAATATCACCACGATCCATACGGGAAATGCACCGCTTCCGCCGGCAGCGGATTTTCTTTCCGGTTGTCTCGGTTTTGGCGGCGGCACGGATTTTTTTGGCGGCGGCACGGGTTCCTGTCTTTCGACAGTCGGTCGGCGGTGTTCCGTATTTTCGCGTACCCGCACATTGGCGGATGCAAAGATGCTGTCTTCCGGTACAAAAGACGGTTTGGACGCTTCCTGTTGCGATACTGCCGGCGGCGGAGCCACAGGAGGCGGGGTATATACCGGCGGAGTAACCGGCGGAGGCGGAACCACAGGAGGCGGAACTGCCGGCGGCGGAACAACCACAGGAGGCGGGGTATATACCGGCGGCGGAGTAACCGGCGGTGGGGTATATACCGGCGAAGTAACCACAGGAGGAGTATATGCCGGCGGAGTAACCGGAGGCGGAACCACAGGAGGCGGGGTATATACCGGCGGCGTCACGGGCGGCGGAGAAGGAGCCACTGCCGGTGCGGATGGCGACAGGTTGACTTCTTTTAATCCGAATGTGTCGGATTTTTGGATACTCAGGTGAGGATCGGGGACAAACATGATGTCGCCCTTTGTGTCCAGTGACAAAACGCCAAAGCTGTCCAGCGTAACCGGTTTGTTGTAGATCAACTTTTTGGTTATATCATTGTAAAAATTCGTCAAGGCGTCTTTTGCCTCAGCGAGGCTGATACCTTCCTTGCCGCTGATATAGGATACCAGTTTTCCATCATCGTCATCTTCCGAATTGTCAAATTCTACAGACCTGATAGGGGGCAAAACAACACTGCCAATTACAACCGATGGCTTATCTACGGCTGTGAACCGTCCCAAATGCGGGACTATCACCGATGGGTTACTTGCCAAATAACCACAAACATACTTACTTACGTCCACGATTAAAAGATTTACATGAATACTCGTTCAAATATCGCTCAAAGATAGAGATGTTTTGTTTGTTTTCAAAAAAATTCATCGACTATTTATAAAAAATTAATTATCATACCTGCGCAACTCAAAATTTTTACCTAAATACAGTTTCCGTACCTGCTCGTCTTCCGCCAGATCATGGGCTGTTCCCGCCTTGAATATTTTTCCTTCAATCAGCAGGTATGCCCTGTCGGTGATGGACAGTGTTTCATGAACATTGTGGTCGGTGATCAAAATGCCGATGTTCTTTTTTTTCAGCTTCGAGATAATAAACTGTATGTCTTCCACTGCAATGGGGTCGACGCCGGCAAACGGTTCGTCCAGCAGGATGAATTTGGGATCGATCGCCAGTGCGCGGGCTATTTCCGTCCGGCGACGTTCGCCTCCGGAGAGCTGTATGCCCAGACTTTTACGTATTTTGTTGAGACCAAATTCCTGCAACAGCACTTCCACCCGTTCCTGCTGTTCCGCTTTTGAAAGTCGCGTCATTTCCAGCACTAATCTGATGTTGTCTTCCACGCTCAGTTTCCTGAATACCGATGCTTCCTGCGCCAGATAGCCGATGCCTTTTTGCGCTCGCCGGTACACGGGTTCTTTGGTTATTTCGGCGTCGTCCAGAAATATTTTTCCTTCATTGGGAGTGATCAAACCTACGATCATGTAAAAAGACGTCGTCTTTCCCGCACCGTTCGGTCCGAGCAATCCGACTATTTCTCCCTGTGAAACAGCCACCGAAACGTTTTTTACAACGGTACGGCTACGGTATTTCTTCACTAAATTTTCCGTATGCAAGATCATCTGTTCTTCAAAATATTTGCCAAATATATGTGAAATATTTTTAATTCATCAAAAAAGTTTTCAAAATTTCAAAATCGGCGGATAATTCTTCGGCTTGTTTTGTTCTGCCGGCGAAACGCGCAAGATTGTCCGGCAGGCGGATTTTCTCGCCGGTCGCCTCTTCCGCTGCTTCCGTAAATTTTGCCGGATGCGCCGTTTCGATAAAAAATCCGCTGTGATCCGCGTGTTGATCCAGATAGCTTTTCAATGCCCTGTATCCCACGGCTCCGTGGGGATCGGGAAGATATTTCCACCGGCTGTACACTTCCCTGATGGTGGCGCGAATCTGATCGTCGGTACATACAAATCCTTCCATGTCGGCACAAATATTTTTGTGCGAATGTCCGTACAGTTCGGCGATTCGTGCAAAATTGCTCGGATTTCCCACATCCATGGCGTTGGCGATGGTGGCTACGGACGGACGGGGTTTGAACGTTCCTTCCGAAAGGTATTGGGGAACAACGTCATTGACGTTGGTGGCGGCAATAAAGCGGCTGATGGACAAGCCCAGCCGTTTGGCAATAAGTCCGGAACAAATGTTTCCGAAATTGCCGCTGGATACCGCACAGGCGATTTTGCCGGCGTTTTTGCCCATTTGCGCCACGCCCCAGAAATAATAGAACGACTGCGGCAGCAAACGCGCCCAGTTGATGGAATTGGCGGAGGTGAGCTGCAGGCGTTCGTTCAGTTCTTCATCGCCAAATGCCTGTTTGACCATGCGCTGGCAATCGTCGAAAGTGCCGTTGACCTCAATGGCGGTGATGTTCCCGCCCAGAGTGGCGAATTGTTTTTCCTGTATCGCGCTGACCTGTCCTTTCGGGTACAGCACGAATACCCGTATGCCGGGTACCCTGTAAAACCCGTTGGCAACGGCGCTTCCCGTGTCGCCGGATGTGGCAACCAGCACGGTTATCTCCTGTTGCCGGCGGGCGGTGAAATATCCGAGCAGCCGCGCCATGAAACGCGCGCCTACGTCTTTGAATGCCATCGTCGGACCGTGAAACAGTTCGAGCGTGTACAACCTGTCGTGGACATGCACCAGAGGGATGGGAAAGTCAAGCGTATCGTACACCATTTGTTTCAGGTCGGCGGGTGGAATATCTTCTCCCAGAAAATGCGATGCAACATGAAACGACATTTCCGGTAAATCCATATCGTACAATCGATCGAAAAAGCTTTGAGGCAACGGCGGAATATTTTCCGGCATGTACAATCCGCCATCGGGCGCCAAACCCTTGACGACGGCTTCCCTGAGTGTAGCTGCGGGCGATTGTTTATTGGTGCTGAGGTATTTCATGTATTTGGTTTCGGATACAAAAAATCGTTTTTACCGGAGCATCCTGTCATAGAAATCCCCGTAGTCTCCTATGTATGTGCTGTCATTATGCAGGATAAAAGGTTTTTTGGACAACTGGATATAATCGATTATTTCCGGATGGACGGCGTTGCCCACCAGCACAAAACCGTCGGAATGGTTAACAGCCAGTTTGTTAATAGCCACATAATTGACGTCCGCCAGGGTGGCAACGTCTTTTTTGGTGACGCCGTCAATCAGCGCTTTTGTTTTGAAATCGGGCGAGAACAAATGGTCAAACGCTTCATTATAGACGGACAGGATCACTTTTGACTTGGAGAACAGCGGATCTTCCCGAAAGGCTTTTTTTACATACAGCGGCACCAAACTGGTAAACCAGCCGTGACAGTGCACAATATTGGGTACCCAACGCAACTTGCGTATTGTTTCCAATACTCCCCGCGCAAAGAAGATGGCTCTTTCGTCATTATCCGGAAAAAAATCATCCTCTTCGCCGAACAAAATATTCTTTCTCCCGAAGTAATCCTCATTATCAATGAAATAAACCTGCATTCTGGCTGACTGGATAGATGCTACCTTAATGATCAGCGGATGGTCGGTATCACTGATGATCAAATTCATCCCCGACAAACGGATTACTTCATGCAATTGGTTTCTTCGCTCATTGATACAGCCATATCTCGGCATAAATGTCCGAATTTCTTTTCCTTGTTCCTGGATACCTTGCGGCAAATTGCGACAGATAACCGACATCTCTGTTTCAGGAAGGTATGGCGTAACCTCTTGAGCTATAAATAATACCCTCATGCTGTTTGTAATAATACCAATAAATAAATTAACCGCAAAGATAATAAAAAAAATGATTTTCTATTCCAAATAAAAAAAACGATTGTTTAAAATTTTTGCGAGGCTAATGGGGAGGAGATACGAAAAGCCCTTTACGAGCGTCATTGGGATATGTTTTTTTATCAAGACTAAATCTAAAATAGCAGGTTTTTTGATATTTTTCCATAAAAAATGTTTCCCGATCGAAAGAAACATATACTTTTGTAAATAATTTTTAAATATTTATATATGGCACATGTAATTAGTAATGATTGTACTGCCTGCGGCACCTGTATCAACGAATGTCCCCTGGAAGCAATTTCCGAAGGTGATATTTATAAAATTGATCCCGATATCTGTACGGATTGCGGTACTTGTGCTGATGTTTGTCCCACAGGGGCAATTCAGCCGGCATAACATTCGATCATTTAATCAATTGAACAGGAGGAACGGGATTTTTTCCCGTTTCGACTTTTCATGGCTACTCATGATGTTTGGTGATACATGTTAATTAATATTTAGGAATGTGGAATAAATAAAGTATGCCGGTTTAGCCCGAAGGGCTTGATTTTCATAACCGCAGGCGGGCGACCTGCGGACACAACAAATACCTATTTCTGCCTGAACTGACGCTCTTCGACCAAAGGGAGAAAAAGGCAGGACTTAATTTTATTTCAAAGTC
>JAISRX010000056.1 GCA_031273395.1 Bacteroidales bacterium | reverse complement strand
CGTAGTCCTTCATCCATTTAAAATGCAAATCGACCGTGCTTTTATCCGTCGAACTGAAAAAGCGCGCCGTCGAACCGTCGGCATGTTTCAATCCCGTGGGATACGTTTTCTCATATTCCGAAACGTCGGGCCACATGTCAATGCGGACTTTCGTTTCGTCGGGATACATCACTCCGTTGTCCGGAGCGCGAAACCATCCCTGATAACCCGCCATAATCAGTCCTTTGTACGACGGATAAAGCGTCGTTTTGGCGTGTTTGTTCGTTTGCGCCGACCCGCCCGTCGCGAGGAAAAATCCCATAAGGGACAGAAATAAAATATTTGTTTTCATACGTAAAAAAAATTATGAGTTATAAATTACAAACTGTTCACTAACCATTTATCATTAACCATTAACCATTAATCATTAATCACTGCCTAAACACTCCCGTCATTCGATAATACGTTTCCAGCAGTTTGATCATTATCTGTTCGCCTGCGCCGATCTCTATCAGGTCAGGACCGTGGTCGGCGCCGTAACCGCCGTAGGCAGCCGAGCGGACGTCGGGCAGATAGATGGGCCATTTGCCGCCGTTCCACGTATATCCGAAGAAAAACGGCACGGCATACGGCTGTATTTCCCGTTTCCAGTCGATTTGAAACTTGATGAACGGTTCGCCCGGAACGGTGGCAATCACATACCTGTCGTTAATGGAAATCACCGAAAAGTGAACGTTGTAGCGCAGCGTTTTGTCATATCGCCCGGTGAAATGCAGGGAATCGCTTCGCACCCTGATACCGGGCTTGTCGTGGGGATTGGGATACAGTTCCTTTGCCAGCTTCACCGTTTCGATGGAAAGGAGTTTGCCCATGCGGTCGATCAGGTCGTAGTTCGAGGGGCGCGGGTCGTCGGGACCGGTACGTCCGCCGTCCTTGAACAGCGGCGCCTGATTGCCTCCGCCTCCCTGCACAAACAGGCAGACGAGCGTATTGTCGAACGCCTCTTCGGTGTATCTGGTCGCATAACCGACATAATCCGCCGAAATCTCGAAATTGTTCCATGCCACGTCGGGATGGCAGGCATAGTTCATCATCAGCACGCGGGGTGCGCCGCTCGCGTCTTCCAGTTTGATGACGCCGACGGCATTGTCCACCGGACCGTGCGGAATACGTTCGGGATTGACGGCGCGGTAATGCTCGTCGCCGAGCCACGATTCGCGTGCGCGTCCGTCGTCGCGAAGAATCAGACGGTTGAAACTCAGTTGCGGAAAATAGCGGTGTCCGCCGGAAATACGGGCTTCAAACATGTTCCCGGACGCCGTTTCCATCGCCGACAGGACACGTTCTTCGAGCCATTCGCGGGGAGCCGTCTCCGAAGAATGGGTATGTTGCGGACAAAAATACACTTCTTTCAGCCCGAACCTGCTTTTCAGTTTTTCCGCAAGCGGGATATTCGTGTAACCGCCCAAATCCAGCGCCACAAAAGCAATGCGCGAATCGCCCGCGTCCAGAATCAGCACACGCGCATACAGCGAATCGTGTACCTGATATCCGGGTTTCGGCGGGGTGATATTGACCTTGGCAGTCCCGGCAGTCAGTTTGTCCGCTCCCGCCGCATAAACCGTAAAAAAGCAATTGACCGTTATCAGCAAAATTGCCGACCTAACGAATGTTTTCATATTTTTCATTATTAATTATTCACTGTTCACTATTTTCGCTGCCCAGATTGCCCTGGATATATGTATTTTTACCGTTATTGACGATGTTTACTTTTCCTCTGACGGTGTTTTCGCTGACAATGGCGCGGGAAACCTTTGCGCCGATGGAGACCTGCGGAGCGACGCTGCCGAAGTCGCAGCCGCGCACGACGACAGACCCGCCGT
This sequence comes from Bacteroidales bacterium, assembly GCA_031273395.1. GTDB lineage: Bacteria > Bacteroidota > Bacteroidia > Bacteroidales > UBA4181 > JAIRLS01. Next base: position 4,070 of record JAISRX010000056.1, on the reverse strand, counting down.
TTGCCTGAATCGCAGCCCGTCCTTCCCTGTTTCTATCCCACTGAACAAAGATACAGTCGGAAAATCCCACCGTTCCTCGTCCGTCGATTACCGCATTCTGATTGCACGGACCCCAGAAGGCGCAGTTTACAAACCGCACGTTGCCGCGGTTGGCGTCTGTTACCACCACCATTGTCGGGTCTGTTCCGTCCATGGCGACAAATTCGCCGTTGGTAATCAGCAGTCCGAAAGCCGCGCTTTGTTCGACCAGCACGGCATTGTGGCAGGCGTCGGCGCCGATGCCGAGGAAATTGCCGTTGCATGCTCCGGTAGCGCCCGAACTTGCGCCGAACTTGTATCCCGTTTTATATCCGAAGCAGAAAGTATTCAGCACGTAGTGCCAGTCGGTACGTTCGAAAATAAACGCTTCGCCGTTTTCCTTCTGCCATTTCAGCAGGACGGGTTTCATGCTCCACCACGGATTCCAGTGTACGTTTTCGATTCGTCCGATGTCGTAGATGCCGTCCACGAAGATGCCGCGTCGCAGCGGCTGTCCGCTGATATTGCGGATAAGCGCCCGTTCGTTTTTCGATGCGTCGATGGCATTGTAGGGATTGAGCATTTCGACGTCGAGTATAGCCGGATTTTTTCCTCTCATGGACACTGCCCAGGGATAGGCGTCGGGGATTTTTTCCGGATCCTGCAGCGACCAGTACATCACCACGCCGCGCAGGGTGCTGTTGGTGTTCAGGGTGATGCAGGGGGCGGCGTTTTCGTTGCCGCGGTTGCCCGTAATCAGCAGGGTTGTGCCGTCGTCGCCCGGTTTGGGCAGTCCGGCGTTGCGTATTCCGTTGTGCGACGGAACGGATTCGATGCTTCCCTTCAGCGTAACGGCTTGTGGAACATTCAGACTGCCTGTCAGCAGATACGTACCGCGCGGGATATAAACCGTCCCGCCCTTTGTCCCGAACGCATCCATCGCCTTTTGAAAGGCTTGGGTATCATCCGTCGTGCCGTCGCCTTTCGCTCCGAAATCCTTTACCGAAACAACATCCGCCGATTCGGGATACGGCAGTATGTCCGCATTTTTGTTCTGTGCAAACAAGATATTGCATGCAAAAAGCATACACGAAATAACCGGTGTATAAAATTTTATCTTTTTCATCGTTGTGTATTATTATATTCGTAATTCGTAATTTTTAATTTGTAATTGTTTGTTCAATCAAGTCCGCTATTTTAGCCGGTTCGTTCGGTTCGAGGGGATAATGCCCTCTCCCCGCATCGACGATGACGGTCATTTTTCCGGCATAGCGTTTTTTGACTTCGTTGGTCTGCGTTTTCAGGTTCGGGTCAAGACTTCCGCACACGTGTATCAGCGGGACTTTTGCCGACGCCAGCGGCTTGAGACTGTCCGCAGGCTGCACTTTTGCAAGCGATGAGCGCAATATCGGATTTTCACCGTAGATACAGGCTGCCCTGTCGGGATGTTCGATTGCCCACACGTACATTTCTCCGGTAGCCGCTCCGCGTCCCGCCAGTACGGGCTTCGGCGAAAATCCTTTGCCTGTCAGATAATCATACACCATATCCCAGTGCTTGAGAATCGGTCCGTCGGCATTGTACGGCACGGGAGCCGTTACGATATGGAAACCTCTTGCCAGAAGTTCCAGATCAACAGCCGAACTGCCGTCGGGCTGATCGCAGCGGAAAATCCAGGGATTGCCGGCAGCCGCCTGTTTGGGGACAATCACCGTTACCGACCCTTCAACGCCTTCGAGCGAGAAGGAATATTTGTTGTAACTGCCGGTGAAATACGGACCCCACTTGCTTACCCAGACCTTTTCGGACGGAGCAAATTCGTAATTTACCTTCGTGCCGTAAAACGTTCCCTTCCTGAATCTCTCCGGCACGAACGAAGGCTTGTCCTGCGGTTTTTCGTTAAAACTCCGTTCGATAAAGTCGGCAATGACATTCGGATTGCTCAGGCTGTGGGGATGATGCGCCGTTCCGTCCTTAATCAGCACGGACATACGTCCTCCACTGGCGTGATAGATGCTTTGAACGGCGTATGTGTTGTGCAGAATCGGGTCGATGCTGCCGCAGATGTTCAGGATTGGCACATCGTTGGCGGCAAGCAGATCCATCTTCATCAGGCTTGTCTGCGACAGTCCCGGATTGTCGGCGCAGATAGCCGACACCTTGTCGGGATGGTTTGTCCCCCATGTATAGGCGTTCGCACCTCCGCGGCTCATGCCGATAAATGCCGGTTTCGGCGACAGCCCGTATTCCGCCGTCAGGAATTTGTACCACACATCCCATGTTTCGTCCGGGTCGGTGGTGATGTACGCCACGTGGAAACCACGCTTCAGCAGTTCGATTTCCGCCTGCGGAGCATGATCCCAGTAGCAGCCGCGCCACGTCCAGGGATTTCCCGCAGCCGCCTGTTTGGGAACGACGACGATGCAGCGCCGCGTATCTTTTTCGGGCGCCTTGACGCCGTTGCCTTCCTGCGCGGTCGCCCTGACGGGCGTCAATTGCAGCGTCGCCTCGCTGATGACGTAGTCGTAACGGTCGAAACCGTGCCACGAAGTCTTTTCGCCTTGATAATTTCCCTGCGCATGGCAAGGATAAAGGATCGCTACAAACAATAAGAGTATTAGCGATGTTTGTTTTAGTAAATTCATTGTGTTTAATTTCATATTAATTTATTTTAATAGATACAGCCCCCTCCAACTCCCCCTCAAGGGGGAGAGTAGAGACGCACCATTTGTGCATCTCCAGGTTAAATGATAATACACATTATGTATTTTTCTTCTCAAATGATTTTTATAAACAAATACACTGTGTATTTTTCTTCTCAAATGATTTTTATAAACAAATACACTGTGTATTTTTCTTCTCAAACGGTTTTTATAAACAAATACATTATGTATTTTTCTTCTCAAATGATTTTTGTAAACAAATACATTATGTAATAAAAAATAAATAACCTGTAATGGTCTGCTTTTCCGAAACTGCATTCCGTCAGGAATGCTTCGCCCGGTAGAAAAACATGACGCCCTGATTCCTGACGGGATGTAAGCATTGCTGCATTCCGTCAGGAATGCTTCGCCCGGTAGAAAACCGGAGGGAGATTTAGGAGGCTTACCGTCCGTTTTCATTGAACGCTTCCACCGTAAACTCATATTCCGAATCGCGGTTAAAAAATCCGCCTTCAAATTCGTTGTCATACACCATTACGGATTGTGCCGTTTGTCCGCCTTTGATCTTTGCATGAACAACATAACCGTCGGCGTTTGCCTGTTTGTCCCACGAAAGGTGGAAGCGGCGGGGGTCGTCCGGATTTCGCTGTACGCTTATTCCCGTCACTTTTCCGGGAACTTTGCCTTTGCCCTGTCCGAATATTCTGAAATCATACAGGGAGAATTTACCCGGCAGTTCCCTGCAGTTGGTAATTCGCAGATAGCGGGTAACGACCGACCGGGCAAGCACGGTTAAATCATGGACGGCATCCTGTTGCCCGGCCGATTTGTCTATAATCACCGTCCATTTTTGACCGTCGTCCGAAGCCTCTACCACATATTGACAGGCAAACAGAGGATGAGGCGCCCGCATGGTGAAATCATGGTCTGCAAAATTTACCTGAACGGCATAAACTTCCCTGTTTTTTCCCAAATCGACCTGAAACCATTCGCCGGCATTGCCGGTCTGTGCCGACCATCCTGTTTCTATCCGTTCATCTGCGGCAAAGGCAGGTTCATGTCCTTCCAGTGCGGAAGACGCCGTTACCGGTTTACGGAAGGAAAGCATGTTCCATCCGGCAAAACCGTCGTTTTTTTCAAAATCCGTCTTTTCGTCCGGAATGATGAACGGGTAATCCGTCCAGACGGTATGCGCATGCCAGTGTCCGTTTTTCGAGATGAAAACGGGAAAGAGTCCCAATCTTCGCTCAAACATGTGGCGTATCGAGACTTTCATGGTCGCTACATGCCAATAATTACCGTATTTATCCTTGAACGTATGACCGTGTCCCGCACCGCCGATAAAACCTCCCGGCTTGAATGAAAACGGATTGCTTTCATCATAGACGT
>JAISRX010000300.1 GCA_031273395.1 Bacteroidales bacterium | reverse complement strand
CACAGGGTTTTGCCGGTGATCCGTTATTATGGAATGGCAAATAAAAAACTTATAACAGATATGAAGTTCGACCTCGAAGAGGTCAAATGTTTTTTTAACAAGGGGTTTCAACCCCTTGTCTTGTCCGTTGTACGACCCCGACGGAGTCGAATGGAAACACAACCTCTTTTTTCTATAAACATACGATGTCTTCGACATCAAAACCGTCATACTTTATTTATTTCACGTTCCTAAATAAACGACGTGTGTATGAACGGTTCATATAATAACAACGGAATCCCGAACCGGGGAAAACGGCAAAACTATTGTAACGGCGTTTTCCCAAAGTTGGGAGGGTTCCGTTGCAACTGTAACGGCATTTTCCATAAAAAGGGACGGTTTTGTCGGTACATTTTTCCTTTATTTTCGAATATTCATTCATTAAGGAACTGTCAATAAATAAATGTATCATTTATCTTTGACATAGACGCCTCCTGTATGAGAGTTGGGAGTCTCATCAGCCTTCATTGTGAGGTACTTCCTGTATGGCAGCCCCTCCCTCTCTCATATTCCTCCCCTCTCCATTTTGGAGAGGGGCCGGGGGTGAGGATGGAAAACGCCGCCGGCTTTTTGCAGGAGCGATTATCACGGTTTGTTTAAACCGATTGTTTCCATAATATATTGCATGGTCAAGCCGGTATTGTCAAAATCCATGCCGTGCTCCGTAAAACCTTTCTTCCGGTCGTTATTGAGTGTGAAAACCTTGTCGAAAGCGCCATAGTATGTACGCAGAAAACGCCGTACGCGGTTTTGATTGTGCTTGCTGAAGTTCAACGTTTTCCGGCAAAACATCACCCAATCCGCATGAACATGAAAAAAGGCAGGCACGGAGTAGGCATGTTTCAGGTACAGAGCCGCCAAACCCATAACGCCTTCGGTGGAACAGACGATACGGTCGTATTCTTTTTCATGAAACAGATTGTGAAGTTCCAATATATCAGGTATCCGTAAGTATCCATTGAAATCATGCGGCATTGCTATCTCGCATGCCGGTTTCAAAACGACAAGATGGTCGTCGCTTTCGAACGTATTACTGCATACCAATATATCAACCGGCAGATTACGCTCTTTTATCTCCTTGTGTATCATTTGCAAAACAATGGAAATCCCGTTTTCATCATCGAAAGAGTCGGTCAGCCGAGCGCCCGTTCGGGATGCATGAATTTACCGAGACTGTCTGAAAATTTCTTCAGGAAAGGGCGTGTGTTATACATTACTTTGGCGCTCGTGAAATGCGCCGCCAAAATGAGCGACGAGGCAAGGAAAGGGAACGGCAATCCGTCCAGAAATTTATTAACGTCGAATCCCGCCTTGCCTTTCCTTTTGGAAGATTCCGTATAAACGCGCAGGAAACTCGGCAGTTCAAGCCGGTTGATGATTTCCTCCAAATCCGTTTCCGCCGGTTCGTTCCTTAACTTGTCGATTTTGGCGGTCAGACGCGAAAACAACAGTTTGTTCATGTGATTGCTTATGGACAGTATGGACTGATAATATTTTTCCGGAAGTTCGGACTGATTATCCCTGTGTACTTTCGCCATTTTGGCTGCTTCATCGAAAACCGGTTTATAGGCTGTCGGGACAGTGATTTTTTTAATAAACGAAGGTTTTTTCCCCAGCAGGCAGTTATGAAACAAATCAATGAACGACATGGTAACCTTGTGCCGTTGCAATTCGGCAAATGCGTTGGAGACGATGAACGAAATGACTTTATCGGAAGTTTCACCTTTATGCAACAACATGCGTATCAAACCCGGGTCTTTGTAGTTTAAGGCAATTTGGCAAACATAATCCAGAAACGAAATCGTCAGTTTCTCCGAATTTTGATACGAACCGTAGGGTATCATATCGCCGTTTTTGATGGCTTCGAGTGCGAGCTGCGACTTGCTTGCCGACTGTAAACGCTGTTGCAAATCAGGTATGTACAGGTACGTCCCGCTCAATCCCGCAAAAATTCCCGTATGACTGTCCGAACCTCCCGAAAGAGACTTGCGATACGGATGACGGCAATACCTGTCCGGCTCAATTCCAAATTGTCGGGCGCAGCGGTCTATTTTTTCGGGCGTTACACTTTCAATCCATTCCTTAACCAGCAGGTTTTGCCATGTATCGCGCTGTCCGTTGAGCATCTCAAAACGCTCGAAAAGCAGGAGCATCTTGTCGAAAAACGCTATCGGAGGCAAATCTTTTGTTGCATAGTGATACAGCGGATGCGCCCAGATGGTCGGAAGATCATTGTTGCGGGTATATTCCTGAAACGCATATACGTCGCGGCGAAGCCTGTTCAGATTTTTTTCCTGTTCGGGCGTAAAACCGTATGCAAGCACATGTATGCCGATATTGAAATCGGGCGTCCAACAGCTAAATTCGGCAGCCGTCAGTATGTCTGCGCCTTTTTCCTGCAAGTTGTAACACGACAGCGCATTGTTGTGGTTCGTGACGGTGAACGCATCGCATCCGTTTTTCGTGAGTTCCCGAATCACCCTGTCCGATGAAATCCATGTTTCCGAAACGTTCAGAATCCTGCCGATCAGTTCGTCGGGTTCGCTGCTGTTGCAGTCGTGGCAATGAAGGTCTATTTTCAACAGGTCATGCGCCGGAAAACGCCTGTACTGTTCCGAAAGAAAACGTTCAAGTTCTTCCTTTAAAGCCGTTTGAAGAGTTGTATTCATTAATGATGACAATAAAAATTTGCCAAAATAACGGGTAAAATGTTACAAAAGTATGACGAAACAATTAAGAAAGGTGCAATAACAGTGAATAGTGAATAGTGAACAGTGAATAGTATTTAGAGTTGAGTTGGGCTGACGCGATAACACTCAACACTTAACTCTCAACTCTCATTACTGCTTGCCGGCGGTAAAACGTATTTCATCGCCGACAAGGCCGTCGGAAGCGGCTTTGATACGGATGGCGCCCGGCGTCAAAGCCTGCACGATGGCTAAGCACCGACCTCGCCATGCCTTGCGCTGAGAGGCTTTCGTCGAACTCAAGTC
>JAISRX010000194.1 GCA_031273395.1 Bacteroidales bacterium | reverse complement strand
TAATTAATTGAATAAATGACATTTAGCAAGTAGTGTAATTTTAAATTAATTGCTACAAAAACCTATGTTTTTGGCTTATTTTATTGAATTAATGGATTTTAGCAAATTAAAACCCGTTTAAAGCCCTGCCGGGCTTAGCGGAGGCGCTATCCGTAGCCTTTATTATTGCAGGCTCAAATCCCAGTCTTTCCAAACCACTTCATACCCCTGACTTTTTACGGCATGCAGCACTTCGGCGGCAGTGCGGTTGTCGTTCACCGTCCATTGTTCCAACTCGTTGCGGTAAACGGCATAGCCGCCCGGATCGGTTTTGGAGCCGGCGCTCAGGGAGGTCACTCCCAGCGTGGTCATGCAATCCCTGAAGGTTTTGCTCTCGCGGGTGGACAGGGTGATTTCAATGTCGTGATCGAAAATACGGTACGCAAAAATAATCTGAGCCAGTTCGCTGTCGCTCATCAGCACGTTCGGCTGGAAATCCTTTCCTTCGTGCGGACGCATCCGGGGAAACGAAACGGAATATCTGGTCTTCCAGTAGTTTTTTTGCAGATAGCGCAAATGCAGCGCCATCAGGGTAGCGTCGGTACGCCAGTCTTCCAGCCCGATGAGTATCCCCAGTCCCGTTTTGTGCACTCCCGCTCTTCCCATACGGTCGAAAGCGTCCAGCCGCCAGTCGAACTTCGACTTCATCCCTTTCGGATGATACGTTTTGTAGCGATCCTTCCGGTATGTTTCCTGATAACAGTACACCGCGTTCAGTCCGAGCGTGGTCAGGCGGCTGTAATCCTCTTCCGTCAGCGGCTGTACTTCAATGGATATGGATGAAAAATAAGGCTTCACCAGTTGAATGGCGCGCGCAATATAATCCGTACCCGCATCGCGCGGGTTTTCGCCGGTGACCAGCAGGATATGCCGGAAATCGCCAATCTCCCTGATGGCGGCTATTTCGCGCATGATCTGTTCTTCGGTGAGGATAATTCTCCTGATGTCGTTGTTGTGGTTGAACCCGCAATATATGCAGTGGTTCATGCACGAATTGGTCAGGTAGAGCGGTATGTAGAACTGCACGGTATGCCCGAAGCGCTGTTGGGTATATTTGCGGCTCAACGCCGCCATCTGCTCAAGGTAGGGCATGGCGGCGGGCGATACCAGCGCCATGAAATCGTCCGCAGTATGCCTGTCTTTCCGCAATGCCGCTTCCACGTCGGCGGACGTACTGGAATAAATGCGCGATTGCAGCGTATCCCAGTCATAATCGTCGATGAGTTCCTTGAATGTCGCCTGTTTTTGCATGTGAATTTACGTATCTTGTTTTCCCCGCAAAGATATGGTTTTCCCGATCAAAAAACAATATGCAGATGATGCGGACGCGGGCGGAAAAAAACGGCAGGCAGCACGGAAGCCCGTCATTCGCTTCCGCTGTTTACAGGGCGTTTCGTTGCAGCATCTGCTTTGCGACGGATACTATTCCTTCGGCGTTGTACCCACATTCGCACTGTAGTTCGGCAATGGTGCCGTGAGCGACAAAACGGTCGGGAATACCTAACCGTTGCACAGAGGCGGAATAGTGGTGTTCGGCTGCAAATTCCAGCACGGCGCTTCCCAAACCGCCCTCCACCGTTCCGTCTTCCACCGTTATCAGGCACCGGTGTTTCCGGAAAACGTCGTGCAGCAGCGCTTCATCGAGCGGTTTGAGGAAACGCATGTCGTAGTGTGCGGCATGTATCCCGTCCCTTTCCAGTCGGCAGCATGCTTCTACCGCCTGATTGCCTGCCGTCCCGATGCTGACGATCCCGATGTCTTCGCCTTCGCGGATGATGCGTCCCTTGCCCACGGGCAGGGCGAGGAACGGCGCTTCCCATTCGGGGGAAATGCCGTAGCCTTTGGGATAGCGTATGGCAAAAGGACCGCAGTTGCCGGTTTGCGCGGTGTACATCAGGTGGCGCAATTCCGTTTCGTTCATCGGGGCGGAAATGACCACGCCGGGAATCAGCCTCAGATAAGCCAGATCGTATGCTCCGTGATGGGTTGCTCCGTCTTCGCCCACTAATCCTGCACGGTCAATGCACAGTACCACCGGAAGTTTTTGCAGTGCAACGTCGTGAATGACCTGGTCATAGCCGCGTTGCAGGAACGAGGAATAGATGTTGCAGAAGGGGATCATCCCGCTGACCGCCAGTCCTGCCGCAAAGGTAACCGCATGCTGCTCGGCTATGCCCACGTCGAAAAAGCGTCGGGGGAAGCGGTGCATCAGGTGTCCCATGGAGCATCCGGTGGACATGGCGGGAGTGATCCCCACAATGCGTTCGTTCATTTCGGCAAGCTGCATCAGGGTTTGCCCGAATACTTCCTGATAAAGCGGCGGTTGCGACTTGTCCGTCGCAGTGCGGATCAGTTCGCCGGTTTCCTTGTTGAACATGCCCGGCGCATGCCAGCGGGTTTGATCCTTTTCGGCAAACTCATAGCCTTTTCCCTTTACGGTAAGCACATGAAGCAGCTTCGGTCCTTCGATGCGCTTCATGTCCTGCAGCACCCGCGTGAGATAGGCTATGTCGTGACCGTCCACCGGACCGAAATAGCGGAAGCCCAGCGCTTCAAACAGGTTTCCCTGTTTCATCAGCATGGACTTGATCCCCCGTTCAATCCGCTGTATCACCTTGCGCGAACGGGTGTGCCTGTGCATGACGTTCCATACTTCCCTTTTCAGTTTATTGTAGGTGCGGGAGGTGGTGATGTCGGTCAGGTATTCCTTCAGCGCGCCCACATTGGGGTCGATGGCGATGTTGTTGTCGTTGAGGATAACGAGCATGTTTGCCCGTTCCGCTCCGGCATGGTTCAGGGCTTCGAACGCCATGCCTCCCGTGAGCGACCCGTCGCCGATGACGGCAATGACCTGCCGGTGTTCGTTTTTCAGCTTCGCGGCGATGGCTATTCCCAAAGCCGCCGAGATGGAGGTGGACGAATGCCCCGTACCGAAAGCGTCGTACTCGCTCTCCGACAGGGAAGGGAAACCGCTCAAACCGCCGTGTTTCCGGTTGGTGTGGAACTCGTTTTTGCGTCCGGTGAGGATTTTGTGCGCGTATGCCTGATGACCGACGTCCCAGATAATTTTGTCATCGGGCGTGTCGAAAACATGATGAAGCGCAATCGCCAGTTCCACCACCCCCAGATTTGCGCCCAAATGTCCGGGATTGTGGCTGACGGATTCAATCATGAACTGACGAAGCTGTGCGGCTAATTCCGTCATCTCCGCTGCCGAAAGATGTTTCAGGTCGGACGGAAAACTGATCCCGTCCAACCGATTGCCGATGTTATCCATTGCTTTTTCTTAACGAAATAAAGCGGCAAAGATAAAGTTATTCGGACAAATAACATCCGAAAACAGAGAAGTTTTTGCATGGGCAGATTCAAGCGTCAAATGTATATTGCATTCGGTTGAGTTTTGAGTTTTCGTACCCCGCACTGCGCTTCGCTTGTACGGGGTATGACAGGCTAAAAAACACAGGACGATAACCGAGTGCAGTATAACCGTAAGCTTCAGCCTACGGAAAGAGTGAAGCCCGCGACGTCGGGCGTCCGGCGGCTGCTCAGTCGTTGGAAAGGTATATGCTGGTTTCGCCGGTTTCGGCGTCGGTGCTTTTCTCCTTGATGTACACTTCATCGACCTTTACCCCCAGCATCTTTGCAGCTGCCGTTTTGATGGCTTCGATCGCTTGTAGTGTGGGCAGCGCGTCGACGGTATATTTGTGCGCCGCGGAATTGAAGCCGTTGCGTACGTCCGTAAAACTGCCGCTGATGCGGGGTCTGAGGTTCATCAGGGGGTTCGCGATGACGTTTCCTTCCTTCAGATTTTTACGCGCGATACGTTCATAGGCGGCGAAAATCGACATGATCTGGTCGTGGTTAAGCCGCGATCCATTCTCCACTATCTGCTGCGCAATATCGCTGCTAGTGGCGATGGGAATACCGTCTTCGGTTTCTTTCGCCGCCTGTTCGTTTTTCACGTTCTTGTCCTGCGGATCTTTACCGAGTCCTGTTTTCATGTTATATATTACTGTTGCCATATCTGTAATTGATGTTGCCTTCCGGCGGTTTATAGCGATTATTTTTGTTTCTAAAAAAATATTTTTATTGCGATGACTCCGAAGGTGTACAAAAGGGTAGCCCCGATCACTCCCCGCGTGGCAAACCAGTATTCCCTGTTCAGAAACAGGTAGAAAATGATCAGGTTGGGAATGGCGCACAAGCTGAGCAACTTGGGCAGGGCGCGCATTTTGGCGGAATACGTCAGGTATTCGCCCAGCGGCACGTGCGCATACATCACCAGATAAAAAATGAGAAACACCAGCAACGGCAGTATCAACCCCATTGCCGCTCCTATCCAAAAACTGTTCAGGCGACGATTCATGATCTTCAAATAAAATGAAAATGCAAATGTAATATTTTCATGGAAATTAATGCAAAAGAAATATTAAAAATATTTGTTGGATTTAATGAACAAATATTACTTTTGTACGATTTTTAATGTCATGAAAAGAATATTAATTACCGGAGGCGCCGGATTTATCGGTTCGCACCTGTGCGAGCGGCTTTTGAAGGAGAACAATGAAGTGATTTGCGTGGACAATTTTTTCACCGGATCGAAGGAAAACATCGTTCACCTGACGGGCAATCCCTATTTCGAGCTGGTTCGCCACGACGTGGTGACGCCGTTTTTTGCGGAGGTGGACGAGATTTACAATCTGGCTTGTCCCGCTTCGCCCGTTCACTATCAGTACAACGGCATCAAGACGATCAAAACGTCGGTGATGGGCGCCATCAACATACTGGGGCTGGCAAAGCGCACGCGGGCAAAGGTGTTGCAGGCTTCCACCAGCGAAGTTTACGGCGACCCGCACGTTCATCCGCAAACCGAAGATTACTGGGGGCATGTCAACCCGATCGGCGTCCGCTCGTGCTACGACGAGGGAAAACGTTGCGCCGAATCGCTTTTCATGAACTATCACCGGCAAAACAGCGTCCGCATCAAGATCATTCGCATTTTCAACACCTACGGTCCGAAAATGCACCCCAACGACGGGCGTGTGGTGTCCAACTTCATCGTGCAGGCGCTGCGCGGCGAGGACATCACCATTTACGGCGATGGGCGGCAAACACGCAGTTTCCAGTACGTGGACGATCTGGTGGAAGGGATGATCCGACTGATGGCTACGGGAGACGATTTCACGGGACCGGTCAACGTGGGAAACCCCGGCGAATTTACTATCCGGCAGTTGGCGGAAACGGTCATCCGGCTCACCGGCTCCACGTCCAAACTGACCTATCTTCCTCTTCCGCAGGACGACCCCGTTCAGCGGCAGCCCGACATTACCCTGGCAAAGGAAAAAATGAACTGGACGCCGGTAGTGCCGCTGGAAGAAGGATTGCAAAAAACTATTGCCTATTTTAAAAACAAAATCAAATAAATCATGATCCGGAAAAGAGAAGTAACCAAAGTAGAAGTGTCCAATCTGTACTGTGACAATTGCGACACGCTGATGGAAAGTCACCGCACTTTCTACACCGACCCGCTTGCCTATCATTACGAATGTCCCAAATGCGGGGAGATGCTCGAAACGAAGGAGAAATATCCCAAATTTCATTATACCTATGCGGACGAGAAATAACGGCAAACCAAAAATCAAAACATGAAAGGCATTATTCTTGCCGGCGGTTCGGGTACGCGGCTCTATCCGATCACCAAAAGCATTTCCAAACAGATAATCCCGGTGTATGACAAACCGATGATTTACTATCCACTGTCGGTGCTGATGCTGGCGGGGATACGCGAAATACTTGTTATTTCCACCCCCAGGGATCTTCGCCTGTACGAGGATTTGCTGGGCGACGGGCAGCAAATCGGTCTGCAACTGTCCTACCTCGAACAGCCTTCCCCCGACGGGCTTGCGCAGGCGTTCATACTCGGCGATGCGTTTATCGGCGACGATGCGGTGTGTCTTGTGCTGGGCGACAATATTTTTTACGGCTACGGTTTCGGACAGCTGTTGCTCGAAACGGCTTCCCTGCAGGACGGCGCAACCATCTTCGGCTATTACGTGAAAGACCCCGAACGCTACGGGGTTGTCGAGTTCGACAGGGACGGGAAAGTACTGAGTCTGGAGGAAAAACCGGCGCATCCCAAATCCAATTACGCCGTAACGGGTTTGTACTTCTATCCGAACGACGCGGTGAGGAAGGCGAAGTCGCTGAAACCCTCCGCGCGCGGCGAACTGGAAATCACAGACCTGAACCGGCTCTACCTGCAGGAAAACCGCCTGAACGTCCGGCTGCTCGGACGCGGCTTTGCGTGGCTGGACACCGGTACGCACGACAGTCTTTTGCAGGCGTCCAACTATATTGCCACCATTGAGCACCGGCAGGGACTGAAGGTGTCGTGCATTGAGGAAATCGCTTACCGGCGCGGCTTTATTGACGCCGCGCAACTCCTGAGGCTGGCTGCCGGCTACAGCAACAACCCCTACGGCGACTATCTGCTGTCGATTGTTAACGAATAAGCGTTTCAAATGAACCTTGTCAGGACGGATTTCCCCGGTTTGCTGCTCATTGAGCCGACAGTATTCGGCGATGCGCGCGGGTATTTCTTCGAGAGCTACAATCAGGACGCGCTTGCCGCAGAAGCTGGTATCGCAACGGTTTTCAGGCAGGACAACCAGTCCTTTTCGCGGCGCGGCGTTATACGCGGGCTGCATTTCCAGCATCCTCCCCATGCGCAAACGAAACTGATACGGGCGGTGGTGGGCTGCATATATGATGTGGCGGTGGATCTGCGACGCGGTTCGCCCACGTTCGGCAAATGGATGGGCGTTGAACTTTCGGCGGACAACAGGCGGCAGTTTTACATACCGCAGGGATTTGCTCACGGCTTTTCCGTGCTGAGCGAACAGGCGGTGATCCTGTACAAGTGCGACAACCTGTATCATCCCCCGTCCGAAGGCGGCGTGCTGTACAGCGATCCGACGCTGGGCATCAACTGGCAGATCGGCGACGACGAAGCGCTCGTTTCCGGAAAGGACAAACTGCTGCCCGTACTGGAGGACGTGAAAACCCGTTTTGTCTTTTAGAGCGCTCCGGAAAGGGAGCGGTAGCCGGTGATGCAATCGCAGAGCGTCACTCCGTGCGGCAAACCGCGAGGAGGTTCATTCAGTTTACGAACGCCCTTACCTTTGCCGCTCCGGCGGAAACGGCATATATCACAGGGTTTGTAACCGACGCCGGTATGCTGACGTCCGCATGTGGAGTTACAAATACAAGTTTATCATTGTCATACACCTCAAAAACCGCAACGTTTTTCCATCCTTTCAATATCGCCCTGTTTCCGCTGATCTCTACCGTTCCTTTTACGATTGAGGTTTTGTTTTTGTAAACGTCGATACAGTCGTCGTGGATATATGGCAGATTCTCCGGCGGTTTGGGATACTTTTTTGCATAACGGACAAGTTCCTCCACCTGTTCTGGCGTGCAGGTCAGCGTCAGATTCCCCCCGCCGTAACCCGCATAATTTCCCTTGTAGTCAAGCGCTGTCAATATTCCCCATGCATTGAAAAAATCCGTCAAATCCTCTTTCGCCGCGTCGCAGCATATTTTGACAAACTGCAATATCGCCTCTCCGTCGGTGGCAGGGTTGGGACGAAGACGGATTTGCTCATGCACATCGGCATAAAAATCCGTTTTGCCTTTCACGCGGGAGCAGTACAGTTCGAGTTGCCAAAACGGAATCAATTTGCAGAAAACGTCTTCATGTGTAGCATGAAGGGCTTTTGCCGCCAGTATTTCCGTAAATCCCTTCTCGTAGCGGCTTTTGTAACCCGCATCGCCTTCGTCGGCAAGTCGCGGACGGTTGCCGAAAGAATACTGCACGTACATGGAATAGACATTGTTGGATACTTCGCCCATGCCTCCCCAGCGGAATCCGGGGCGGGTCTGGTTCACATGCCCCACCTCGTGGGCGGGTCCCCATATATCCGTCGAGCGCAACTTCTCCGCATTGCACAGCGCCGGCATACTGTACCGGGGATAAGCCGTCCGGTACGAAGAGGCATACGCGCCCCATCCGGCGGGCATGTTGTAATCCACATGGAAAAACATCCGGTTGACATTGGCGCGTTTGTATTTGTACAGCCCGATAAACTTCTGTTCCAGCCACGAAATGGAATCATACACCTGAATCAGCCTGTCCGCGTCGGGACAATACCGTTTGAGGTCGGCTGCGGGATACGTAACGTGGGCATATTTGCCGAGCAGATCAAAATCGTTCCCTTTGGCGTTGCCGATCAGACGCTCCCAGTCGGCGGGAGTATGTTTTCCAATGTCGTAATAACCGTTCACCGTTCCCGTTGCGATATGTATTTTGACGGGTTTTGCGGCGGGGTCGGCAGTGTGATACATGACATACAGCAATCCTTTTGTCTTAGGCTTAAACCGGTTGATGCCCTCGTTCAACAGGAAG
>JAISRX010000069.1 GCA_031273395.1 Bacteroidales bacterium | reverse complement strand
CATTCGGTTGAGTTTTGAGTTTTCGTGCCCCGCACTGCGCTTCGCTTGTACGGGGTTATCAAAAGGCAACCCCTGTCGGGGTTGTGCACAGCCCTGCATAGACGTAAAACGCCGTAGGCATTACCCTTTGATAACCCCGTATGAAATGCGGGGTACGACAGGCGAAAAACACAAGACTACAACAAACTCTGCGTTCTTTGCGGTTTCTTTGCGTTCCCTGCGTTTAAACAGATTTTTAATACAAACACCTCCGAACCGAAACATCATCTCATTAAAACTAAAAAAACGATGAAAATAATCCGATTAAATTTAAGGCATCTTCGCAACGAAGAACATTTCCAGTTGATGACCGATTTCAAAAATCTGGCGGAAACCGTCGGCGTACCGGCGTTGAAAATCGACGAGACGTTTGCCGTGTTTGTCGCGCTGTTTGAAAAGGAGAATCTTGCGCTGGAATACATCCGCAAGAACATGCTGACCGACAGCATTACCGACGCCGACGCACTCCGGGACAATTCCCACCGCGGGTTGACCCTGCTGGTGGAGGCGTGCCTGCACAGCCCGCATCCCGAAAAGGTGAAGGCTGCGGAAAATATCATGGTGGTACTCCGGCATTACGGGAACATCCGCGACAAGTCCTACAACGAGGAAACGGCAAGCATCACCAATCTGGTGCAGGATCTTTACGAACGCTGCGGGGCAGAGCTTGAACTGCTGAACGCCGGCGAGTGGGTCAATGAACTTGCCGTCAACAATCAGGCTTTCGACCGGCTGATGA
The DNA here is from genome assembly GCA_031273395.1 of Bacteroidales bacterium. Lineage (GTDB taxonomy): Bacteria > Bacteroidota > Bacteroidia > Bacteroidales > UBA4181 > JAIRLS01. Next base: position 7,443 of record JAISRX010000069.1, on the reverse strand, counting down.
ACCGGCGTTTCGATCAGGCAGCCGAACGGGAATACGTCAATCTGCGCGAAACCCGCGCCGAAATAGACAAAGCATACGTGAAAATGGCAGGTTTTGCGGAGGCTGGCGCAGTTTTCAGCGGGGAGGGAGTCTATACCGGCTTCATAAAACAACTGAACGAACGCCTGCAGTATTACAAAAATACGCTGGCGCAACGAAAAGGAAGAGGGAAGAAAAAAAGTGAATAACCAATTAATGGAGCAAATCATGGACGGATAATACTTATCCCCGAGGTGGAATTTAACCGCAAAGAGCGCAAAGTCGCACAAAGCAGACTTGAGGACTTGAGGAATTAAGGGCGCAAAACCGCAAAGAGCGCAAAGGCGCACAAAGCAGACTTGAGTACTTGAGGAGTTAAGGGCGCAAAGCAGCAAAGAGCGTAAAGGCGCACAAAGCAGACTTGAGGAGTTAAGGGCACAAAACCGCAAAGAGCGCAAAGGCGCGCAAAGCAGCAAAGAGCGCAAAGGCGCACAAAGCAGACTTGAGGACTTGAGGAGTTAAGGGCGCAAAGCGGACTTGGGTTAAAACCATCCGGGCGGTCGACTTCGCGTCGGCGGATGATGAAATGATACAGGCATCCACAAAAAATAAAAATTTACATTAAAATTAAATAGACCTAAAATAATGAATAAAGTAGAAATAATTCATCGGCGCATCATGCGGAAAATACTCTCGGCAGTATGCGTCTGTGCCTGTGCCTTCTCACTGTCGGCACAGCAAACCGTTACCATCACCGGGGTGGTGAACGACGAGAACGGCGATCCGATGCCGGGCGCCACCGTCATTTTGCAGGGAAGCACCGGAGGCGCCGTCACCGGCGTCGACGGTTCGTTTTCCCTGAATGTTCCCGCAACGGGAAGCATACTTGAAGTGTCCTTTGTGGGCTATGAAACGGCGATTACGCCGGTGGACAACAGGAGGGTGATTGCCGTCCGGCTCAAGCCCAAAGCCGCCGAACTGGAAGAAGTGACCATTGTGGCGTTCGGCACCCAGAAGAAGGAAAGCGTGATTTCGGCAATCCAGACGGTGAACACCAAAGAGTTGAAAGTGCCGTCGAGCAACCTGACCACCGCCCTTTCCGGGCGCATAGCGGGGCTGATTTCCTACCAGACCAGCGGCGAGCCGGGGTTCGACAATGCGTCGTTCTTCATCCGCGGCGTCACCACCTTCGGGGCGGGCAAGGTAGATCCGCTTATCCTGGTGGATAATGTGGAAGTCGGCTCGTCCGACCTTGCCAATCTGCATCCCGACGATCTGCAGAGTTTTTCGATCCTGAAGGACGCCACCGCAACGGCGCTTTACGGCGCACGCGGCGCTAACGGGGTTATCCTGATCACCACCAAGGAGGGACGCGAGGGCAAACCGCAGGTGAACGTGCGTTTCGAAAATTCGTTCTCCTCGCCCACCGACGTCATAAAGATGGCAGACCCCATCACCTACATGAGGCTGGCAAACGAGGCGGTAACCACCCGAAACCCGCTCATGCCGAAGCCCTACAGCGATCCCAAGATAGACAACACGCTGCTCGGACGCAACCCGTATGTCTATCCGGCGGTGGACTGGATGGACATGCTCTTCAAAAACTATACCTCCAACCAGCGCGCCAACATGAACATATCGGGCGGCGGAACGGTGGCGCGCTACTATATTGCCGCATCCTTTTCGCAGGACAACGGCATACTGAAAGTGGACAAGCGCAACAACTTCAACAACAACATCAGTTACAAGAAGTACCTTCTCCACTCCAACGTGAACATCAACGTGACGAAGGCAACCGAAATGATTGTTCGTCTGCACGGCACCTTCAACGACTATCAGGGTCCCATCATGGGCGGCAGCGACCTTTACAGGAGAACGCTGAAAGTGTCGCCCGTGCGCTTCCCCGCCGTTTTCGAGCCGGACGAATTTTATTCAAAAGCCCAGCACATTCTCTTCGGCAACACTTCGCAGCGGACGTATTTCAACCCATACGCGGAAATGCTGCGCGGCTACAAGCTGCAAAGCAATTCGACCATGATGGCGCAGGTGGAGGTGAAACAGAATTTCGAAAAGCTGATTCCCGGACTCACGGGACGCATCATGGGCAACACTTCGCGTTATGCAGGGTTCAACAACATCATGGCTTATTCGCCTTTCTGGTACGAAGTGACAAGCTATGACCGCGTTACCGATAGCTACACGCTCAACGAAATCAATCCCGACGGCGGCAGCGAATACCTGCGGTATTCTCAGGGCGAAAAAAATGTGAATTATTCCATGTACGGCGAAGCTTCGCTGAACTACAGCCGCAAACTGGGCGACCGGCAGGAAGTGAGCGGGATGCTGGTAGGGCAGATACGCCACTACCTCACCGCCAACGAAGACCTGCTGGTGGACGCTTTGCCCAGCCGCAACCTCGGACTTTCGGGACGCTTCACCTACGCCTACGACAGCCGGTACTTCGCCGAGTTCAACTTCGGGTACAACGGTTCCGAAAAATTCGACGAAGGACACCGCTGGGGCTTCTTTCCCTCCTTCGGTCTCGGCTGGAACCTCAGCAATGAACAGTTCTGGACGGAAGGCATGAAAAAGTACGTGTCGAAGTTCCGTCTCCGCGGCACTTACGGATTGGTGGGCAACGACGACATCAGCGACACCCGTTTCTTCTACATCTCGGAAGTGAACCCCAACGGCACGGACTCGTTCCGCACGGGCGACATCAACTCGCCCTTCAGCCGCACGGGGTACAGCGTGAGAAACTATCCCAACTCGAACATCACCTGGGAAGTGTCGCAAAAAAGCAATCTGGGCGTGGAACTGGGACTGCTGGGAGACAAGATCAACATACAGGCGGATATTTTCCACGAATACCGGCAGAACATCCTGCAGGACCGCGCCGACCTTCCCATAGAAATGGGACTGTGGAGCACCCCCAAGGTGAATATCGGCAAAGCCTACGGCAACGGGGTGGACATATCGGTTGACTACCAGCAAAACATCAACACCGACCTGTGGTTCATCGCGCGGGGCAATTTCACTTACGCCCGTTCGACCTACGCCTACTACGAGGAAGCCAAGTTTGACGCGCTGGGAACGCCGTGGCGGAAAAGGGAAGGGCAGCCCGTGTCGCAGACTTTCGGTTATGTTGCCGAACGCCTTTTTATCGACAACAATGAAGTTGCCGGCGCTGCGCGACAGGATTTCTCGCGCTACGAAGCGGGCGACGTCAGGTACAAGGATATGAACAACGACAGGGTGATCAACAGTTTCGACCTTGCGCCCATCGGCTATCCGCGAACGCCCGAAATCAACTACGGCTTCGGACTGTCGGCAGGATACAAAGGCTTCGACGTTTCGTTCTTCTTTTCAGGCTCGGCGCGCTCGTCCTTCTTCATCGACGCGGGAGCCATGCGCCCCTTCGTCCTCACCACCGACACCAACGTGCCCGGATACACCTTTGAAGGGGGGCTCACGCAGTTCATTGCCGACGACCACTGGACGGAAGCCTCGCAAAACCCCTACGCCCTATGGCCCCGCCTGACTAACGACAGTTCGCTGAGCAACAACACCCAGACCAGTACCTGGTGGATGCGCAACGGCGACTATCTCCGCCTGAAAAGCGCGGAAATAGGCTATTCGCTCCCCGGCAAGCTCGTCTCCAGGTGGAGAATGGCTTCGCTGCGCTTCTACCTGAGCGGAACCAACCTGCTGCTCTTCAGCAATTTCAAACTCTGGGACATCGAACTGGGCGGCAACGGACTTAACTATCCCCTGCAACGGGTGGTCAACATCGGCGTTAATATGTCATTTTAAATAAACCTTTAAAATAAATAATGATGAATATCAGTAATATCATATCAAAAATTGCGGTCATGGCGGCGATAACGGCAGTAGCGCTGTTCCCGTCATGCGACTATCTGGACGTGGTGCCGGAAGAGATCATCACCATCGAACATGCGTTCCGCAACCGTACCGAAACGCAAAAATTCATGTACGGCTGTTTTTCCAACATGCCCGACGTGGGCAACATGGAGCAGGATCCCGCCATGCTGGGTTCCGACGAAATATGGGTGGAACAGAGCATCACCAATTATAACGTGCGCATGCGCGGGCTGGTCACCGGTATGCAGGGGACGGTAAGTCCCTTAGCCAACTACTGGATGAGCCGGCGCAACGATCAGGCAACGCTCAACGGCGGCAAAAACCTGTGGACGGGGATCTACGACTGCAACGTGTTCCTCGAAAACATCGACAAGCCCTACGACCTGATGGCAACCGAACGGCTCAAGTGGACGGGGCAGGTGCTTTTCCTGAAAGCCTACCTGCACTACTGGCTTTTCCGCCAGTACGGTCCGATCCCCCTGATGCGTGAAAATCAGGTAATGGACGCCCCGGGCGAGGAGTTGATGTGGTACCGCGAACCGGTGGATACCTGCGTGAACTATATCGCCGGGCTGCTTGACCGGGCTGCCGAACTGTTGCCCGTCATGCCCGACGACCCCAACACCGAACTCGGACTGCCCACCCGGTGCATTGCCCTTGCCCTGAAAGCCGAACTGTATGTGCTTGCCGCAAGCCCCCTGTTCAACTGCAATGAAGACCTGGCTTACTATAAGGACAAACTCGACCGGCAGCTTTTCCCGCAGGACAAAGATCAGGAGACGGCACGGTGGCAGCGGGCGGCGGATGCGCTGAAAGCGGCGCTCGACGAAATTCACGCAACGGACTTTTATCGCCTCTACAACTTCCGCATCGACTACAACAACGTGACGAACCTCAGCGACGCCACCGTTCATTCCATGCAGGTGCGCTCAGCCGTCACCGAACCGTGGAACAACGAAATCATCTGGGGCAACTCCCGACTGACGCGGAATAGCATACTTCAACGCGCCAATTCAATTTATTTTGACGACAGGCACCTGGTCGGCGGAGCCGGGGAAAGAAATTACGGTCCGACGCTGACCGTCGTGGAACAGTTCTACACCAAAAACGGCATCCCCATTGAGGACGACGAAGAATGGGTCGGCAAAGACCACTGGGCGCTGCGTACCGCCCTAAGCGCCGATAAGTACTATATCCGCGAAGGACAGCAAACCATTGAACTGAATTTCGACCGCGAACCGCGCTTTTACGGCGCCCTGACCTTCGACCGCGGCAGGATCTTCGGCAACAGCCGCATCACAAAAGACGCAGGTGCGGACGACCTGTGGACTGCCGAAATGAGGGTGGGGAACAGGAACGGATGGGATATTGCGCAACGCTCGACCCATACCGGCTATCTTGCCAAAAAATTAGTCAGCTTCAGAAGCAGCGTCCCCAACGAAAACACCACGTGGACAAACGGCAATTACTCCTTCCCCATTATCCGCCTTGCCGACCTGTACCTGCTCTACGCCGAAGCGCTCAACGAAGTAAAACCCGTCCCCGACGACGAAGTGTATTTCTACATCGACACGGTGCGCACCCGTTCGGGCTTGGAAAAAGTGAAGGACAGCTGGCAGCAATATGCGGTAGCCGAAAAGAAAAACTATCCTGACAGCAAGGAGGGGATGCGCGAGATCATACGGCGCGAGCGCATGAACGAGTTTGCCTTCGAGGGTATCCGCTTCTGGGACATGCGGCGCTGGAAAAAAGCCAAAGACCTCATGAACCTCCCCATCCGCGGATTGTCGGTGCAAAAAAGCAGGATCGCGGAATATTACAGGGAAACGGTGATCTTTCAGCCCGTGTTTGACGAGAAGAAGGACTATTTCTTCCCGGTACGCGAAAAAGCCTTCGAGGTGAACACCAACCTCCTGCAAAGTCCGGGATGGCAGTAAAAATAACAGAAAAGAATAATTGATTAATATATTAAATATAGTGTAAATATGAAAACGTTAAGTAGAATTATAACGGCAGGACTGGCGCTGATAGCCACTTCCTGCATACAGCCGACGGAATGGCACGATCCCAAGGACGAGGTCGCCCCCGGGGCATTGCGGAATATTGAAATAGAAGAACTCAGCGGGGGCGCCCGCATCACCTACCGGCTGCCCGACGACGACGACCTGCTCGGCGCAAAGGCTTCCTTCAGCTACAGCGAGGGAGGCGCGACCGTGGAACGTTTTGCCTCGGCAGGCAACGACACCATAGAGTTGGAAGGTTTCGGCGACACGCTCACGCACGCCGTCACCCTGTATGCCATTGACAAAAGCGGCAACGTGTCGGCAGGCGAAACGCGCACCTTCAAGCCCCTTACCCCGCCGATAGCCCTGATGCGCGAGACGCTGGAGGTATCCGGCGAGTTCGGCGGCATCGGCTTTAAATGGGACAATCCCAACGCCAAGGACATGGGCGTGTCGCTGTATGTCCCCGACAGCATCAGCGGCGAAATGCTGCTCCACGACACGCAGTACTCCAATTCCGTAGAGGGATACGCCGTATTCCGCACCTTCGATGCGGTGGTGCAAAGCTTCCGGCTGGAGATGTTCGACCGCTGGAACAATTATGCCGTACCGCTGACGGACACCATCACGCCGCTGAAAGAGGTGGAACTGGTGGGACGCATCCCGGGCGAGGTGGTGGGTACCTATATCAACATCTGGAAGCTGTTTGACGACGACAACCTGCACTGGCAATGGCGCGGCGACATGCACAACGGCACTTCTTCCACATACGTCGGTCGCAAGTTCGAACTCGTTTTCGACGGCAACATCCCCAGCGGCAGCGTCGAAGGCACCTACTGGCACACGGCGGAAGGCGTCACCTACACCGACTACTTCCCCGGCGAAACGGGCGCCGTACCCTTCCCCCTCTATTTTACCGTGGATATGGGACGCCCTGCCAAATACAGCCGTTTCAACATCCATTCAAGGACGCGCAGCCCTACCTATTCGGCGCCCCTGCCCATCGATTTTGAGATCTGGGCTACCAACTCGCCCAAGTTAGTGACAGAGGTAGGCGACGGCAGCCGCGAAGCCAACCTGAGATACTGGACCAACTGGGAAGATGCGGGCGGCACCGACGCATGGAAAGAGGACGGATGGGTGAAACTGACCGAGTGCAAGCTTACCCTTTCCTCCGGAGAGTCGAAATACGTGGCAGGTATGGCAATCTCCGCCGAAGATATCGAAAAATACGGACTGAAAGGGTTCGATTTTGGCATCACCGAGGACGTAGCCGAAGGATACCGCTACCTGCGGTGGATCATCCACGACACCAATACCGGGGCAAAAGGCGTGACGATCACGGAAATACAGTTCTGGGGCATCTATACGGACGAATGATCGCCTGTTTCAGGTAAAAACAAACGGGAACGCTCTCTCTTGTCATAAAAAACGGCAGGAGAGGGCGTTTTCCTTTTTATTCGGGGGTGCGAAGGGGGGTGTTTTTTTTCCGATTAGGGGTTCTGGGGTGCAAAATAAATAAAGGGTGACACATTTTTTG
>JAISRX010000050.1 GCA_031273395.1 Bacteroidales bacterium | reverse complement strand
CAATTATATTATCTTTCAATGATTGGGAGAATAAGACGGGAAGGATACGACTCCTCGTGGTAGATGCGATTAACTGCCGTCCGGTACTGTTCGGCAGTTTCGTCAGGAATATGACCGCCTGTATTACTGTTACGGTTGAACTGTGGAAAATTGCTGCTCGACACTTCCAGACGAATACGGTGTCCCGCCAGAAAAACGTTTGATGTTGCCAGCAGGTTAATAGTAAGCTCATACACCTTTCCCTGTTCAAGCAGTTCAGCTTTCTCAAATGAGTTATGATAACGCGCCCGCAGGATACCGCCCGTTAAAATCATAGCCCGACCATCGGGATATACATCCACCAATTTGGCTGAAAAATCCGTATCGGGAGCGGATGAAGATATAAACAGTTTCAACTCAATATTCCCCGTAACTTCTACCGCTTTTTCCAAAACAGGCGTAGTGTAAACCAACACATCCTCCCGCTTTTCCACTTCCTGCTGGTCTCGCGGTCCCATGGCATTTTCTCCGGGAAGTATGACCTGTCCGCCTACTGTCGGTACCGGATTCATAGGGTCGTAAGTATAAACGTCCGACGGTTCATTACGGGGAAGATCAAGCGACAAGTCGCCGTCGCCATTCAAGGTATTTGCCTTGCCCGCACTGTGCAGGTAATAGTTGCGGTATTTCGTGTCGGGCAGGGGAAAGTCTTTTTCGGTACGCCATTTATCAATACCCATCACAAAAATCATCACAGGGTCTTCTTTATCAATGCCGTTTTCGACTCCTTTTAGCCAATGGTCGTACCAGCGAAGTTTAATCCCGGTCAAATCTATCGCATCGCTGCTCGATTCGCCGCCATAATACCGCTCCTGAAAACGCCCGCTAAAATTCCCGTGCGTCCAAGGTCCGATAATGAGTTTTTGGTGATTTCGGGCTGTTTCCGAGCCGCCTTTGTCTTTCATTCCCAGATAATTCTGCAATGTCCCCCAGATAAAAATGTCGTACCAGCCGCTGATGTTGAGGGCAGGAGCGGTTATATTTCCATATCCTGCACTTGGGGAAATACTGTCCCAGTATGTGCCTGCAGTGGGGTGGTTCAGCCAATCGTGGTAAAATGAGCCATATTTCTTTATCATTGGATGACCGGCAAGGGGTAATTCGTTCAGCACGGTATTTACACTCGGCAGTTCTTCGTTTGCAGGTATATTTTCACCCGCAGCCTGCCTGCGACGGATTACATCGGGTATCATTCCCACCGTCCAACGCAGATCATGAAGCACTTTAACGCCACCGGGGTGCGTATTTCCTTCATACATATCCGAAAATGTCACTTCGGGAACCATTGCCTTCAGCGCAGGCGGATTCTCCCTTGCAGGTAACCATTGCGTACCACCGGGATAGGAACCGCCGAATGTCCCCAGTATGCCATTCGACCACGGCTGAGCCGACACCCATGCAAACATATCCACGCCATCGTTTGTTTCGTTGGCATGAGGATTGAAATCACTCTCCGACGCATAACGCCCGCGAACATCCTGCACAACAACTGTATATCCCGCATCCACAAAGCGTTTTGCATCATCCGTTCGTCTGGCTTGCAGCGTATTCGCCCAAAGGTTATCCTTATTATACGGAGTACGGGTAATTAATACGGGCGAAGGCGCGGCATCCCTCAGCCGGTAAATATCCGTTGCCAGTCTTACGCCGTCGCGCATCGGAACCATGATATTTTTTTCAACCACAATAGCGGTATCGTTTGCTTTTACGCCTGTCTGAGCGTACAGGGGAACTGTGATTAGACTCAACAAAGCCGTGAATAACAGGCTATAAACGTTGAGACAACTACATTTTTCTGATTTTCTGATTTTCATAACATTTATTTTAATTATCTGCTTGAATAATCCCGATTTTCCGAAGCCAGTTTGTAACGTTATCTTTGGCATTTCCCGCTGTACTTCCGCTGACGGCAAGGCTCTCCAACAGGGTGGAATTGGGGCAAAGGCGCGATATGTCGGAACGGCTTTGAGCAACGCCGCTACCGCCATGCGTACAAAACGGCGCAATTTTCTTTCCCGAAAAATCATATCCCGCCAGCAATGACTGCACCGGAGGAGGCACATGACCGTGCCAAATCGGATGCCCGATGATAATCACGTCGTATTTGCCAATATCTTCAATCGTCGTTTTGAGAGCAGGACGATAACCGGAATTTAATTCATTTTGAGCCTGTGTCAGAATGTCGTTGTACGCTTCCGGATATGGCTCTACGGTTTCGAGTTCCACAATATCACATTCTACGGTTGCATGTATGAAATTGGCAATCTGTTTGGTGTTTCCGGTGCGGGTGTAGTAAATCACAAGCACTTTTTGGTCGCCAAGCGGCTCTGTCGGGTCGGTAGGGTCAGTGGGTTCGGACAAAGGGTCATTGCCTCCGGAGCAGCTTATGCCAAACAGGGCTATTAGCAGCGTTAATAAATACTTTTTCATTCCTATTCCTTTTTTATTTCGTTAAACATTCTTTCAATGTACCGTAAATCCGCCATCGACAATAAGCGCATGACCAATCACAAAACTTGCACCCGGACTGCAAAGCCACAAAACGGCTTGAGCGATTTCTTCCGATTTGCCTAACCGCCCGACGGGAATAGACTTGACAAGTTCCGTTTCGATAGCCGGATTCCGACGAATTAATTCTTCCGCCATCGGCGTCCTTATCGCGCCCGGACAAACGGCATTTATCCGTATGCCCTGCTGCGCGTAGTCCAATGCCGCCGTCCGGGTCAATCCGATAACGCCATGCTTGCAGGCAATATAGGCAGCCTGCCCCGGAAAACCGGTAACGCCGCCTTGCGACGATGTGTTGACAATAGCGCCCTCGCCCTGCCGGAGCATCTGTTCGATTTCAAACTTCATACAGTTCCATACCCCTTTCAGGTCAACGGCTACCGTGCGGTCAAATTCGTCGTCGGTAATCTCCGC
>JAISRX010000010.1 GCA_031273395.1 Bacteroidales bacterium | reverse complement strand
AGTGCGAAGGGCAGAGCCGATGCGGTTGTCCTCACGGCGGATGTGGCGTATGTCTTTGAATTCAAGCTGACCGGCACTGCCACGGCGGAAGACGCCCTGCGACAGATTGACGAACAGGGTTATCTGATACCGTTCAGCGCTGGCAATCGCAAATTAGTCAAGGTGGGCGCCTGCTTCAGCGCCAAAGAACGGACGATCGACAAATGGGTAAGCGCATAAATACGGCAAAATATTTACTGCCGGCGTCTAATGAAATCAACCGTATCCACGTAGGGAATCCGGCGTTCCCTACTTTTCCCGTCAATGGTTCGGTTATTTTTTTTGTCTGACGAGCACTTCGTCCAGTAAGCCGTATTCTTTGGCTTCCTGTGCAGTCATCCAGTAATCGCGGTCGGAATCCTGTTCGATGGTTTCGTAAGATTTCCCTGTATGTTCCGCCAGAATCTCGTACAATTCCTGTTTGAGTTTGAGCACTTCCTTCAAGGTAATTTCCATGTCTCGCGCTTGTCCTTGCATGCCTCCCGAAGGTTGGTGTATCATGATGCGGGCATGTTTCAGCGCAGAACGTTTGCCGTGCGCGCCTGCTGCCAGTATGACGGAACCCATTGATGCCGCAAGTCCCGTACAGATGGTGGACACATCGGACGAAATCCACTGCATGGTATCGTAGATGCCCAGCCCCGACTGCACTACGCCGCCCGGCGTATTGAGGTATATCTGTATGTCTTTGTGGGGGTCGCTGGAATCAAGAAAGAGCAACTGCGCCTGAATGATGTTGGCAACATCATCATCAATGGTGGCGCCCAAAAAAATGATGCGGTCCATCATCAGACGGGAGAAGACGTCCATCTGAGCCATGTTCAACTGGCGTTCCTCAATAATGGTAGGAGAAATGTAACCGTTGATAACGGTCTGATAACGGTGCAGCGTCAAACTGCTAATGCCTGCGTGTTTGACTGCGTATTTCTTAAATTCGTTTTGATTGATCATTTTTCGTTATTTTCTTGAATGATTTCGGTATTTTCAATTTTTTGACTTTCAATCGTTTTGTTTTCTACTTCCTGATTTTCAGTATCTTCTTCGACGTTTTCCATTTTATGGAATTCGTCGATGCTGATTTCTTTCACGGTAACGTCCACTGTCTGATAAATGACGCCGATGATTTTTTCTTCCAACACTCTGTCCGCCATCTTCCGTCTATAGCCGTCATCTTCCTTGAATTGGTTCATGGCATAGCTTGTCAGCACATTATCATCACAATTGGCGATACCATAGTAGGCAAACTGTTTGCGGATAGTTTCTTTTGCAATATTCAACATCTCCTGTTCACTTGCTTCAATTCCATTTTGCTGTACAATGGCGTCGGCGATAATATTCCACTGCGTAGTTTTCAGCGCTGCGGGAAACTGTTGTTCAAAATCGCTTTCGCTCACCTCTTCTTTCTTGATGCGTCTCAAGAATTTGTGCAGGAATGTTTCCGGAAGCGGCGGATTGATTTTCTCCAGCAGGTATTGTCGGGCATCCCGTCCGAACTTGTTCATGGTAAGGTATTCAAAATTGGCGGCAATATCTTTTTCTATCCGTTCCCTGAATTCTTCCGGCGAACTTGCTGTGTTGTCGCTGAACACTTTGTCAAAGAGTTCCTGATTGAGTTCCGCATCGTTGAACGTTTCTACTTGCGTGACGGTAAAGCGGAAGGAAACGCCGGTGACGTCGCCCGTATCTTCTTTGACATTCTGTTTCAGGATGGTCGCTATCTCCCATTCGTTGGGAAAAGTGGCGGAGAGATCGAAGTCAATCGAATCGTTCACTTTGGCGTTGATGAATGGCTTTTTGTATTCTTCGTCCTTGATGAGCGAAAGATAGAGGGTGGTATCTTCCACGTTGACCCCTCCTTCCTGAGGTTCTTTGTTTTCGTCCAGCTGTACGATGTTGCCGGTAATTCTTTCCGTGAAGTCCGTTACGCTTTCGGCATACGCGAAATGTCCGAAACGGGAGGTATATTCTTTTATATTCCTGTCAATCAATTCTTGATCCACCACTATTTGATATTTGGTCAGGTGGTCGTCTTTGGAGAGATGGATGTTGATTTTGGGGACCAATCCTATTTCGAAGTCGAATGTGAAATTGTTGCCTATTTCCCAGTCGTTGTCGTCGTCCGTGAAAGCGGGAAGCGGTTCGCCCAGTATCGGTAATTTTTCGTTTTCGATAAATTCGGACAACGTGTCGCGCACCAATTTATTGAGTTCATCAACCAGCACAGGTTTTCCGTACATCTTACGAATCAATCCGTCAGGCGCTTTGCCCGGACGGAAACCGGACATATTGCTTTTGCGACGGTAATCGCGCAATACATCGTTTACTTTAGAAATATAATCGTCATTGGCAATCTCCAATGACACGACCATTGTCAGGTCATCCACCTGTTTTTTGTTGATGTTCATTTAGGCTCTACAATTTTTTTTAATAAAAACGCTATTTTTTCGGGGGACAAAAATAATCCAAATCCCTGAATAAACAAAATTAATTATTTATGTTTCGCCGAAAAATAACGGGAGAGGGAGAGGATATGCCGCATATTTAAAATACCACTCCCATCCGCAGCAGCAAATTATTACCGGTGATTCTGTCCTCCTTATGGGAGGTCATATCGGTAAAAATTTTCATGTAGCCGATACCGCCAACCAGGGCGGCATTGCCTCCAAGCGAATATTTCAGTCCGCCGCCGATGTGGTATCCGGCAGCAAACATACGAATAGTTCGTTCCACTCCGATATTTTCGTAACTTGTGCCGCTTTGTGCAACGTAACCGGCATTGGCGCCGATGCGCATCAGTGCGTCGACGCCGAGGTCGGCGTAATACCTGAAACGACCTATCTGATGTGTCCGCAATTTAAGCCCTAACGGGATGCGCAAATACTGTATCCTGTACTGCACCTTACTGTTTGCCGCTACATTTCCCTGTGCATCCCCGTTGGTTTTCAGCACTATTTCGTTCTGATATTTCAATGATCCGCCGGTAAACAGCAGGAAAATACCCGAACCGAAAGCATAGTTTTCGGCAAAATAAAAATCGCTCATCAAACCGACGTTGAATCCCATTTTCGCTCTTCCTTTTTGTATTTCCGCTCTGTCCGGTTTTAGCCATGCGGCGCCCGGTTCCAACAGTAATCCTAATTTGACGCCCTGACCCTGTACAATTGTCAACAGTCCGCAAAACAGAATCGAGACTGTGATTTTGATGAAATATGTCTGCATGTATATTAAAGTATTTATTCGGATAACATATTATAATTCATTGGAAATATTCAATATATGATATTTTGTATTTAATATTGGCGACGGATGTTTTCAATTTCGTCAATGCTCTTTGGGATAGGTTTTCCCAACACGCGACACCCCTGATTTGTGATCAGAAGATCATCTTCCACCCTGATGCCGCCGAAATTACGGAATTTTTTCAGTGCATCATAACGGATATAGTCGGTAAACCTGCGTTCCGACTCCCATTGGTCTATCAGTGCGGGGATGAAATAGACGCCCGGCTCGCCGGTGACCGTGAAACCCGGTTCGAGCCTGCGCGCCATGCGCAAAGCCGACAATCCGAACTGCGTGCTGCGCGAAACGCTTTCATCGTATCCCACATGATCTTCGCCGAGATTTTCCATGTCGTGCACGTCAAGTCCCAGCGCGTGACCTATCCCGTGCGGGAAAAACAGGGCATGCGCCCCTTCTTCAACAGCATCCTCCACGTTACCTTTCATCAATCCCGCTTGCGTTAGTCCGTCGGCAATAATTCGCGCTGCTGCCAGATGAACGTCGCGATATAACATGCCGGGACGACAAATCCTGATGACTTCCATGTTGGCTTGCAGCACAATATGATATATCTCCCTTTGCCGCTCGTCGAATTTTCCGCTAACGGGTACGGTGCGGGTGATATCGCTCGGATAGCCCATGACGTTTTCCGCTCCGGCGTCAACGAGCAATAGCTGTCCGTTCTGCAATATATTGTCGTGGCAGTGATTGTGCAGGATTTGACCGTTGACGGTCAGGATAACGGGGAAGCTCACCGTTCCGCCCGCTGCCGAGGCAATACCCTCGACCGCGCCGCACAGTTCCCTTTCCATCATTCCGGCGCGTGCATGTTCCATGATATGGACATGCATCCGGTATGCCGTGTCGATGGCTTGTTCCATTTGCTCTATTTCCTGCGGTTCCTTCACCGACCGCAACCGCACAATCGCCCTGATGAGGGCTGTGGAGGATGCATTTGCCTGATTTTCAGGCGCAATACCCAGCAAACGGAATATTTCAATCCGGATTTCCCCCCGGTATGGAGGCAGGAAATGAATGTGGCGACCGTGTTGTTTTATGCTGCCCAGCACGTCGGGCAGAGCAGCATACGGGAAATGTTCCGTCATCCCTGCTCCTGCCGCTTTTTCCGGCATGGAAGGCTGTTCGCCCGTCCATATAATGTCGTCCATCGTCGCATCGTTGCCGAACAGATATTCCTTTCCTTCGTCCGCATCAATGATGGCAGCCATACAGGGGTCGTTAATACCGAAAAAATACAAAAATGAACTGTCCTGACGAAAACGGTAGGTATTTGCCGGATAGTTGAACGGCACATCTTTGTTTCCCATGAACAGCGCTGCGCCTGTGCCGAGTATTCTGCGCAGCGCATCACGGCGTTTTTGGTATGTAGCGGGAGAAAACACAGTTTTTTGGTAATCTTTTTGCCACATTCCCTGTTGCTTTTCGAGTGACATACGTCATAATTATTTTTTACAAAGATACACTGTTTTTTTGGAAAAAGGGAGCAGTTGCCCTATTTTTTTGTTGATACCCGCGTGGATTTCAGTGGTGATGCTTTACGCGGTATTCTTTTGTGCATCGGGTTTTTCCCGGATCACCTTCGGTGAGATCGCTGTTGCGGGTTGCTTCACTCCGTCCTCAGTGATGCCGGCTATTTTTGCACTGTCGTCCGTCAAACGGACAGGTCTTCGGGGCGAATTGCCGAAAGGTCTTTAGCGATGCGGTCTGCTCCGGCGTTCCTGATCGCTTCTTCGGGAAAAGTTGTCAGCAATCCCAGACAATTCATTCCCGCGGACTTGGCTGCCCGGACGCCGCTAACGGAATCTTCCACCACCCAGCAATCCGCAGGGTCGGTTTCAATACGGGAGGCGGCTTCCAGATAAATGTCCGGAAAGGGTTTTTGCCGTTCCACATCCAGCCCGTTAACCATAGCGTCAAAGGCGTCGTTTCCGGCAACTGTTTCCGTTCGGGCATCAACAAGACCGATGGCTTGCAGGTTGGCTGTCATTTTTATACGGTCGGTTGAAGTTGCCAGAGCGGTCTTTATTCCCAACTCTCTGCAACGGCGCACAAAGTCCACCGCTCCGGGCATGGGCTGGAGTTTGCCCTTGATGATTTCGACGTATATTTCAAAGGTACGCGCCTTGTCTTTTTCCGTATTGAAGCCCGTTAACCCGTATTTTTCCGCCACTCCGCCGAGAAAGCGCTTTTCTCCCTGTCCCACAAAAGGGAGAAAATCCTCATGAACCGCCTCTATTCCGTGGTTTTCCTTAAACATGAGGCAACCGGCTTCGGCAATGAACCATTCCGAATCGGTCAATACCCCATCCATATCGAAAATGACGGCTCTGGGTTTACGCATTTCCGTTTTCACTAACGGCTTTCGGGTGGTGACACCGGAAAGCCGTTTCAGTATGTGTGACAAAATTTTTAATAATTATTTCCTGCCGCCTCCGATATATACGTTGAACAAAATGGCAAGATAATTGGCTGAACCGCCATCGGCTCCCTTTCCTGCAATGTTGTATTCCACACCCAAACGAAAGTGGGAAATATCAAATCCCGCTCTGAGCAAAGCCCCGAAATTAGTCTTGTCACCGACGGAGACATTTCCACCGTTCACGTTGCCCTCAACTTCAGCTCCTGCTACTCGGTACAAGCCCAGTCCCAATCCTGCAAAAGGTCTGAATTTTGTTTCGGTAAAGAAATAATCGCCTGTTAACGCATACGATACATTACCTTGTAATGTGCCGCTTGCACTTTCATTGTTTACATTTAAATCCCGAGCCATCAGCGCCATTTCCCAGCGAAATCCCGCACTGATTTGGTTGGTAATGGCATATTTCGGCTCAAGGGCAAATGTGACGCCACCACCGCCTTTAGGAATGCAATATCCCAAACCGAGATCCACTCTAAACGCTTTAAACTCTTCGGCTTTACTGATAAAACCCATCAACATCAAACATGTAATTAAGACTACTTTTTTCATTTTATAAATTTTTAATTATTATTTGGCAAATGTAACACGTAAATTTGATATAACCGTTTAAATTATGCGGCAAAATCACCCGTATTTCGAGGTAAAATTGCCTGCAAATTACGGATAATTTTGCCGTAAATCCTTTGCATTCTCTTTATATTCGCGGATCAGGGAAGTATAATGGACAAAAAAATCATAATTCAGTATCAGAGAGATACGCAACAACAGTTCCGTATCAATATGGTTCTTTTTCAGCAACTTGAAAAAACTGCTCGAATCGCAATGTACCTGTTTTGCCAGCCATGTCATTGACCTGCAATCTTCTTTCAATTTGGTTTTGATCAATTCTCCTATATGTATCTTCTCTTTCATGCTCGAATGTCTTTTTGTCAATAAAAAAGCGCGAATTTTTCAGGTTCGGAAAGCCAACACTTTTCCATGTTTCCCGATATCCCTGTTTTATCTCTCCGTTTATCATTCCATAAAACCGGATATTCGCAACAAAAATAGAGAATAATTTGTTACGGTGATGCGGATTTTGAAAAATTTCAAAATTTTGCCTACTTTTGCCGTATATTATATATGTATCAAAATAGAATATCATGGAAGTTGTACCGGATTTGAACCGGCGTTATACCTATGCCGACTATCTGACATGGGCGGACGACAAAATGCGGGAATTGCTCAATGGCGTTATCCGCGTCATGTCGCCCGCGCCCACCCTGCAACATGCGGTGATCGTGCGGCGGATGGGTTATGAGATGATTCATTTCGTGAAAAAAAACGGCGGCGACTGTCAGGTGTTTTTTGCTCCGTTTGACGTCCGTCTTCCGCGGACTGCGGGGGAAACAGCGCCTCATGAGGTATATACCGTTGTGCAGCCGGATATTTGCGTGGTATGCGACAGATCGAAACTGGACAAACGGGGATGTTTGGGCGCTCCGGACATGGTGGCGGAAATACTTTCGCCCGCCTCGCTGAAATACGACCTGAACGAGAAGTTCAATCTCTATGAGGCGGGAGGCGTGAAGGAATACTGGGTGGTTGATCCCGCGGGAAAAAGCGTCCATATATTTGTCATGCAGGAAAACGGGAAATTTGATAACGGAACGATCATTGATGAGGACAGCGAACGGATCATTCCCGTCCGGACATTGAAAGGACTTTCGCTGGACGCCGATATGCTGTTTGCCGATGTATAGCGAACTTTCCATACGCAGGGAAAAAATCCGCAGGGAGATGCGGGCGGCAGGCGCCGACGCCTGCCTGATCACCTCCAATGTAAATCTTTTTTATGCTGCAGGACAGGTGTTGATGGGCTATCTGTACATTTCTGCAAGTCATCCTCCGTTAGTTTTTGTGCGACGCCCCACAGGGTTGTCCGGCGAGCATATCGTTTACGTCCGCAAGCCCGAAGAGATGGCGGAGATACTGACGCAACGGGGATTTCCTCATCCCGCTTGCCTGATGCTGGAAGGCGATACGATCACGCACGGCGAATGGTTGCGCTACGGGGCTGTTTTCTCCGGCGCCGAACTCATCAACGGTACGCCGGCTATCCGCAGGGCGCGCAGCGTGAAAACGGAATACGAGATAAACCTGATGCGGCAGTCGGGCAAAATTCATGCGGCGGTGTACGGCAAAATCCCCGCGCTGTACCGTGTCGGCATGACGGATGTGGAACTGTCCGTCGAGATAGAGCGGGAAATGCGGCTGGCGGGAAGCTACGGCATTTTCAGGGTTTTCGGGCAGAGCATGGAAATTTTCATGGGCAGCGTCCTTGTGGGCGACAATGCCGGCGAGCCGTCGCCCTACGATTTCGGTTTGGGCGGCAAGGGGCAGCATCCCTCCATTCCGGTAGGCGCAAACTATACCGTGTTGCGCGAAGGAATGTCCGTGATGGTGGACATGGGCGGCAATTTCACCGGCTACCTCACCGATATGACCCGCACCTATTCCATCGGCAAATTATCCGAAAAAGCCTGTTTTGCGCATCAAACGGCGCTATCCATACAGGATGAACTCGTCAAAATGGCGCGTCCGGGCGTTATTGGCGAGGAGATGTACGACAAGGCGCTCGAAATGGCGAAAAAAAGCGGTTTGAGCGATTGTTTCATGGGCGTCAGGCAGCAGGCGCGTTTTGTGGGGCATGGCGTAGGCGTCGAAATCAACGAACCTCCTGTGCTGGGCGCCCGTTCTAAAACGCCTCTGGAGGCAGGCATGATACTGGCGATCGAACCTAAATTCGTCATTGAAGGAACAGGCGCTGTCGGCATTGAAAACACCTTTCTGGTGACGAAATCGGGAGGCGAAAAACTGACATTGATGGACGATCAAATTATTGAAATCGGATGTTGACCGTTTTTCTTTCAAAAGCAGCGTCAATCAAAATACTGCCTGACCGGTCGGCGACCTGCGATGATGAAAATTGGTCTTTTCAGGGCAACACACTAACCCTGTCAGAATTAGCAGGGGTAGGGGCGGGGCTTGCGCAAATCCCGACAGGGGTTTGCGGCGTTTCCGGACGGCGATTGCAGAGACGCGGCGTGCCGCGTCTCTCATCACCGTGACAGACATGCCGGATTTTTTTTTGGGGCAAAATGAAAAATCCTGATATTTTTTTACATTTGCATGATTTTATGAACATCAATGGAAGAGATGGATCGACATCATCATGTATACATAATGTATGCTCCGGCATTGATTCGTTTTGCCCGGACGTTTGCCCCGCTGTACGCGGAGGATATGGTGCATGACGTCTTCCTGAAAATCTGGGAAACGCCGGTGTTTGACCTGCCGGACGGCGAACTGAAACGCATCCTGTTTGCTTCGGTACGCAACGCCTGTATCGACCGTATCAGGCGTACGCAAACAGAGAACAGGATCCTCGGCGAACAGCTGCAACTGCAAGCGGACGAACTCGCTTTTGCCGAAAATGCGGATGACCTCTACCTGAGAAACGACCTCATGGCTTTCGTGATGAAAAAAATAGAAGAACTTCCGGAAAAAAGCAGGGAAGTGTTCCTGAAGTCATATATCGATGGCTGGAAAGCCTCCGAAATAGCCGAACAGATGAACCTTTCCGTACGGACGGTGGAAAACCATCTTTACAGGGCGCTGGTTTACCTGAGAAAACATTGTACGGATGCGGAAACCGGCTACTGATCCGTTTTGCGGGAGGCGCCAAGCTGCGATCCCACCGGCAGAAACAGGTTAGCGAAGCGTTCTCCCCGCAGGTCATCCGGATGATTTCCGGCTGGCTCCGGCGGGTTTCGCTTCGCTTCGCCTGTTCCGCTGTGCCTGTAGCGGATGATTGATTTACGAACAATTCCTTCAACATTCGCCGGCAGTCGGCAGCGGCTGACAACCGCCGCCGGCAGCGACGAATTTCGACGCCTAATGTTTGCCCAGGCTCTTTACTTCTTCGTCCGTCAAGGCGCGCCCCCAAAGGGCGGTTGCGGCTATGTCAAATTCAGAGTCGTCGCCATCCTTATCACCAAAGAGGACAACACTGCCAACAGGGAGGGAGTATCTACCGGCGGCAGCCGTCTCATAAATCTTTTCCCCGTTAATGTAGTACCGACCCATTTCGGGAGTAATGATAACCACCAGACGATACCATATATTGACCTGTGCAAATGGGTCGGAATAGTGGTGTTTTCCTATTTTTCCTCCCTCGGGAGTGCCTTCCAGGAAACAGGTCGCCACACCCATATTATCCTTGTCGACATTGTAATAGGCATACCACCTGCCATCCAATAAGGGAATTCTAAAATCAAACATGAATGTATATTCATTGATGCTCGTTCCACCTGTGCTGGGCGGAAGATCATGCGGGGCGCTGAACCACGTTCCGGAACTTACACGGACGGCATTTCCGCCGGTCGAAGCATAACCCGTACCGTGCGGCACCAGATTCTTTCCCATGCTTGCCTTTGTCAGCTCTTCCCAATTGTCAAATTCCCATAATCCGGCGGCTCCCGACATTACGGTTGCCCATACCGTTACTCTAAGGGAGGCTGTTACGCTCTTGTTGGAGGCAGATGTTACGGTAATGATGGTGGCGCCCGGCTCACGCGGCGTAATGAGGATCACGCCCTGATTCTGAGTAACGTCTGCTGTTGCGGGAGAACTGTTTTCCAAGATGAAAGTTTTGTCGGCGGCATTAGCGGGAAATATCTCCGGAATCACGGTTGTCGGTCTATCTAAAAACGCGGGCATGGGAGAAGAAGGCAAGCGAATTTCATTCACCAGCACATCGTTAACCGTTACCGTCACCACATCTGTTTTGGAAGCATCGGCAAGCGAGGCGACCGTGATGGTGGTGACGCCTTTTGCAATCCCTTTGACAGCTCCGTTGTCAACGGTTGCCACCGCAGGGTCGGCGCTCGTCCATGACACGTTCGGATTGGCGCCTTCGGGCTTCACCGTGACGCTGATAATCCTGATGGCGTCGACGTCAAGAGTCAACTCCTTCGGATCTGCTGTTACGGACTCGACAGGAACCAGTGTCGCAACCACTGTTACCGACACCACAGCCGTTTTGGAAGCATCGGCTACCGAGGAAAAAGTGATGCTGGTTTTTCCTTCGGAAACTCCGCGAATAGCGCCATCCCTAAAAACTGCCACCGTAGAATCGGCGATCGCCCACGATATGCTCTGATCGGCTTCGGCAGGCTTCACCTCTATGACCACAGGCTTAGCTTCGCCGATCACAAGGTTCACCTCTGAAGGGGTTACTGTTACGGACTCTACCGTAATCTCTTTATCTTGGATTTCCTCCTCGTCACAGGAAAGAAAACCAAGCATACAAACTGCCATACAGACAGCAACTGCTTTTTTACTTAACGTTTTCATTTTCTTTACTTATTAATTATTACTAAACTTGATGATTAAATTCAAGAGATATATTTATATGCATAGGGCGGGAAATTTTAAAGCGCAGTGATCGGAAAATACCGCCTGTGACGCAGTATTTTTTTGAGTATTACCTCCTGCAACGATTTCAGGTCTTGCCGTATGAACACCTGCTATCAACTCCGGTATTTGTCTGGTCTCTTCCACTCTTCATTATTTTACTGAACAGGTCACGGGCTAAACCGTATGCGGATGATCGCCATATTACGGGTATCTATCAACCGATTTGAGCCATGATCTTAATAGTATAACGACTGTGACGGAAAAAGAATTTTCTAAAAAGTGCAAACTTTTGATTTTTTTTTTTCGTTTCCATCCGTCAAAAACAGTTAAGGAAATATGATCGGCAGAATATTACAGGTGCATTCTTTTTTTGAGGCGCTATCCGCAGCAAATAGTAACATGCAGGCAGAAAATGCACCCGTCCATGCGGGATTTTCTTTGCCGGTTGTAGCGGTTCTTCTACCGGTATCCCGTCCCTGCACTGCCCTGCAAAATAACCGCCTTCGCCGCCGTAGAGACGTGGCGCGCCACGTCTCTACTGCCGCACGTACCGGTGCGGCAGGCGCATCCAACCCTGTCAGGATGAGCGTGCAGCCCTGCAAGGGCGAAATGCATCGCCTCCGGTGAAGTCCGGAAGAGGCATTCCTCCGATCCTGCAAGTCCCGCACGGAACGACATGCCGGTAGAAAAAACGTTATGAGCGGTAAAAAAATCGCGCAGGGACGGAGGCGTCTTCTGCCGGAATATTATCATCTGGTACGGATAACACCTCAAAAAAAGAAACAACCTATTCTTCATTCCCGGTTTTTAATTTCAAAAATATTCATATATTTGCGACCGTAAATTATATCTATCCATATTTAAATTTTAAACCGATGACAAAAAAGTTTTTATTGAATGAATCCGAAATACCCGCACGGTGGTACAATATCGTAGCCGAAATGCCCAACAAGCCGTTGCCCATGCTGCATCCCGGCACCAGAGAGGCATTGAAGCCGGAAGACCTGTATCCCATTTTTGCCGAGGAAATTGCCCGTCAGGAGTTGAACCAAACCGACGTCTGGATCGACATCCCCGAAGAAGTCCGCGACAAGTACCGCATTTACCGTCCGTCGCCGCTGGTGCGCGCCTGCGGACTGGAGAAAGCGTTGGACACGCCGGCGCATATCTACTTCAAGAACGAAAGCGTCAGTCCCGTCGGCTCCCACAAGCTCAATTCGGCGCTGGCACAGGCTTATTACTGCAAAAAGGAAGGCTTGACCAATATCACCACCGAAACCGGCGCGGGACAGTGGGGAACAGCCCTCTCGTTTGCCGCAAAGGTTTTCGGACTGGAACTGGCTGTGTACATGGTGAAGGTGAGCTACGAACAGAAGCCGTACCGCCGTTCGCTGATGCAGACTTGGGGCGCGCAGGTGACCGCCTCGCCGAGCATGTCCACCAAGGCGGGGCGCAAGATTCTCACCGAGAATCCCACCTATCAGGGAAGTCTGGGGACGGCTATTTCCGAAGCCATCGAACTCGCCATGCAAACGCCCAACTGCAAATATACGCTGGGCAGCGTGCTGAACCACGTGTCGCTGCACCAGACGGTCATCGGTCTTGAAGCCGAAAAACAAATGGAAATTGCCGGCGAGTATCCCGACATTGTGATCGGATGTTTTGGCGGCGGTTCCAACTTTTCGGGTATCGCCTACCCGTTCATGCGGCACAGTTTCAAGGGGGGCAAGGCAACCCGCTACATTGCCGCCGAACCGGCTTCCTGCCCCAAACTCACCCGCGGAGTGTTCCAGTACGATTTCGGCGACGAGGCAGGATATACCCCGCTGTTGCCCATGTTTACGCTCGGACATAACTTTGCGCCCGCTCACATCCATGCCGGCGGACTGCGCTACCACGGCGCCGGAACCATTGTCAGCCAGCTGCTGAAGGACAAACTGATAGAAGCCACAGACATTCAGCAACTGGACTCCTTTGAAGCCGGAGTGCTTTTTGCGCGCACCGAAGGCATCATTCCCGCGCCGGAATCGGCTCATGCCATCGCCGCCGCCATCAACGAAGCGTTGAAGGCAAAGGAAGAAGGACGCCGGAAAACCATTCTTTTCAATCTTTCCGGTCACGGACTGGTGGACATGAGCGCCTACGATCAGTATCTCTCCGGCGATCTGTCCAATTATTCGCTGACCGACGAAGAGATTGCCGGCAATATCGGCAGTCTGGAAACGATTATTTGAAATTGAAAATCCCCCTCCGGCGTTGCGCGGGACTATCTTAACCGCGTCATGCGGAAACAGGCGCCCCCGCTATCCCGACAGGGTTAGCGGGGGCGCCGTCATTTTCCCCCTGTTTGATCATTGCAACAAGGATTTGCAATGATGACAAGTATTTCCGCATTGTCGTCCATAGCGCTTGCAAGGCTCGCCGTTGCCGGACAACGGGAAGCGTTTCGGCATGGGATGCTGCCCGTTTCCCGATTTTAATTTTCAAATTTCAGATTTCAATTATGTACATTTGTAAAAAATGAAATATCTTTGCCGCAAAATTGATAAGACTGTCATGAGTAAATTGTTTACCGTATCTCCTTCGCCGCACGTGCATGACGGAAACAGCATCGAGCGGCTGATGCGCGACGTGCTGCTGGCGCTGTTGCCGGCATTTCTCGTATCGGTGTGGATGTTCGGACTGGGAGCAATATATGTTACCGCAGTGTCGGTAGCGTGTTGCATGTTGACCGAATATATCATCCAAAAATACCTGTTGAAGCAGGAAACGACCTTGCGTGACGGCTCCGCCATGGTTACCGGCGTGTTGCTGGCGTTCAACGTGCCGTCCAACCTCCCCGTGTGGATATTGATACTTGGCGCGGTGGTGGCTGTGGGCGTGGCTAAAATGACGTTCGGCGGGCTGGGCAACAATCCGTTCAATCCGGCGCTGGCAGGGCGCGTGTTCATGCTGATTTCCTTTCCGGTGCAGATGACCAGCTGGCCCAAGCCCGTTGTTTCTCGCCTGAACCTCGAAACGGTGTTCAGTTTCGGCGCTTATCCGCGGGAATATATCGACGCTTACACGGGCGCCACGCCGCTGGGTACGCTCAAGGAAAGCGTCGCGGCGTGGCAGGCGGATGCTGCCAGCGGCGCCACCACGGGCGAGTCGCTGGCTGATGTACTGTCGCGCGAACCGTCCCTGCCGGACATGCTGCTGGGCAGGATGAGCGGCTCAATGGGAGAAGTCGCTGCCGGAGCCTTGTTGCTGGGAGGCGCCTACCTGTTGATACGCAAGGTCATCACATGGCATATTCCGGTCAGCATCATCCTGACCGCCTTCATCTTTACCGGTATTCTCTATCTGACCAATCCCGAAGGAAACGCACATCCCCTGTTCCACCTGCTGACGGGCGGTCTCCTGCTGGGAGCTGTCTTCATGGCAACCGACTATGTTACCTCGCCCATGAACCCTGCCGGCATGATCATCTACGGAACAGGCATCGGCGTCATCACGGTGGTGATACGTGTTTTCGGCGCATATCCCGAAGGCATGTCCTTTGCCATACTCATCATGAACGCATTCGTACCGCTCATCAACACATACATCAAGCCCGCACGGTTCGGGAAGGAGGTAAAACATGGCTAAAGCATCGACCTTGCGCAACATGGTGAGCGTTTTGCTGGTCATCACCGCCGTTTCGTCGGCGTCGCTGGGGGTGATGTATCAACTTACCAAAGCGCCGAAAGCTGCCGCCGAAGCCGCCAAGCAGAACTTCGCCATCAAGGCGGTGCTTTCCGGATACGACAATGAACCTGCCGCCGAAGCCTACAAAACGGCAAGTTTCGACGGCGGCGACTCGCTGGTCTGCTATCCGGCAAGCAAAGACGGGAAACCGCAGGGCGTAGCCGTCAGGACGTGGACAACCAAAGGCTTCAGCGGACTGATACGCCTGATGGTCGGGTTCGACACCGAAGGAAACATCATCAACATATCGGTGCTGGAACAGAGGGAAACGCCCGGGCTGGGTTCCAAAATGACCGGTGCGGAGTTTAAGGATCAGTACAGCGGGAAACACCCCGCACGCAATAACCTCAGCGTGAAGAAGGACGGCGGGGAAGTGGACGCCATCACTGCCGCCACCATCACGTCGCGGGCTTTTTCCGATGCGGTAAACCGCGCGTACAAAAGTTTGAAATTTGAAAATGAAACAGACCATTGAGTAAAAATGACGGAAATTTCATCGGACACGAATAAACATTGCAGTTGTGACGGGCAGACATCCATAATCAAAAAACAATCATGAATCATCTGACAAATTTTACCAAGGGGTTGATGAAGGAAAACCCTGTTTTTGTGCTGGTGCTGGGGATGTGTCCCACGCTGGCAACCACCACCTCGGCGCTCAACGGTTTGAGCATGGGGCTGGCAACCACCTTCGTGCTGATGCTCTCGAACGTTGCCATATCGCTTGTTGCCGGGCTGATACCCGACAAGGTGCGCATCCCCGCTTACATTGTGGTCATCGCCTCCTTTGTCACCATTGTGGACATGCTGATGGCGGCTTACGTCAATTCGCCCGGTCCCGGCGGAGAACCAAGCCTTTACGACCAGCTGGGCATCTTTATCCCGCTGATTGTGGTGAACTGCATCGTGTTGGGACGCGCCGAGTCTTTCGCAGCCAAAAACAGGGTATTCCCCTCGCTGCTCGACGGAGCGGGCATCGGGCTGGGCTTCTCCTTCGCGCTGACCCTGCTGGGCGCCATTCGCGAAATACTGGGCAGCGGGTCGGTATTCGGACTCCAACTGCTGCCCAAAAGCATGAATATACTGGTGTTTGTGCTGGCGCCCGGAGCGTTCATCGCACTGGGATACCTGATTGTAATGGTCAATAAACTGAAAAAATAAACCCGATAAAAGTCATGGAATACGTTTTAATCATTATTTCGGCAATCTTTGTGAATAACATTGTGCTGGCTCAATTTCTGGGGATATGTCCCTTCATGGGCGTTTCCAATAAAATTTCCACTTCCGCGGGGATGGGAGGCGCGGTGGTTTTCGTGATGACCATCGCTACTGTTTTCACTTACCTGATCATGCACTACATCCTCATCCCGCTACAGATAGAATTTCTGCAAACCATTACCTACATTCTGGTGATTGCCGCCCTGGTGCAAATGGTGGAAATCATCCTGAAGAAGGTAAGTCCGGCGATGTATCAGGCGCTGGGGGTGTTCCTTCCGCTGATCACCACCAACTGCACCATACTTGGGGTGGCAATACTGGTGATACAGAAAGGATACAGTCTGGCGGAGAGCGTGGTCTTTGCCGTTGCCACCGCCCTTGGTTTTGCTTTGGCGATGGTGGTTTTTGCCGGCATCCGCGAACAGATGGAACTTGTCAATATCCCGAAAGCCATGAGAGGCGTGCCTGTGGCGCTGATCACCGCCGGACTGCTGGCAATGGCGTTCATGGGATTTGCGGGAATTGTGTGAAAAGCGCGGACGGCAACAGTTGCCGGCTCACGGGCAGGGACGTGCCTGCCTTGCGGGAACAGCCCTCACAGGGTTTTGAAGCCCTGTGAGGGTTGGCAGCGTTCGCCGCAATGGAACGTGCGATGGTAGAGACGCGGTACGCCGCGTCTCCCGTCACCGCGACCTGCAAACCCTGACAAGGGTTTGCGTACAGCCCTGCCACATCCGGCAAGTCCCGCACGGGACGGCACTTTATTCACCGTATGCTTCAGCTTACGGACAGACGGCATCCGTCCTCTCCCAAGTCCCGCACGGGGCGACACTTCCTGTTGCGGCATATTGCCGGTTGGTACGAATAGCGCCTCAAAAAAAGAATGAACCTAATTTGCACATATATAAAAAAACATGTAGTTTTGTGTTTTGAAAAAATAAACCATAAGTTAAATAATTTGAAATGTTTCACCTGGGGCGTCCGGTGACAAAATAAAAGGTCGGCGGCGCTCCGCTAAAATTCAAAAGCCATGAGTACACTCACAGCAATTGCTCATCCGAATGAGCTGACGAAAGACGTCAAAAACGATTATTACCTTGTACCGACGGTACTTGGAACGCTCTACCACGCCGACATCATCAAGCGGCTGGAAGCAAAACAGATTGCCACCAAAAACGTGAACGGCGACGCTTTCGCGAAGGCGTACCTCAACGAAGTAGTGCTTGCCGCAGGCGAAGGCTATCACGTGGTGACGGACGCATTCCACGCCTCCACGGTGATTAACGGCGCGGTATATGAGCAGGATCTTGGACACAACATCCCCGCCGACCGCCTCGAACTGCGCATCAATTTCGTGCAAAGCCAGCAGGCGCGCGAAAGCCTCAAAGACATAACGGTGCATGTGCAGGAACAGCCCGCCCCGTCGGGTCCCGTGATCCAGAACGTGACCAATCCCGTAAAGAACATCCCCAACCGGCTCGACTGCGGCGCAATGGCGCTCCTGCAGGGCTTGCGGATGGCAGTGCGCGGAGACCTGACCGACGAAATAGGCGTTACGTTCACCCCCGTTATCGGAGGCGCGGACGTCCGTATCGCAGCCGACCAGATGTCGCCCAACTCGCCTGCCAAAGTACAGTTTGTGCTGCCGCCTGCCGTTACGCCGGGCGAATGGCGCGTGAAGATCAGTACGCAGGGAACGACCAACCGAACATATACGGTGAAGGAAGTAAGAACATTTGAATATCCTTATATCGTGACGGTGATGTAAACTTTAATTTCACGGTCTGTTAAGTTCTAACTTAACAACCTGTTAAGTCAGGACTTAACAACCTGTTAAGTTAAGCCTTAACAACCTGTTAAGTTATGCCTTAACAACCTGTTAAATTAAGCCTTCACAGCATGTCAAACCGTACCGGAACAAAACGTTAAAAGAACAGATAAAATGACGGGATAAATATCATAAATTAAAATAAACGAAAGCGTTAGCTTTATTCTTGCATTAGAAATCTCGACAATTTCTGTATCCACAAGAATAAGTTGTTAAACGCTCACGCTTCGGCGTGGGTGTAACTTATTTGTGGATACGGTAGTCGAGAACCTCTAATGCAAATATGGCTACAGTCCCACGCTTTTTTATTGTACATATTTAAATTTTAAACCGGCGAACCGCGGGGCTCCGGCAGCCAAAAAATAAATTTATATCATGAAAAAGTTTAGATTGAATTGGGCGAAAGCCCTGATGATGGCGCTGATGCTCGGCACGATTGCCTGCGGCAAAGACAAAGACGACCCGAATGACCCCAACAATTCAGTGCCGGATCCGGAAGGGACGGTAACAGTGAACCTTTCCGGAAGTACGGGGATTGAGATTAAAAATGGTCACACTATTGGTCATATAAGATGGACAGGTCCTGATAATTTTTATTTAAGCGAGGATTATTATTACTA
The DNA here is from genome assembly GCA_031273395.1 of Bacteroidales bacterium. Lineage (GTDB taxonomy): Bacteria > Bacteroidota > Bacteroidia > Bacteroidales > UBA4181 > JAIRLS01. The sequence continues at coordinate 1,480 of JAISRX010000010.1, read as the reverse complement.
CATGGTGTCTATTTGTGATTTAGGCGCCATGCGCGGTCTTGGCAATATTACCGCTATCCCTTCAACGGGTTTTAGTACTCCCGCAACCAGTAATACTTCGGTTGCCTGCGAACCCGGGCATGGTTATGTGGTGAAATTTGTGAGGGGTGATTATAGACCCGGTGATCCTCCCGGATTGTATGTTCGCCTCTACGTGGAAGAACCTGTTGTAAGCACAACAGGCGGCATTATGGGAGCCAAAGTGAAATATCAGTACCCGTTTGAACCGACTACCCTCAAACTCTCCGCTCCACATTTATACTTCCCGACAGGAGAAAACAGTCCACAAACGGTAGAAATTACTACAGATGCTGCTTCATGGTCATGGACATGGAATCTATACGGAGGCAGCTGGGACTGGGTAAATGTTACCAGAAACAATAATACTCTTTCGGTTTCGGTAACCGAACCCAATAAATCTATTTATCCACGAGAGATGAGCATAGTGATCACAGCCGGTGAGAAAACAGCATTTTTTTCCGTAATTCAGGCAGGTGTCGCAAGTACTTCCGCTCCTTATGCCGTTGGAGATATTTACAAGGAGAATGATGTAACAGGCATCGTCTATAAAGTTACCGGAAACGGATCGCATGGCATGATTGTATCTTTGGATGAAACAGCATCCGTATGGACAACATCAACCAATAATGTCAGTTACGGATGCATCGATGAAAATAACGGCATGAACAATATGGACAGCATAAAAAAGCAGGCAAGCTGGGAAGGACGTTTTCCCGCCTTCAAATGGTGTAATGATAAAAATACGGGAACTGTTTCGGGCTGGTATCTGCCTTCCATAAATGAATTGGGAGAACTTTATGCGGCATTTTGCGGAATTGCAGCATATCCGGGACAAGAATCGGATGCTCCTGTCGTGTACAGAACAGCCCGTGATAAATTTAACAGCACCCTTGAGCAAAACGCAGGCACGAAAATAAGTGAAGGATGGTATTGGAGTTCTACTGATTTTTATTCCGGTTATTATGATCTTGTCAGGATACAAAACTTTTCTGACGGGCTACAAAACTATGATTATCGAACTAACAATAAAATGGTACGTGCGGTTCGAGCCTTTTAAGCCCGAATATTTTTATTCTGTCAAATAAATATCGGTTAAAAGAATTTATTAAAATCAACGCAGACTATTAATCGGATAATAGTCTGCGTTTTTCCAGTGTGCCGTGCATGGCAATTAACTTGGAGATGCGAAGTCCCTGCGGGACTTGGGAGCGTATGGATGCTGTACTGTCCGTAAGCTGAAGCATACGGTTAATAAAGTGTCGTCCCGTGCGGGACTTGGGAGAGGCGTCGGGTACGCTGTCCGTAAGCTAAAGCATACGGTTAATAAAGTGTCGTCCCTGCGGGACTTGGGAGAGTTATAGGGTAAGCTGTCCGTAAGCTAAATCATACGGTTAATAAAGTGTCGTCCCTGCGGGACTAG
>JAISRX010000009.1 GCA_031273395.1 Bacteroidales bacterium | reverse complement strand
TATCCAAGCGCCGTCCCTGCGTTGCCCCTGAGTTACGCCCCAGGGTCAACGCATTAAAAACATCAATAACCCAACGTATCTCGCAGGAACGTGGCGCGTCTCTAACTCGTTTGACATGGAATACCTTATTTCATCCGACACAATAGCAGTTTACATTCGCGCAATCGCCATTTACACTCGCGCAATCGCCATTTACACTCGCGCAATCACCATTTACATTCGCGCAATCGCCATTTACATTCGCGCAATCGCCATTTACATTCGCGCAATCGCCATTTACACTCGCGCAATCACCATTTACATTTGCGCAATCGCCATTTACATTCGCGCAATCGCCATTTACATTCGGGCAATCGCCATTTACATTCTGCAGCCATATAATGATTTTAATGCGTTGACCCTGTTTTTGAGAGGTGCATTTACCGATGATGCTCTGTAGCAGTGTGCCGAAAATCGGATATGCTCCCAATTAGCGGATGCATCATGACTTTGTTCGGGATCAGTCACACGGGATAATTTTGTCCATACCGATGTCAGTCGCCTCCTAAAACCGTCCTCCTCATCCAATCATTAAAATAACGCTTCAAGACGCCGGATTACGTCAAATTGCTTCATTGCGTTTGCAATGACGTCATCGAAAAATGTATCACGTTCGGCTGCGTGCGGATCATATATTTTTTACACTCAATAATTTTTGCGTAGTGACGTGCATTTTATTAATTTTGCCGTTCCGTAATGAATAGCTCGATGACTGAAAAATTGGATAAGAAATTGTGCCGGTTCTCAAAAGGATATGCCTTTGTGCGAACATTTTTTGCCTTGCCCGTCTTTAGATTTTTTTACCGGAACATTCATGTGTCCGGGAAACGGACAAAGTCGGACAGGGGAGCCGTTATTTTTGCACCCAACCACCAAAACGCATTGATGGACGCCATTTGTATTCTTTGTACCGAAAACCGACAGCCGGTATTTGTAGCGCGAGCCGATATTTTCAACAAGCCGTATATTGTCCGCCTGTTGCATTTCCTTCACATCTTGCCTATTTACAGGAAACGCGACGGGGTGAACGTGATGGACAACAATCAGGAAACCTTTGATATTCTGCTGAAAATCCTGCTGCACGGACGGGCTGTCGGCATCATGCCCGAAGGCACGCACAACAAGATCAAACGCCTGCAAATGTTGCAGAAAGGCATTTTCAGGATCGCTCTGAAAGCGCAGGAAAGCTACGGACGTCAACGAGGTATCAGGATCGTGCCCGTCGGTCTGGAATATTCCGACACCCGCAAATTCCGCAGCGACGTTATCATTCATTACGGCGAGGCTTTGGAAATGGCGGATTATTATGATCTGTATGCGGAAAATCCGGCAAAAGCGTTCAGAACCTTGCAGCGTGTTCTTTCCGAACGCATGAAATCGGGGATGATACACATTGAAAATGAAGCGTTTTATCAGGAAATAGAATGGGCGCGCCGGGTTTGGGAACAGCCTGTTGTCCGGCAACTCGGTTTGAAATGCGATGGCGCAGGACGCTTGAAAGCGCAGCAGGTAATAGTTGCCGCACTGGAAAAACTTGCAAGAGACGATCAGGATGCGATGCGGCAGTTGTGCGCACGGATCGGGGAATATGCCCGTATATTGGAGAAATACCGTTTGCGCGACTGGGTAACGGCGCATCAGCCGTATTCACTGCCGTTGCTGCTGATGAGGACGTTGCTGCTTTTTGCAGGGATTCCGTTCTGGCTTGCAGGCATCCTGTTCAACTACCTTCCTTACAAGTTATCGGAAAAGGCTTCCGCCAAAGTAAAAGACCCGCAGTTCATCAGTTCGGTACGGTTTGTTGCCGGAGTGGTTTTGTTTCCGCTGTATTACCTGATAGTGGCTGTTCTGTCCGTTATTTTTATCCCCTGTGCATGGGGAAAAATTGCAATTATAGTGTTGTTGTTACCGTCAGGTCTCTTTGCATTTGAATTTTATCTCTCGGTAAAAAAATTATTTGCACGTTATCGCTTTCGGAGGCATGGAAAAGATGCGGAAATATGCAAGGCTGTCGAATTGCGGAAAAATATTCTTGAAGTATTGAAAAAAATAACGACTGCAAACCCTTAGCCTGAAAAGTTTCATGTATTCTTACAATCTTCCGGTGATATTGGGCGCTACCGCAAGTGGGAAAACCTCCGTAGCCGTTCATTGGGCGCATCGCAACAATGGGGAAATCATCAGCGCCGACTCGCGGCAGGTATATCGTGAAATGACGCTGGGTACGGGAAAGGATTATGCGGACTATATGATTGATGGAGAGCAAATTCCCTGTCATTGCATGGATATTGTCGCGCCGGGCGCTCAGTACAACGTGTATGAGTACCAGAAAGACTTTCTTCATGCCTTTGCCGACATTCGCCGTCGGGGAAAAATACCCGTCCTTTGCGGCGGTTCCGGCTTGTACATTGAGGCTGCCGTTAAAGGCTACCGGTTGATACACACGCCTGTAAACGAAGAACTGCGCCGTGAGCTTGCCCGAAAAGATGACCGTGAACTGCAATACATCCTGTCGAACTTGAAAGTGATGCACAATCAGTCGGATATCACTACGCGCAAGCGGACGATACGCGCCATTGAGATTGCCCGTTACCGGCAGGAACACCCGGAGGAAATCAATGAATATCCCGAAATACGTCCGTTGCTGATAGGCATCATGTATGATCGCGATACGCGCCGCCGACGGATTACCGAACGGCTCAAACAGCGTCTGGACGAAGGAATGTTGGATGAAGTGCGCCATCTGATGAACAGGGGGTTGACGTCCGAACAGCTGGAATATTACGGTCTGGAATACAAATACCTCACGCAACATCTTACCGGGCAACTGACATACGGAGAGATGTTCGACAGGCTCAATACGGCTATTCATCAGTTTGCCAAACGCCAGATGACATGGTTCCGGCGGATGGAACGCAACGGAGACAAAATATGGTGGTTGGACGGAGATGCGTCGATGGAACGGAAAATGCAGCGGATAGCGGAAATCATGCGATAAAAAAACATTCAACCTTTTATTGCCTTGTTGCCGTTTCCTGCCGAAATCCTGCGGTTAATGAGTTTTCCGGCGTCTTAAAGCAGAGCGTTTTATGCTCGTTTTATAAAATTTCATGCTTATTTTTTGGTTGAACCAACAATATAAATTATATTTGTGTGCGAAAATAACAGCAGTTTTATAAGATCAATCAGTAACGTATGTTTTCTGTTAAAAGCTTAAAGTTGAACCATGTCGATCCGGTTTCAATATAATAAAACTTCGCTTCAGGGCATAGAGAAGCAACTGAAGATGCGGCAACGGTCTCTTCCGACCATCAAAAGCAAGGAAAGCGCTTTGCGAATGGAAGTGAAACGGGCTAAGGACGAAGTTTTGCAGTTGCAGGAGCAGTTGGAGAGCGAAGTTGCGTCATACGAAAAGATGTCCGCCTTATGGATGGAATTTGACGCCTCGCTGGTCGTAGTACAGGACGTCCGGCTGTCGACGGTAAAAATAGCCGGTATCCGCATTCCCGTACTGGAAAACGTCCTTTTTGCACGGCGTCCGTTCAGCCTGTTCAACAATCCCAAATGGTATTCCGACGGAATTTATCTGTTACAGTCGCTTGCCGGAACGGGAGTGAAGTATGAGTTTTGCCGTATGAAAATAGACTTGCTGGAACATGCCCGTAAAAAAACCACGCAAAAAGTCAATCTTTTTGAAAAGGTGCAGATTCCGGGTTTTGAGGATGCGATCCGCAAAATAAAACGTTTCATGGAAGATGAGGAAAATCTTTCAAAATCCTCTCAAAAAATCATGAAAAAAGCCATGAGTAACGAATAACAAATGCCAAACAGTAAATATGGATACCCTTCAATATCAGCGAAAGATCGGCAACGGGAAAAATCAGGTTTCAGTCGGACGGATATTTTTCATCAGCATGTTTGCTTTTCGGTTATTGCGGTATAAAATAATGTATTGCCATGGTTGAAAAAATGAAGAAATACAGTTTCCTGATTTATCACAGGACTTATAATGAATTTCTGGAAAGTATCCGTCAGGCAGGGGTAGTGCATATTACGGAAAAACAGCAGGGTATCCCCGAAGATGCGGTAGATTTGCGCAATCGGTTGAAAACCGCCGGCATACTGCAAAGTACCATCCGCATATTGCAGCACAAGCTTTCAGGCAGGGAAGAGGTATGTCTGCAACCGGTCAATCCCGACGTCGACCCGCTACAGATACCGGACGTTTACGAACAGTTGAAAGCGCAACAGGACGCGCTGACCTCCCGTCAACAGGCATTGCGGAAAGAAATAGACCGGATGTCCGTATGGGGCGATTTTGATTGGGATATGCTTTACCGTCTGAAAGACGCGGGGTGGGAATTGAAATTTTATTCGTGCAGGGAACGCGAGTTCAATGCCGGATGGAAAGACCGCTTCAATGCGGTAGAAATAGCAATGACGGGCGTTGCCGCATATTTTGTGACCATCATGCCTGCCGGCGAAACGGAAGAACCGGAAGCCGAGCGGATACGCCTTCCCGAACAGCCGTTGAATCGCTTGCAGGCGATGTGGCAGGATACCGGAGTACAGTTGCAGGATGTTGAACGGCAAATGCTACAAATGGCAGCAGAGCATCTCAATACGCTGAAAGAAGCCCTTCGGCGGGTGAATGAAGACATTGACCTGTCGAAAGTACGCCTCCATGCCGAAAAAAAAGCCGGCGACAGTCTGATCCTGCTGGAAGGCTGGGCGCCACAGGCAAAAGAACCGGAATTACTCCGTGCGCTCGAAGGACAGGACGTTTGGTACACAGGCAAAGAACCGGACAAAGACGACGCTTCGGCGCCCGTTTTGCTGAAAAACAACCGCTTTGCCCGTTTGTTCGAGCCGATCACCGCCTTATACGACTTGCCCAATTACCACGAACTGGATCTGACCCCGTTTTTTGCGCCGTTCTTCCTGATGTTCTTCGGGCTTTGTCTGGGCGACGCAGGTTACGGGCTGCTGTTGCTGGCGGCGGCGGTCATCCTCCGGCGTAAGATGAAACCTGCCATGCGCCCGATGTTTACGCTGGTTGCATGGTTGGGAGCGGGAACGATGGTCTTCGGCACTGTCAGCGGGACATTTTTCGGCATACCGCTGTTAGAGGTGAGTTGGGAATGGCTGACCTCCTTCAAGAAAATCATGCTCGACTCCAACAAGTTGTTCAATCTGGCATTGATCATCGGCGCGGTGCAGATTATTTTCGGGATGTTCGTCAAAGCCATCGGGCAGATACGCCGCTACGGGTGGGCATACTCGCTCGAAACATGGGGCTGGTTGCTGCTGATATTCGGCGGCGCTGTCTTTCTGACCGGCGGCGGGCAAATACTCCCGCCGGAGGTCACACGCTATGCCTGTTATGCCGTTTTCGGCGTCGCCGGCATTTTCATCTTCCTTTTGAACAAACCCGGACGCAACCCGCTCATCAACATCGGCGCAGGGCTGTGGAACAGCTACAACATGGTAACCGGGCTGATGGGCGATCTGCTGTCGTACATCCGTTTGTTTGCGCTGGGAATCAGCGGAAGCGTCATGGGATTGGTGTTTAATCAGTTGGCAGTGAACATGAGCGGCGATATTCCGGTGGTCAGCTGGCTGGTAATGTTGATTATTCTGCTGATAGGACATTCGCTCAATATTTTTATGAGCGGACTGGGCGCTTTTGTGCATCCGATGCGCCTCACCTTTGTTGAGTTTTATAAAAATGCCGGATTTGAAGGCAACGGGAAAAAATATAAACCTTTTAAACGGATAACGGAGGAAGGTTAAGAATTAAACATATATATATTAATAAATTAAAAATTGAATTATGCAAGCAATCGTTTTAGCGTATATCGGCATAGGACTGATGATCGGTCTGGCGGGTATCGGGAGCGCCTTTGGCGTTACCATCACGGGTAATGCGTCTATCGGCGCGATGAAGAAGAATCCCGATGCCTTCGGCAGTTACATGATATTAAGCGCCCTTCCCGGAACGCAAGGTCTGTACGGATTTTTAGGTTATTACCTGCTGTCCGGATTCCTGACTCCTGAAATTACTTTGTTTCAGGCGGCGGCTGTTTTCGGTGCGGGCTTGGCATTGGGGGCGGTATGCCTGATGTCTGCCATCCGTCAGGGACAAGTGTGCGCCAATGGCATTGCCGGAGTGGGCGCCGGTTACGATGTATTCGGCAAAACGCTGATTCTCGCCGTTTTTCCCGAGCTGTACGCCATCGTCGCACTTGCCGCCACCTTCCTGATCGGCGGAACGCTGGGATAAAGCGGATCATTTCTGCTAATGCTCATGCTTGGAAAATGTCCGGAAATAAAAGTGACCGTTTTTCGGTTGCCGGACAGGTTGTTTTGCGTCCCTGCTTGAAACACAAGGGTTCGCAATGAGACGGCGCCGTCATTAAATGCGCGGATTTCAGGGTTGAGGATCGAACGGGATATTTTTTTTGTCATATTCGATCTCTTTTTATTACTTTTGGCAAATTTTTCGGACGATAGTCAAAAGCAGAATGTCTATGCCGGAAAATAACAAAATACATCATCAATGACAGATATAAAAATTGTTTTGGAAGACGGCGCCGAATACAGCGGAAAATCATTCGGATACAAGGGTTCAACGGCTGGGGAGGTAGTTTTCAATACCGCCATGACCGGTTATCCCGAAAGCCTGACCGACCCTTCGTACAAGGGACAGATACTGGTTGCCACCTATCCCATCATCGGGAACTACGGGATCCCCGACAATCGGGAGAAAGACGGGATGCCGGAATATTTCGAGTCGGACGGGATACACGTTTCCGCTCTGGCGGTGACCGACTATACGGACAAGTACAGTCACTGGAGCGCCGTTAAAAGCCTCGGCGACTGGATGGAAGAACATCGCGTACCCGGCATATCGGGAGTGGATACCCGCGCATTGACCAAACATCTTCGCGAAAAAGGCGCCATGCTGGGCAAGGTCGTTTATCGGAACGAGGACGTCCCCTTCTATGACCCCTACACGGATCATCTGGTGGACATGGTCAGCTGCAAGGAAAAAAAGGTGTACGGCAAGGGGAAATACCGCATCCTGCTGGTGGACTGCGGGGTGAAGTACAACATCATTCGCGACCTGATTGCCCTTGACGCTACCGTCATCCGGGTGCCGTGGGACTACGATTTCCTTCGGGAAACATACGACGGACTGTTCATCACCAACGGTCCGGGCGATCCGGTGCGCTGCGAGGCAACCATACGCCACCTTGCCGAAGCCTTCAGGCGCAGCGAGCCGATCATGGGCATCTGTCTGGGCAACCAGTTGATGGGACTTGCCGCCAATGCCAAGACCTACAAGTTGAAATACGGTCATCGCAGCCACAACCAGCCCGTGCAGCAGGCGGGAAACACAACGGCTTTCATTACGGCGCAAAATCACGGGTTTGCCATCGACACGGCAACCCTGTCCGCCGACTGGGAACCATACTATCTGAATCTGAACGACCGCACCAACGAAGGCGTCAGGCACAAAACCAAACCGTTCTTCTCGGCGCAGTTCCATCCCGAAGCATCGGGCGGGGCAACGGATACGGAATATATGTTCGGCGTATTCATGGAGGAAGTAAAAAAATACGCATCAAACAGACACTGACGGGATCACCCTTGCAGGCACGGCTTCCCGGACACGGAAACACGCGCCGGCGAATGGACGTCTCCCGTCGAACTTAATTCGAAAACGCATCATTAAATACCTATATCACCGTTTTATGAACATCAGGAAAAGAATATGGAAACCGGCAGGAATAGTAGTCGCTGCGATAGCGATAGCCGCCTCCGTGTCGTTTATCGCCTTGCCCGACCGCGAATTTCAGATCATCAAGAGTATGGACATTTTTTTCAATCTGTTTCGCGAGATCAACCTGTTTTACGTGGACAACACCGATCCCGAAGAACTTGTCAACAAGAGCATAGAGGGGATGCTGGAAACGCTTGACCCCTACACGTCGTTCATTCCGGAATCGGCAATGGAAGACTACAAAGCCGTCACCGAAGGGCAATACGGCGGGGTAGGCATCACCATACGCGATATGGACGACGTGATGACCGTGGTGGACGTGGCGCGTCACCATCCCGCAGACAAGGCGGGCATCAGGATCGGCGACATGCTGATGAGGGTCAACGGCGAATGGCTCACGGGAAAGACGGACGACGAAGTGTTCGAGATGCTCAAGGGAGCGCCCCACACCAAGATGCAGCTCACCTACCTGCAGGCGTCCACCAAAAAGGAAATCACAAAGGAACTGGTTCGCGAGATGATCCCCATACCCAACGTGCCGTATTACGGGATGCTGGACAATGAAAGGAAGGTAGGCTACATCCGCCTGTCGAACTTTTCCAGCGACGCCGGCAAGGAAGTGAAGAACGCCCTGCTCGACCTGAAAAAGACGCACGGCATCCGCGCGCTGGTGCTGGACATCCGCAACAATCCGGGCGGGCTGCTGGTGGAGGCTGTAGAGGTGGTGAACCTGTTCGTCAAGCGCGGTCAGGAGGTGGTCAGTACGCGCGGGCGCATCAAACAGTGGGACAACATCTATACCACGCGCTACGAACCGGTGGACACCGCCATTGCGCTGGCGGTGGTGGTGAACCGCTCGTCGGCTTCGGCTTCCGAGATCGTCGCCGGCGCCATTCAGGATCTGGACAGGGGAGTGATCATCGGGCAGCGCACCTTCGGCAAGGGGCTGGTGCAAACCACACGCCCGCTAAGCTACAATACGCAGGTGAAGATCACTACCGCCAAATACTACATCCCCAGCGGACGCTGTATTCAGGCGCTCGACTATGCCCACCGCGAAGCCGACGGCAGTGTGGGGCATATCCCCGACTCGCTGATCCGCGAGTACAGGACGCTGAAAAACAACAGAACGGTGCGCGACGGAGGTGGCGTAAGTCCCGACGTGGAAGCGCTGCCGGAAACGATGAGCCGCATTGCCGTCACGCTGTACGTCCGAAACCTGATCTTCAACTACGCCACCATCTATACCCTCCAACACGACACCATCCTGCCCGCCAGGGATTTCAAACTCTCCGACAGGGAATACGACGAATTTATAGCCTACCTGCAGGACAAGTTTTTCGACTATCAAACGGAAATGGAGATGACCTTTCTCAAACTGAAACAGCTTGCCGAAAAGGAACAGTTCATCGGAGACGTTACCGCCGAAATGGACGCACTGCAGGCAAAACTGAATCACGACCGTTTCAGAGACCTTGAAATTCACCGGGAAGACGTAAAGGAACTCCTTTGCGAAGAAATTGTGGCACGGTACTACTATAATGCCGGCAAAATAGCCAACACCATGCGCAACGACACCCAGATAAAAACGGCAGTGTCCGTACTTGCCGAACAGGACAGATACAACGAACTGCTGAACAATTGACCGATTTTCGGAGTGATGCATGCGGCAGCCTCGCGCTGCCGCATTTGCTTTGCGGGGATATGTTGTGAAGGCAAAGGAAACATATCTAAGTAGTTGTCCATCCATAAATGGATCATTTGTTTATTTCGTTTTTGGGTGAGGACAAAACGGAATTGGGGATTTTTCCTCACCCCCGGCCCCTCTCCAAAATGGAGAGGGGGGAAAACCTGCCATACAGGGACGGAATGGGAATAAATGTATCGTTTATTTTTGTACAATGCCTAAGTGTACAAGCCCCAAAACGACTTGAGGAGGCTTGTACACATAGTGTACAAGTCTCAAAACGACTTGGGGAGGGTTGTACACTATGTGTACAAGGCTCAAAACGACTTGGGGAGGCTTGTACACTATGTGTACAAGCCCCAAAATGACTTGGGGAGGGTTGTACACTGTGTGTACAAGGCTCAAAACGACTTGGGGAGGGTGGTACACTATGTGTACAAGGCTCAAAACGACTTGGGGAGGCTTGTACACTATGTGTACAAGCTCCAAAATGACTTGGGGAAGGTGGTACACTAAGGATGCGTCCATCCATAAATGTATCATCTGTTTATTTCGTTTTTGGGTGAGGACAAAACGGAATTGGGGGTTTTTCCTCACCCCCAGCCCCTCTCCAAAATGGAGAGGGGGGTGCCATACAGGGGCGGAATGGGAATAAATGTATCGTTTATTTATAATGCCTTAGGCTTCTTTCCACACAAATAACGGTAGAACCTTATTTTCTAACAGTTCCTAAAGGTCGAAGCCGCAGTAGGAGAGGTTGAAACTTTTGTTGCAGATGGGGAAGTCGGAAATTTCGTTGTTGCGCACCGCTAAAGCCAGCGCCATCCAGTTATGGAAGGAGGGATCGGTGATTTTGTACGCCTTCGGTTCTCCGCGGGCGTCGGTGAGGGCGCAGTGGCATATCTCTCCGCGCCATCCTTCTACCAGCGACAATGCGAATGTGTCGGGCGCTGCCGGAGCAGGCTCATGTTCTATTTCTTCCGGCGGGGGCAGGTTGCGCAGGAGTTTGCGTATATGACCGACGGAGCGGAGCGTTTCGTCGTGCCTGATTTTGGCTCTTGCAAACACGTCGCCGGTGGAATAGAGTTGGGGAATGTGTTCCGGCGTGCGGTATGTTTGGTCGGGATGTGAAGCCCGTATGTCGCGTTTCACGCCCGAAGCGCGCGCCGCCATTCCCACCGCTCCGATGCGCAGGGCGGTTTCATAACTTACTGTTCCCGTCTTTTCAAAACGCGACAAAACGCCGGGCATGTTGAACAGGAAGTTGCCCATTTGGGTGAAATCCCTTTCAAAGTCGTGCAGGATGCGGGTCAGTTGCATGGCAAGGGTTTCCGTGAAAGGATAGAACAGGTGTGCCGGTCTGATCAGCGTTCGCGCCAGCCTGTTGCCCGTCCACGCCTGAAAAAAGTTCACGATGGGCGTTCTCAGGCGTCCGTACACTGCGCTGCCCAGCCGGTAGGCAATGTCCTCGCACAGTGCGCTGAGATCGGCTGTGTGCATTGCCATGCGTTCCAGTTCCAGCGCCAGCGTCCTTGTCCACAGCAGGGGATCGGGCGTTTGGTAGTCGCACAGGGCTTCCCAGAGCGATGCAAAGGCGCTGCAATGCGCTACGGTGCTGTCTCCGGCAATGTTTTCGGCGAGTTGTATGCGCTGGTTCAGGCGTTTTTTTTCGATCATCAGCTGTTCTACTCCCCGATGCTGGTATCCAAGCTGTATCTCCAGATGCAGGATTTTTTCGCCGTTGCAGGCAAACCGGAAGTACCCCGGTTCGATGACGCCTGCATGGACAGGTCCCACCCCCACTTCGTGCAGCGCGTCACCCTCGACGCTGAAAAAGGGATATTCGCTCAGGGGCATGCCGGCATGAATCCCGCCGAATCGCACCGGTTTCAGCCAGGGATGGTCGGCGTATTCAATGCCGCAGTTTTCATGTATCTCCCGTTCAAACAGATGGAAACTCTCATGCACCGCCGTAAACGACGGCAGGGGGGCTGCTGCGGGATCCACCCTGCAGGAAGAAATCATGATGTTGCCCTCCCGGTCGTCGGCAATGCAGCAGATCAGGCGCAGGCAGCCGTCTTCCGGACAGGCAAAGTAGCTTACGCAGTGATAGCGTTCTTCCAGCGGCAAACTGCTGTTTTGCCGCATGAAGTCGGCGTATGGAAGAACAGGGATGGAAGCGCTCCTGATGACCTGATGATTGGCGATGATGGAAAATTGTCCCATGATTGGATGATGATTTGCTGTCTTTTTCGAAATAGGGTACAAAAGTATGAAAAAATTTGAAAGTGTGTTATATTTGCTGAAATATTCAATTTGAAATGATACATTCAATTCCCTTTAAAAACAGCAAGATAAGGTTTTCCGACGAGGGATCGGGCGAGGCGGTGGCGTTGCTGCACGGTTATCTCGAAAGCCTTGAAATCTGGGACGGTTTTGCCGAACGGTTGACGCCTCATTACCGCGTGATACGGATGGATATTCCGGGTCACGGAGAGTCGGGCGTGGTGGCGGAGGTACACGGGATGGACCTGATGTCGGAAGCAGTAAACGCGGTGTTGGCGCATTTGGGGATTACGCGATGCGTGCCGGTAGGACATTCTATGGGCGGATATGTCTCGCTGGCGTATCTGGCAAACTATCCGGAACGGCTGGCGGGTCTGTGCCTGTTTCATTCCTCGCCGCTTGCCGACAGCCCGGAAAAGCAGGCGATGCGCGACAAGGAAATACGGCTGGTGCAGGGAGGAAAACTGCCGCTGATTTGTGATACGAGTATTCCCAACGGATTTGCCTCAGAGAGCAGGGACAAATTATCCGCGGCGGTGGAATATGCGTGCCGTATTGCGCACCGGACGCCGCCGGAGGGAGTGACCGCCATCCTGAAGGGGATGCGCGACCGTCCCGACCGGCAGGAAATGCTCGGGAAAAATACTTTGCCGTTGCTTTTTATTCTGGGAAAGAAAGACAGTTATATTGACTTTGACCGTTTCGCTCCTCTGGCTGCTTCGTTTCCCCACAGCAGGGTGGCAGCGCTGGAACATTCGGGTCACTCCGGCTATTTTGAAGAACCCGAACAGTCGGCGGAAGCCTTGTTGTCGTTCCTGAAAGAGTGTTTTCATTAAAACCTGCAACGTGACGGTAACGTTTCATTCCCCTTTTTTGTTTTCCCCTTATGAATATCCATAAATACATGCTTGCGGCGTGGGGCATTTTGACGGCTCTTTGTGCCGACGCCGCAGTCACTTCCGATTCGCTCCGCCGGACTTTTCCTTTCGACGACCTGCATACTCCGTGGGTTGATTCGGTGTACAACAGCCTCACCGCCGAGCAGCGCATCGGGCAGTTGCTCCTTGTTGCGGCATATTCCAACAAGGATCAGGCGCACGTTGATCAGGTAAGCGAATGCGTGGAAAAATACAGGATAGGCGGGCTGATTTTTTTTCAGGGCGGTCCCAAGCGTCAGGTTTTGCTGACCAATTATTATCAACGCCTGTCGCAAACGCCGCTGCTCATTGCTATGGACGCCGAATGGGGCTTGGGCATGAGGCTGGACAGCTGCATTTCCTTTCCGCGTTCCATGCCTTTGGGCGCTGTTGAAGATCTTGACCTGATTTACAGCATGGGGCGTGAAATAGGGATGCAGTGCCGGCGGATGGGCGTGCATCTGAATTTTGCGCCTGTGACGGACATCAACAACCAGCCGTCCAATCCGGTGATCGGCATACGTTCTTTCGGCGAAAACCGCGACGAGGTAACGCGCCGCAGCATCCCGTACATGTCCGGGTTGCAGGACGAGCATGTGCTCGCCGCCGCAAAGCATTTTCCGGGACACGGCAACACCGTTTCCGATTCCCACCACTCGCTTCCCGTGACGGGCGATTCATACCGCTCGCTCGACACGCTGGAATGGGTTCCCTACAGGGAACTGATTCGCAGGGAGCTTACCGGCGTGCTTGCCGCCCACATACATGTGCCTGCGCTGGACTCCACCCCCAATCTGGCAGCGTCGCTCTCGCGCAGGGTATTGACCGAAATCCTGCGCGATTCGTTAAAATTCAAAGGGCTGATATATACCGATGCGCTGAACATGAAGGGAGTGTCGCGGTTTTTCAGTCCGGGTGAACTGGAAATACGCGCCCTGCAAGCCGGCGCCGACGTTCTGCTGATGCCCGACAATGTGCCTGTAGCCATCGCTGCCGTCAAGGCAGCCATAGACAGCGGCAGGATCGACAGTAAACAGATAGAACTTTCGTGCCGGAGGATACTTGCAGCCAAGCAGTGGGCGGGCTTGAACCGCTATCAGCCGACAGACACGACGGCGCTCATGGCGGATTTGCATTGCAGTGAAGCGGAATTGCTGAACCGCAGGTTGACCGAATCGTCGCTCACCGTAGTGCAAAACGTGCAGGAAATTATCCCGTTGAAAGAACTCGACCGGTCGAGAACTGCCGTGCTGCTCACCGGCATTTCGCTGCCCAACCGTTTTTTGCAGACGCTCGCTCTCTACGAGGAAAACGATTATTACTTCTTCAACGAAGACACCTCTCCCGAACTCGAAAAGGAACTTGCAGAAACACTGAACAACTATACCCGCGTCATTGTGGGCGTCCACAACACTCGATACCACACCAACGGTCGCTACGGCATTGCCCCCCGCGTGTTTTCCCTTGTTGACCGGCTGGCGGACAATACGCGCGTCATTCTATGCCTGTTTGCGCCGCCCTATGCCCTGTCCAATTTCACCGGAGCGGGAAAGATGCACGCCATAGTTGTCGCTTATCAGGACACGCCGCTGTTTCAGGACTGCGCCGCCCAGTTGCTGTACGGCGCGCACCCCGCTACCGGCACGCTGCCTGTTTCGGTCGGCGCCTCCTTTCCCTCAGGAAAGGGCATATCCTTTGCCGGAGGTTTGCGCCTGAGATATTCCATTCCGGAAGACGTCGGAATGTCGTCCCGCAAATTATTGTCTATCGACACGATGACGCTGGCAGCCATCGAAAGCGGAGCAATGCCCGGATGTCAGATTGTGGCTGCACGAAACGGAACGGTCTTTTTCAGCAAAGAGTACGGGCAGACCCGCTACGACGGCGACGCCGACCCGGTGCATCCCAAACATATTTACGATCTGGCTTCGGTGACGAAAATAGCCGCTACCATTCCGGCAATGATGCTGCTGTACGATCGGGACGAGATCAAACTGCGCGACCGGCTGGACAAACATCTTGCTTTCCCGAAAGACAGCGAGCCTGCCCGGATTACCCTTGCAGACCTGTTGACCCATCAGGCGCGCCTGCCCGCATTCATCCCCTTCCACCTGACGGTCATGGAACCGATAGACTCCTCGGAAACCCTGATCTCCCGTTCGCAGGACAAACACCATTCCATACGGTTGTCCGCCGGCTCGTGGCTCAACGCCCGGAGAAAATTCAAGGACGGGTACCTTTCGTCTTCGGAAAACGAGTTCCATCGCGCACAGGCGGCTCCCGACATGTATGTGCTTACTTCATACCGCGACACTATTTTCAACCGGATCAAACAGCTGACGCTCTCGCCCCAAAAACAGTACCGGTACAGCGATCTGGGCTTCATCCTGCTGACGGAACTCATTGAGCAAAAAAGCGGATGGACGGCGGATGAATATGTTTCGCTGAATTTTTACCGGCGGCTGGGAGCCACCTCTTTAGGCTACCTCCCGTTGAAGCGGTTTCCGAAGGAGCGCATTGTGCCTACCGCAAACGACACCGTGTTCCGCAATCAATGGCTGCAAGGGACGGTACACGATGAGAACGCCGCGCTGATGGGCGGGGTAAGCGGTCACGCGGGACTGTTCGGCAACGCCAACGATCTGGCAAAACTGATGCAAATGTATCTGAATAAAGGAATGTACGGAGGAGAACGATACATGGAGGAGAAAACGGTGGAAGATTTTACCGCGTGTCATTTTTGCAAACAGGGCAACCGGCGCGGGATAGGCTTCGACAAACCGGAACCTGATCCGAAAAAACAAAATCCGGCGTGCAGCTGCGCGTCTCCGGAAAGCTACGGACACAGCGGATTCACGGGAACATACGTGTGGATGGATCCGCAAACGGGGTTGTTGCTCGTATTCCTGTCCAACCGCGTGTGCCCGGACCCTTCCAACAACAAGTTAATCACCTCCAACCTGCGTACAAGAATTTATCAGGCATTAGCCGACGCCATGGAAAATTGAAAATGCCGCGACAATTGTTTCCGACAGCGGAACACGAACCGTTCCATCGGTATGCACGGGTTGCCTTTTCTCCGGCGCTTTGCAGTGGCGCTGTTATACTTCGCGCGGTTTTCTGTCGTTTTGCGCCACCCAATGACGTGAAATCGAGTGCATGAAATCATACCGCGTAAAGTATAAGTCTAATTTTTCTTTGAACTTTTCCTTGACACAAAGGCGCGAATAATAATTTGAACAGCAACCATAAATGTAAAAGTAATCTATGAACAATGCCTTAAATGCGAATGATTTTTTTTGCGGGTGATGAAAAAAGCCGAATGACAGGGAGATGGGGTACATGAACAGGCGGGTGGACAGCGCCGCCCGCCCGTATGTCATGTAAAAATTCCGAATTTGTTTTTCCGGTCGGAAATCAATAATTCTGCCAGCAACAGCAAAAAGGCTGCTCCGAAGAACCACTGAAACATTTCGGCAAAATCGGTATAGATTTTTGCGTCGTACTCTGATTTTTCCAGTTTGTGGATTTCTTCGTACACATTATTCAAACCCATGTTGGCGGCGGCTGCCCGCACGTAGATGCCTTTGCCGGCAACCGCTACTTCCTGAAGCGTTTTTTCGTCGAGGTGCGTCATTACGACATTGCCCGCACGGTCTTTGATAAAGTCGCGTTGTCCTGCGGCGTTGCGCACAGGGATGGGCGTTCCCTGCAAAGAACCCACCCCGATGGTATGCACGTTGACGCCCCGTTCTAACGCCGTTTTCGCTGCCTGCACGGGATTGTCCTCGTGGTTTTCGCCGTCGGTAATCACCACGATGGCTTTGCCGGCCTCGCTTGTCGGCGAAAACGAGTTGGTTGCCAGTTCGATCGCTTTTCCTATAGCCGTCCCCTGAACGGGAACGATGTCGGGCGAGATGGTGGAAAGGAACATCTTGGCGGATACATAGTCGGTGGTGATGGGAAGTTGCGTATAGGCTTCTCCGGCAAACACGATCAACCCGATTTTGTTGTCGCCCAGACGGTCTATCAGGCGCGACAGAGCTTGCTTGGCGCGTTCCAGCCGGCTGGGTTGGATGTCTTCCGCCATCATGCTGTTCGACACGTCAAGGGCAATGATGATTTCCGAACCGCTGCGTTTCTGTTCTTCCAGCTTCGTGCCGAATCGCGGACCGGCAACGCCCGTCACTACAAGGGCGAAGCCGAGCATCAGCAGGATAAACTTCAACAGCGGTTTCCGTTTCGAGGCGCCGGGCGTCAACCTTCCAACCAGTTCAAGGTCGCCGAAACGCCGGATTCTCCGCCTGTGCGACGCCCTCATCCACACGAAAAAAAACGTAAACGCCGCTATCAATGCTAAGGCGTACAAATATTCACGATGAGAAAATTGAAACATCTTTACTGTTTTTAACTTTTGTTTTTAATTTTAATTCCAGCGTCGCAAAACTGCGGTCTTTCCTGCCGCAGGACTTCGCCCCCTGTCAAGGTTTGCTTGTGAACTGTCCATTGCCTGCCGGTTACGGAAAACTTTTCAGTACGGTATAACGCAGGACTGTTTCCGCCAGCAGCAGCAACAGGGCTGCCCAAGCAAAGCGAAGGTACTCCTCCGTTTTTTTGTGGTGTTCCTCCACGCTGACTTTCGATTTTTCCAATTGATCTATTTCTTCGTAAACGGCTTTCAGATGTTCGTTGTCGGTAGCGCGAAAATAGGCGCCGCCGGTCATTGAGGCAATCTGTTTGAGCAGGTCTTCGTCTATTTCGGTTTTCATGTCCTGATAGCGGATACCGAAGGGCGTTGACACCGGATAGGGTGCGGTACCGCGCGAACCCACGCCGATGGTATATACCCGCACGCCGAATGTTTTGGCAATTTCGGCGGCGGTCAGCGGGTCGATAGCGCCCTGAGTGTTCATCCCGTCGGTGAGCAGGATAATGACTCTGCTCACCGCGTCGCTGTCCTTGATGCGGGTTACCGCGTTGGCAAGCCCCATGCCGATGGCGGTGCCGTCCTCGATCATGCCGCTGTGTATGTTGTTAAACAGGTTGACGAGCGAAATGTGGTCGGTGGTCAACGGACACTGGGTGAAACTCTCGCCGCTGAACACCACCAGCCCGATACGGTCGTTGGGACGTCCCGCTACAAACTGCACGGCAACCTGTTTTGCCGCCTCCAGACGGTCGGGTTTGAAATCCTGCGCCAACATGCTGCCCGATATGTCGAGCGCCATCATTACGTCGATGCCCTCGGTGGTGACGCTTTCCCACCGGTTGCTCAGTTGCGGACGCGCCAGAATCAGTATGATCATGGAAAATGCCAGCATCCGCAGGGCAAACAGGACATGACGAAAGTACGGACGGAGGGTGCGCACCCCTTTCAGCCCTTCAATGGAGGACAACTGCAAATCGGGATGCCGTTTGTTGCGCCGCCATGCATACCACCCCGCCACAGCCGCCAGCAGAACGAAAAGCCAGAAAAAATGCGGATGCGCAAAGGTGATATCTCTGAGGTCGCGAAAGAAAGAAAGCGGTTGGTACATGACTTGTTTCCTGTTTTTTTAGTTTTTACTGTTTCTTTTTGTGCTTAAAATCATCCGAAGTATCGACATACATTTCCCGGACAGCCGCATCCGGCGCCGTGTTTATCCGGTGGATCACCGTCCCGGTCAAATCGCGTCCTTTGAAAGCGTGCAGGATGGACTGTATGGTGTAAACGGGTCCCCACGGGATACCCCACCACCCGAAAATGGCGCTGATCAGCAGGAATATCCATCCGCGACGGATGGGCGCCTCGTTCGCACGGAGGAAGTAAACCGGCGAGGAAAGTTTGAAGGTAAAGGCAATCAGCGACACGCAGTAAGAATAGCGGACAAAACGGGCGCCGCTGTTCACTTCATTCAAAATGTCGGAAGGCGATTTTCCGGCAACGCCCCTGATTTTTAATCTTTGTTGCTTTGCCGCATCGGGCGCTGCGTCGGGTTCTTCGGTTTTCGGAGGCGTATCTATCTTGGTGCGGTTCACAAACAGGTAGCCGTCCAGCAAAGACGTTTCGTTTTCGTCGGGCAGCGGGTTCATTTTGGCGAATTTCACCAGGTCGGACAGAGAGAAAAACCGCTGAAGACGGTCGATCAGATTATTGTCTTCAAAGTCGGAGGCTTTCAGTCCGGCGAGAATTTCGTCGCTGGTCATCTCCATGGCGTTTATCTCGAAGCGCCCTTCGATGTATGCGCGCACAATGTCCGACAGCCGGGTATAATATTCTTTCACGCGGCTGTTTTGCCAGAGTTTTTCACCGCGCAGGCGGTCAAGTTCGCGCAGAGCGATCACGTGTGGCGGTTCAACGGGTTTCGGCGTCCGGAAAAAAGGCTGGTGATGTTTCCGTCGCGCACGGGCATAAACGGCAAAGCCGAGTACGACAAGCGCCGCAAGAACAGCGACTGCCAGCAGCCAGCGCCGGACGTCCTCCCACCCGATGGGAAGCCGGTAAATCGGTTTGATGTCGGCAATCTGCTGCAAGGTGTCGACAGGCATGGTAAGTACTTCCAGAAACATCGGCATGGTAGCAATGGTGTCCGCCTGTCCGTTGTCCGTGAAGGGAAACAGCACGGGAGGCAGTTCATGGCGCCCGCTGTCGAAACTCGTCACCAGCACGTTCTGTGTGAAACGGACTGTTTCCCGCGACACGCGCACCGAGTCTATCTCCGATACGTCCATCACTTCTATGTGAGGCGACCAACTGTTGTCCCACACCGGAAACCGCACCGAAACGCCGTTTTTCTTTTCCAGTTCTACCCGCAAATTGATCTGGTCGCCTATCAGAATGACGGTGGTGTCCAATCGGGCATTGACCTGTATGGATTGAGCGCCCGCCCCTGCAACCGTCACAAAAATGAAACATAAAATAATAATGCTCCTGTTCATTTTCAATTTTTGATTTCAGACGGCAAAATTAAAAAAAAATCCAACTCCCGTCCTGATTTTTTCCGTTAAAGTTTGTTAAGCCGCCAAATATCGGATCTTTTTGTAAAGATGTTCATTCAAAAATTATCCGCAGGACGTCCATATCAATAGAAACACCCATGACAATCAGGAACACACAAGGATATGATGATCCCCATCCCGTTAGGAGTTGTCTATCAATAAACGGATCATTTATTGACATAAATGCGTCATCCGGGATTGTAATCTTACCCGTCGTGTACAGGGGATTCCCCTCCTCTGGAGGGGGTAGGGGGTGGTTCTCCTGATATACTTATTTAATGACAACGCCTTAATATCTTATTTCCGAAATTGATGTAATTTTTGGCAGCATACCCGCAGGGACGACACTCATATACATATTATGACACCGGAAAGTGCCGTCCCTGCAGGACTTTTACACATTCTTCATACATGCGACAATCCGAACGGCGAAGCCATCGCCGAAGGTAAATACACCCTTTTGTTTCCGGCTTGTCCGGCTTAGGGATGAATCAACCGTGGGGTGATGATTTGCTCAACAGGACTTTGCTTCACGAGCTGGCGCCTGTTTATATCGAAGAACAGTACTGGGACAGGTTGCTGGCGCTGGTGCGGGCGGACGCCGACCCGAATGTTCTTTTATCCTTCCATGTTCATCTGTCGAAGCGTTATCAGGAAGAAATGCTGTCGCTTTTCATGAGAGAACTGGAGCGGAAAGGAAGTAAGGTCAGCAATCGCAACGAATATGCAAGGCTTGCCGATAGGATGCTGTCGATGATGAAGGACATGCCTGCGTGGACAAATGAAGTCAGGGAAACAGCTCGAAAACTGATCGTCCTTAATTCAAAACGTCCTGCACTGAAAGAAGAACTGAAACAGGGTGTTGCAATAAAAAAACAGGCAAAATGAAATGAAGAACGATGATTTATCCGCACTCCCCAACATCTGAGAGAACAGGAAATATACCCGTCGGCGGATTACCGGCATGGCTACTTTTTTTTAAGATGATTGCTTACATTGATTTATAAAAAGATTTTCCATTTTCAGTTCCGTCTCGCGTTTGGCGGGGTCGAAGCGGTTGAGTCCGGACTTCACCGCGTCGGCAAAGCCGCTTTCATATATCGGGGATTTAAAAATTTCGAGGGTTGACTGTAGAGACGTGGCGCGCCGCGTCTGTGCCTGTAGAGACGCGGCATGCCACGTCTCTACGGAGGTAACGGCAAATTTTTCCGCCAAGTGGCGCGAGGGTTCGGCGAAGGTGGCGGAGTTTCCCGAAAATGCCGCCGAGGGGTCGGCGTGGGTGTCGGAGCGTTCCGCCACCGGCAACAGGCTGTTGCCGGCGCAGGACAACAAAAAATCCGCACCATGCCAAAAGCATGTTACGGTTTGTGTATGTATGTCGAAAGAGGGATGCTGCGGAAAAAGGGATGTGCGGAAATGGCTGTAACTCGCCGGCATATAGCGTCTTACATCCCTCCCTTATATTCTGTAACTTTCACAAAATCAGGAGTAGATATGTGGCATACCGCGTCTTTACAGGCAGGGGTTGCGGTGGGTGCAAAAATTTGCGTCTCTACTGTAATGCAATGCAACATCATCGAAAAAACAAAAGTTTAACGGCGCAAAGGTAATTATCTTTCCGAAACAACCATTTTTTCTGTAAATTCGGTTAATTCTTTTTTGAGGCGCCATGAAAAATAAAGGGCGAGTCGGTACAGGGACTTACACGGTCAAATTAAAATATTACCCGACAGACACAAAAAAGAGTCTGTATGGACAGCCTCCTCCAAATAATTAAACGTTAATGCCCAAACAATATTTCTTTGCCGTTTCTCCCGTTAAGCATAAATTTACAGGCAAAGGTAAGAATTTATTTGAATGTGCGAAAAAAATCCGACCGAATTTCAGCCGATTTTTGCGATCTTGCGTTAAAAGTGTATCTTTGCGGCGTTATACGTTGATTATTCGGAAAACATGGCAAAAAATTCAAGTGGAGAAATGTCGTTTCTGGAGCATCTGGAAGAACTCCGGTGGCACATTGTGCGTTCGGCAGTGGCGGTGATGGCATGCGCCGTTGTGGCATTTATCTTCAGCCGGTTCATATTCGATTATGTGCTCCTTGCCCCAAGGAATCCCCAGTTCATTACCAACAGGCTGCTCTGCCGGCTGGGCGAGTACATGAACATGAAGGCGCTGTGCATCAACGAGCATCCCTTTACCATACAGAATATCAACATGTCGGGACAGTTCATGGCAGATATTATGGTGTCGCTGATCGCGGGAGTTATTGTCTCCTTTCCGTACATCATGTGGGAAGTATGGAAATTTATCTCTCCGGCGCTGTACGACAAGGAACGCCAGCATGCGCGGGGTTCCGTATGGGCGGTATCGGCTTTGTTTCTCACGGGCGCTGCCTTCGGCTACTACATCATAGTCCCCCTGTCGGTTGATTTTCTGGGCGGCTACAAGACGAGCGAAGAAATACTTAACCAGATAGCGCTCAATTCCTATCTTACCACGGTGGCATACGTTCCTCTGGGGGTGGGCGTTATTTTCGAATTGCCGCTGCTGATGATCTTCCTGACCAAAGTAGGCGTGGTAACGCCCGATTTTCTGAAAAAATACCGCAAACACGCCTATGTGATACTGTTGGTACTGTCGGCGGTGATTACCCCGCCGGACGTGTTCAGTCAAATGCTGGTGGTGTTGCCGCTGGGCTTGCTGTACGAGTTGAGCATCGTCCTGACGCGCCGGACTGCCCGCAAACATCAGCAAACCATCGACAGCATTGAAAACGGATGAGAACAGAAGGCGTCCGCATCATGAAACGGGAGGATATGGAACTGATGCTGCCCGCAGGATCGTGGGAATCGCTGGCGGCAGCGCTGCAAACGGGATGCGACGCGGTATATTTCGGCGTCGGCAACCTGAACATGCGCTCGGAATCGTCGGCAAACTTCTCGCCGGACGATCTGGCAAAAATTGCGGAGACCTGCCGCAGGCAGCAGGTAAAAACCCGCATGGCGCTCAACACCATCATATATGACGAAGACGTGGACGCCATGCGCCGAAGCATTCGGGCAGCCAAACAGCACGGCATTGACGCCGTTATCGCCTCCGACATGGCGGCAATTCTGTGCGCCCGCGAAGAAGGCATGCCCGTACACGCCTCCACGCAGTTGAACATCGCCAACCGGCAGGCAGTGCGGTTCTTTGCCGGATACTGCGACGTGATGGTGCTTGCCCGCGAACTGACCTTGGAACAGGTGTCCGCAATAGCGCAGTTCATCGAATCGGAACGGATAACGGGACCGTCGGGCAAACCGGCGGTCATCGAAATGTTCTGCCACGGGGCGCTGTGTATGTCCGTCTCCGGGAAATGCTACCTGAGCCTTCACCACTACAACCGTTCCGCTAACCGCGGGCGTTGCGTGCAGGTGTGCCGCCGCGCCTATTCGCTGACCGACAACGAAACGGGACGCCGGCTGGAGGTAGATCATCCTCATCTGTTGTCGCCCAAAGACCTTTGCACCGTTACTTTCCTCGACAGGATGGCAGCCGCCGGGGTACGGGTGTTCAAAGTGGAAGGACGCGCGCGCAGCCCTGAATATGTGAAAACGGTGGGGCAGTGCTACCACGAAGCCCTGACGGCATGTTGTGAAGGGGGATATCACGATCAGGCAAAAGAACAATGGCTCAAGCGGCTCGGACAGGTATTCAACCGAGGCTTCTGGGACGGCTACTATCTGGGAAAAACCATGAGCGAACTGACGGATTCCGCCGGCTCGAAGGCGACTGTAAAAAAAGAGTACGTGGCGTTGTGCAGCAACTATTTTGCAAAAATCGGCGTCGGCGAGTTCCTGATGCAGGCAGGTACGCTCTCCGCAGGCGACACTGTGCTGATTATCGGCAATACCACAGGCGTGGTGGAGATGAAGGTTGCCGAAATACGGGTGGATATGCAAGCGGCGAAGCAGGCGGCAAAGGGAGAAATATTTTCCATGCCGGTGACGCAGCCCATCCGCCGCGGGGACAAACTCTATGTACAAGTGGCGGCGGACAATGGACAATGACGAACGTCGCACTGACGAAAAAAATGCGGCAGCCTCGCGCCGCCGCATACATCACTCCAAAAATCAGACAGAGCATCCGTCCACTTGGTGCGGTTTCTTTCCCTGATCGCAGGAACCGGTTACTGTGTTTGATGCCGTTTTGCCGAAATTTTTGAATTTACGCCGGCACGGTGTTTTTGATTTTAGCCCATCCCATCAAAAGAAGGATATAGGAAACAAGGTGAAACAGGGCATTGAAATAATCGCCGACGAGCGGGATGAAATCAAGTACCTCCCCCACTATCAACAGGATCATGGCAACAAACAGCGTGAATGCGCCTCCGCGAGCCTGCGTGGGGAATGACCCCGATTCTTTCAATGCAGAGTATCCCACCAGCATCAGGATAAAGGCAATGATGTTCAACACGCCGACAATCCAGCCCGTCAGCGGGAAAAAATCCACTCCGACAGCCACGAGAGCCAGAATGAAGCCCATGCGAATTTTCCCGACAGCGTCGCTGTCGACGTCGCTCAGCACATTCCTGAATCCGCCCAGTCCCATCAGCGTCAGCACATAGCCGATGGCGATCAATGCCAGAAGCGCATACGAGATAAAACTCAATACGCCCGATCCGGCAACTCCACCGCCTCCGCTGACGCTACTCAACGTATCGACCGTACCCACCAGCGATTCGATAGGATCGACGATACTGTACACTATTCCTGCCAGCGAAAACAGCAGGATGCCCTTGAAAATTTTGCCGGTCTGTATCGACCAGCTTTCTACACTATATGACATAATGAAAAAAATAAAAATTAAAAAATATATAATGCCTACTTTTTATTTAGCGTCGCATGATTCGGCTTACTTTACGACGTTTATCTTCTTTCCTGTCGCAACCCGCAAAACCGTCTTTCCTTTCGCGCAGTCGCGGTGGTTGAATATCTTTATTTTATTAATCTTGCGTAAAACATGATTTAATTGAATGTGAGAAAAAAACTTTATTTCATATAAATAAATTGTTTCGTTTTTTGCTTCGCACCTCGAAGCAAAAATTTCAAAACACGGCAAAGATAGCAATTAAATTTTAAAATTGTTTTCATGAAGCAAAAAAAAATCAAAAAAAGCTAAACCTTTTTTTTGAGGCGCTATGAAAACCTTTGCCTGATAAAAGCAAACAACTAAAGGGACAAAAAAAGACAGAACGGCAGCCGGTAGAAACGTTGTTTTCGAGGGCGATGACCATGCCGGTTCCGGGAGATATATTGAAACATTCTGAGATGTGGAATGCACAGGATATCCGCGACTGCCGGGCAATAGAAATGCGGGAGAAGAAAGCGCTCATCCGGAACGTCACCTCTCCGATCACAGGAATTATTCGGGTTTGCCTATTTTCTGTTGAAGATAAAGTTCAATTTTTGTCTGCGGTAATGCTCGAACTTGCGGTCGCTGCTGATGAGCGGGATTTTTTCGGCAATTGCCTGCGCGATGATGAGCCGGTCGTTGGGGTCATTGTGGTTTTCTACCACTTCAAGCGTAGAGAAAGTTAATAGATGTTTTTTATCTACGTATTTGATGATGAAATTACTCTCATTTTCAATGAAATGAAAGATGTCATTATTGTTTCTCCACTTTTTTGTTTTGATTTTTCCTGTCTGGAAAAGATGTATCACTTCCTTCACGCTTTCGGAACTAATGTAAATTGTATTCTCATAATCTTCGAGAATTAGACGAACATCCCTGTCGAGAAAAAGGCTTCCGTCGGCATAAAAAAGAAAAATATTCGTGTCTATCAAGTAGCGCATATTATTTCATTACTGCTTTCATATCTACGATGGAAATAATCCCGTCAGGATATTTCTTCATAAACTCTCCGGCTTTCGATAATTTTTTCGGCTTTTCGGTAGCCGTTTTTGTCTTTTGTGTCTGTTTTACTGTCTTTTGCATATTCGTAAATATATTGGTCTATGGGGCAAAGATAGTTTATTTTTTCAAGTCCGGCAAAGGTACGCTGTATTTTCTGATGCTTTTGTACTCCCGGCGGTCGCCACTGTAGCCTTCGAGGCGCTGTTCGAGTTCTTAGCGCCAGTAGATGCGAGAGATGTTGATCCGGTACGAAAAACACCTGCTGCGGATGGATTTTACCTCGACGCCGTATGACTGCCCGTCATCACTGAGGGTGACGGCAAAGGAGGGAGGGATGTCGTCGCGGATATAGACGGCGTCAATGTCGGGTATGTTGTAAACGGTTTTCACCAATTTGGCTATTTCCCTGTATTCCTTTCCGAGAGTCGGCCCGGCGGGTTTCCGAAAAACCTCTTTACCGTTCTTCATAAAAAACCATTATCTTTGCGGCGGAAATTTAAAAAATCAAAAAGTGACATCACTTCTTTTACAAAAGATACTTGTTCTTGACGGCGCCATGGGTACCATGATACAACCATACGGGCTTACGGAACCCGATTTTCGGGGAGAACGGTTTGCGCGTCATCCGGTGGATGTGGGGGGTAATAACGACCTGTTGTCGCTCACGCGACCCGACCTGATACGCCACATTCACGAAAAATACCTGCAAGCGGGAGCGGACATCATTACCGCTAATACTTTCAATTCCAACCGGCTGTCGCAAAGCGATTACCAACTGGAACATCTTGTGGGCGAACTGAACAGGGAAGGAGTGGCGCTG
Source organism: Bacteroidales bacterium (assembly GCA_031273395.1). Classification (GTDB taxonomy): domain Bacteria; phylum Bacteroidota; class Bacteroidia; order Bacteroidales; family UBA4181; genus JAIRLS01. The sequence continues at coordinate 2,548 of JAISRX010000009.1, read as the reverse complement.
GCAAAATCCGTTGCGCGGAAATACAGTACGCCGGACAAACCCCGTTTTGTCGCCGGGACGCTTGGACCGACGGGAAAATCGGCCTCCATATCTCCCGACGTGAACGATCCCGCTTACCGTGCCGTCACTTTCGACGATCTTGTGGAAATATACGCCGAACAGGCACACGGACTGATAGACGGCGAAGCGGATATACTGCTGTGCGAAACCGTTTTTGATACGCTGAACGTCAAAGCCGCGCTTTTTGCCATTGAGCGCGTGTTCACCGAACGCCGCCTGCGTTTGCCGGTAATGGTGTCCGCCACCATCACCGACGCCGCCGGACGCACGCTCTCCGGACAGACCATTGACGCTTTTCTCTGCTCGGTAATGCACGCCGACCTGCTCAGCATAGGGCTTAACTGTGCGCTGGGCGCCCGGCAGATGCGCCCGTACCTTGAAGAACTGTCGCGCAAAGCGCCTTTCTTCGTGAGCGTCCATCCCAATGCAGGACTGCCCAATCAGGCAGGCGGATACGACCAGTCACCCGACGAAATGGCTGAAATCATCCGCGATTTTATTGATCGACGGTTTGTCAATATTGTGGGTGGGTGTTGCGGCACGACCCCCGGACACATCGAGCGTTTTGCCCGGATAGCGGCAGGAGCGAAGCCGCGTGCTGTCCCTCCGCGTTCCACAGCCCTGCTGCTGTCGGGACTGGAACCGCTGACGGTGGACGAAAGCGCCAATTTCACCAACATCGGAGAACGCTGCAATGTTGCCGGTTCCAAAAAATTTGCCCGTCTTATCCGCGAAGGAAAGTCGGACGAGGCGTTAGCCATCGCCCGCATGCAGGCTGAAACAGGCGCACAGATCATCGACGTGAACATGGACGACGCCATGCTCGACGCCAAAGCCTCAATGACCGCTTTCCTCAATTTACTGGCGTCGGAGCCTGACGCCGCACGCCTTCCGGTAATGATTGACTCTTCAAAATGGGACGTGCTGGAAGCCGGCTTGAAATGCCTTCAGGGTAAATCCGTCATCAATTCCATCAGCCTGAAAGAGGGTGAAGACGCTTTCCTCAAAAAAGCGACGCTCATTCGTCGTTACGGAGCCGCCGTGGTGGTGATGGCTTTCGACGAACAGGGACAGGCTACGGACTACGACCGCCGGATTGACATCTGCGCCCGCGCTTACCGCATCCTCACGGAAGAAGCAGGCTTTCCCGCTACGGACATCATTTTCGACCCCAATATCCTCACCATCGGTACGGGCATCAAGGAACACAACAACTTTGCGGTGGACTTCCTGCGGGCGGTGCGATGGATAAAGGCAAATTTGCCGCACGCGCGCGTCAGCGGAGGCGTGAGCAACCTGTCGTTTGCCTTTCGGGGCAACAATTACCTGCGCGAGGCGATGCACTCCGTGTTCCTGTATCACGCCATCCGCGAAGGTATGGACATGGGTATTGTCAATGCCGGTTTGCTGCCGGTGTACGACGATATTCCGCGCAAATTGCGCGATGCGCTGGAAGACCTTGTTCTCAACCGCCGTCCCGACGCCACCGAACGTTTGCTCGACATGGCGGAAGAATGGAAAAACAGCGCCGTAACTGTGGAACACAACATCCTCCAATGGCGCACACTGCCTTTGGAAGAACGCATCAGGCACGCCCTCGTCAAAGGCATTGCCGACTACATGGAAACCGACATGGAAGAAGCGCGGCAATGTTACTCGCCGTCCATTTCCATCATTGAAGGACCGCTGATGAATGCCATCAATGAGGTGGGTGAACTTTTCGGCGCCGGAAAAATGTTTTTGCCGCAGGTGGTGAAAAGCGCCCGCGTGATGAAGCGTGCCGTCACCTGTCTGCAACCGTTCATCGAAGCCGAAAAAGCTGCCTCCGGCAATATGAAACCCGCCGGTAAGATATTGCTGGCAACGGTAAAGGGCGATGTACACGACATAGGTAAAAACATCGTAGGGGTGGTCTTGTCCTGCAATAATTACGAAATTATCGACTTGGGCGTGATGGTTCCCTGTGAAAAAATTATTTCGGCAGCGCGGGAACAGCATGTGGATATTGTTGCCTTGAGCGGACTGATCACCCCGTCGCTGGACGAAATGAAACACGTTGCCGCCGAAATGGAACGTGGCGGACTCACGCAACCTCTGATGATCGGCGGCGCTACCACCTCGAAGGTACATACCGCCATACACCTGACGCCGGAGTACCGGTATCCCGTGGTGCATGTGAAAGACGCTTCCCGCAGTGTTGCCGTGGCAAATTCGCTGTTGACGGGTAACCGGGATTTTGTGACGCAGGTGAGGGAGGAATACCGTCACATTCGTGAGAGTTACCGGCAATCGTCCGCTTCGTTGCCCAAGCTGGACATTGCGCGCGCGCGCGCCAACCGGCTGCTCATTGACTGGAAAGCCGCGCCGCCCGTTCGTCCTGCCTCGTTGGGCGTGTGGTCGTGGCGAAATCATTCGCCCGACGAAATCCGGAAATACATCAACTGGACATTTTTCTTCATGGCGTGGCAGTTGAAAGGCAAATATCCGC
>JAISRX010000288.1 GCA_031273395.1 Bacteroidales bacterium | reverse complement strand
GCGAGATACTTCTGCCTGAACTAACGCTCTTCGACCAAAGGGAGAAAAAGGCAGGACTGAAACATCAATGTCCTGCCTTTCAGGCAGGGTTTGTCGAGGATATTCCTGTCCGCAGGTCGCCCGCCTGCGGTTATGAAAATCCTGCCTTTCAGGCAGTGTTAATGCACAAAACCAAACCGTTCGGAGGGTATAATCATCCCCTTGTGTGTCCGAATTTATCTTTTTGTCATGGGTGTTTCTATTGATATGCAAGTCCTGTGGACTGCCTGCGATCATATTTTTTAAACGAAGTTTTGAAAATTCAGCCCCCGTCTTTTTGACACCCCACCCGTCGGGGATGGCAGCTCGGCAGAAAAACGTCTGTCCCCCCCCCTGCCTGCATGCCGAAGGTATGCCGCCTCCTGTCGATTTGACGGCATCCAGCCGTGACTTCAGAGTAAGTTCCAGGAATAGCATTAGCTTTACCTGACGGTGATGTTTCGGGCAGGGCTGTTCCGAATTTTGGCGCGGTTGCATGGAAAAAAACATGCCGGTGAAATTATCAATTATATTTTTCATACATTTGCGCTTATTTTTAAAATAAATCGTCATGATAAAAAAAGCAGGCAGTATGCGGCGCGACATTCACGACAAAGGCAAATACGCGGGCAGGAAAACCGTAACGTTCATCATTGCGCGGTAATGGAGCGGGAAGTTGATTTTTTAGTCATCGGTTCCGGGCTGGCAGGGTTAAGTTTCGCCCTGAAAGCTGCTCCCTACGGCAAAGTATGTCTGGTAAGCAAAACCACGCTGGACGACACCAACACGCGGTATGCGCAGGGCGGCATTGCGGCGGTCATTGACGAGGGCGACTCATACGAGAAGCATGTTGCCGATACCCTGATTGCCGGCGACGGGCTTTGCAACGAGGAGGTGGTGCGGATGGTCGTCGGCGAGGCTCCCGAACAAATCAAACAACTGATCGAATGGGGGACGCAATTCGACCGCACCGGCGACGGCGCTTTCGACCTCGCGCGGGAAGGCGGTCACAGCGAACACCGCATTCTTCACCACAAGGACAATACCGGATTTGAAATACAGCGCGCCCTGTCGGACATGGCGCGCCGGCATCCCAACATCTCCATTCTGGAAAATCATTTCGCGGTGGACGTGATCACACAGCATCATCTTGGAAAATTAGTGAAACGCTATCATCCCGACACCGAGTGCTACGGCGCTTATCTGCTGGACATCGCCGGCAACAAAACCATTGCCGTGCCGGCGCGGGTAACGATGATGGCAACCGGCGGGACGGGCAACCTGTATTCCACCACCACCAATCCGCCGATAGCCACCGGCGACGGTATCGCGATGGTTTATCGTGCAAAGGGCATCATCGACAACATGGAATTTATACAGTTTCATCCCACATCGCTGTATTATCCGGGCGAAAAGCCGTCGTTTCTCATTTCGGAAGCCATGCGCGGATTCGGAGCCGTGCTGCGCGCCCTTGACGGAACGGAGTTCATGTACAAGTACGATGCGCGCGGTTCGCTTGCATCGCGCGACATTGTGGCGCGCGCCATCGACAACGAGATGAAGGTGCGCGGAGACGATCATGTGTATCTCGACGCTACCCATACTCCGCACGAGAAACTAAAAAACCATTTTCCCAACATCTATGAAAAATGCCTGAGTATCGGCATCGACATCACTAAGGAGTATATTCCCGTTATTCCGGCGGCGCACTACCAGTGCGGCGGCATCAGGGTGGACAGGCACGGACGCAGCAGCATCAACCGGCTGTATGCGGCGGGTGAAACTACCTGCACGGGACTGCACGGAGCCAACCGTTTAGCGTCCAATTCGCTGATCGAAGCGGTGGTATATGCCAACAATGCCGCAACGGATGCTGTGGCGCACTTCAAGTCGTACCACATCCCGAAGAACATCCCCGACTGGAACACGGAAGGCACCGCGCATCCCGAAGAGATGGTGCTTATCACGCAAAACTACAAGGAAATGCAGCAGATCATGAGCAATTATGTGGGCATTGTACGTTCCAACCTCCGGCTGAAACGCGCCATGGACAGGCTGCAAATCATCTATGACGAAACGGAAGCCCTTTACGCCAAAAGCACCCTGTCGGTGAAGCTGTGCGAACTGCGCAACACCATCAACGCCGGGTATCTGGTGATCAAGAGCGCGCAGGCACGCCGCGAAAGTATCGGGTTGCACTATACCATTGATTATCCTCACCGGAGACAACAGGAATTGAGCATTGAAAATGAACCGTCGAAAAACAAGCATTAAAGTCGATATGCTGGAATCGTTGCACAGGGACGGGACGCCGGCAGCAAATAAAATACCTTCGTCCGGCAGTGGCGACGGGGGATTAATATATCCGCTTCATCCGTTCATAATATGACCGTAAATTCCAAAGTAATCCACATTAAGGTGACCCGCTGGATTTCGGAACATATCCCGCACCAGCGGCTCATTCTCCTGTTAAGTATCCTCATCGGTACGGTAACAGGGCTGGCGGCGGTGCTGCTGAAAACCACCGTACACGTACTGACGAAGTTTGTTACGGAACACGTCAATATGTTTTCGGGCAACTGGCTGTATTTCGTATTTCCCTTTACCGGCATTTTGCTGACCGTGCTGTTCGTCAAACTCTTTGTGAAGGAAGACATCGTTCACGGCATCACCCGTATTCTGTTTTCCATATCGAAAAAAAACAGCCAGTTGAAGGCGCACAACATGTACTCGTCACTCGTGGGATCGTCGCTCACGGTAGGTTTTGGCGGATCGGTGGGGCTGGAATCGCCCATTGTGCTTACCGGTTCGGCTATCGGGTCGAACCTCGGACAGTGGTTTCGACTGAACTACAAAACCACCACGCTGCTGATAGGCTGCGGCGCGGCGGGCGCTATCGGGGGCATCTTCTCGGCGCCGGTGGCGGCGGTGGTCTTCGCTCTCGAAGTACTCATGCTCGACCTGACCACCGTGTCCATCATCCCGCTGCTGATCTCCGCCGTCACCGCCACTGCCGTTTCGTGGCTGCTGATGGGCAAGGGAGTAGTGTTTTCCTTCACGGTAATGGATCCCCTTATCCTGCACAACCTGCCGTATTACGTCGTACTGGGGCTTTTCACCGGATTTATCTCCATCTATTTCACCCGCATCACCAAATATATCGAACGCCTGACGGACAGGCTGGGAAAAACCTATCTCAGGTGGGACAGGCAGCAACAGCGGTTTGTCAAGGAAGAAATCACCGGCAAAAAGATATTGCTGTTCCAGCGTCTGGTGATCGGCAGCGCGGTAGTGGGGCTTTTGATTTTCCTTTGTCCTCCCCTGTTCGGGGAAGGCTACGAGGCGCTGAAAATGATCCTGAGCGGTCGTTCCGCCGATTTGCTCAACGGAAGCGTCTTCTATCCCCTGAAAGAGGAACCGTACTGGCTGCTGGCGTTTCTTTCGTTAGTGCTGCTGCTGAAGGTGATTGCCATGGCTGTGACTACCGGCAGCGGGGGAGTGGGCGGTATTTTCGCCCCTACCCTGTTCATGGGCGGGGTTTCGGGATACATACTGGCGGGCGTGATCAACAAAATACCCATATTTCAGGTGAGCGACAACAATTTTGTTCTTGCCGGCATGGCAGGCATGATGGCGGGAGTGATGCACGCTCCGCTCACCGCCATTTTCCTGATTACCGAAATCACCGGCGGTCACAACCTTTTCCTGCCGTTGAGCCTCACGGCGGCTTTTTCGTTCATCACGGCGCAGTACATCGAGCCACATTCCATCTATACAAGCCGGCTGGCAAAACGCGGCGAACTCATCACGCACGACAAGGACAAGGCAATACTCACCCTGCTGAAAACCAACAGGCTCATCGAAAAGGATTTTATTTCCGTGCATCCCGAAAATACGCTGGGCGACCTTGTAAAGTGCATCTCTAAATCGAAAAGGAATATTTTTCCGGTGATCGACGATAACGCCAAATTCATCGGCGTGGTGCTGCTGGACAATATCCGCGACATCATTTTCGACCCGGAACAGTACAAAACCACTCTGGTGTCGGGACTGACCACTCCTGCGCCGTCGATGATCGAAGCGGGCGAAACGATGGACGCCGTGATGAGCAAGTTCGAAAAAACCGGCGCGTGGAATCTGCCGGTGGTGGAACACGGAAAATACATCGGGTTCCTTTCCAAATCCAAAATATTCTCCTCCTACCGTAATTTGTTGCAACAGTTTTACGAAGAATAAAAAAATCGCTTATCTTTGTACGCATAAATTTGTAATGATGATCCGAAAAGAAACATATCGAAAACCGGGCGCAAAGGTATTCCTGTCGCTGGCGGCAGCCGTGTGTATCTGTTTTTCCTGCACGGGAGCGGAACAGAAAGAGATGAAAGCCTCGCAAATCATCCGGCTGCTTGCCAAGGGAAAACAGGTACACATACATGACGCAATCATTACGGACGACCTTGACTTTACGCTCGGCGGCACGCGGATGAACCTGCTCGCCGGCGCGTTGCAGCGCGAAGCAGCGTCCGGTATTTTTTTCGCCAATTGCGTCTTCATGGGCAAAGTAACCGCCGGCGGACAGCAAAAATCCCTGCCCGTCCACACCTGTTTCAGGAACAATCTGATATTTACGGCGTGCGATTTCAGGGGAACGGTCAATTTCAACGATGCGGTCGTTTTCGGAACGGTCAATTTCAGTAAATCCGTTTTCCGGGAAGACGCCTCCTTCAACAACATGGCGATATGGGCTAAGGACAGCTATTTTTCGGAAGTGACCGCCGAAAAGAAATTCTCGGCAATCTACACCTCTTTCGCCGGCAACCTGCATTGTATCGGTGCGCAGTTCGGCGATTACGCCTCCTTTCAGGAAATGTCCGTTAAGGGAAAACTCACTTTCAACTACAGCGCCTTTAAGGGAAAAGCGGGTTTTGAACTGACGGAGACCTGCGGCGGGGCGTTCTTTCACCATGTACGCTTTGAGCAGGACGCCGATTTTTCCTTTTCCCGCTTCCTGCATACTGCCGATTTCGTGAACGTCACATTCGGCAAAAAGGGAAACTTTGAAAAGGCTTTTTTCCTGAATACCGCCCGCTTCGACGGGACGGACATGCAAAAAGACCTGATACTTCGCGATACGTTTTTCGGAAATAACACATTAAATAATAATATGCCATGAAAAATTTCAAAAAATATTACGTTGCAGTATTTTTAGCGGCAACAATGGCGCTTTCTCCTGTTTTTTATGCCTGCGAAGAAGCGGCGGAGGTGGTTGACTGGGTACTCGAAGAAGTCCTGAGACGGCTTGACCAGACCGGCTGGCTGCAGGAGCAGGAAGATATGGACAACATCCCCGAAGACATCACGCCCTTTCCCCCTGACGACGGGAACAGCCAGCCGCTTGCGGGGAAGGTTTTGCTGGAAGACAGGTTCCCCCCGATCGGCGACCAGGGGCAGTACGGCACCTGCGTGGCATGGTCGGTGGGCTACAACCTGAAAACCGCGCTGAACGCCATTGAGAAAGGCTGGACTTCCGCCGATCTGCAAAAAACCTCCAACCAGACCAGCCCGAAAGACCTTTGGATGTGCATCCCTGCGAGCCAGAAGGGAACGCAATGCAACGGCACCAATTTTGAACCCGCGCTCGACGCCTTAATTACGGACGGCGCCGCCGTTTTAAGCTCCGTCCCCTACACGGCGCTGGGCAACTGTACCGGTTCAAAGGCGGGCAACGCGCAAAACAAACTTGCCAATTACCGCAAAATCGCCTCCGAAACGGAAGGGCTTACCGTCGACAATTTCAAGAAATACCTCAATGCCGGACGTCCGGTAGCCATCGGCGCAAAGCTCGGCGACCGCTTCATGACATGGAGCAGCCCGTCGGCGATCGACTACGACACCTACAACAATCCGGGCATGCAGCACGCCTACCATGCCATGGCGCTGGTGGGCTACGACGATGCGAAAAACGCCTTCCGCGTGCGCAATTCGTGGGGAAGCTCATGGGGCGACAACGGCAGTATCTGGGTGGAGTACGATTTCTTTTGCACCCGTTTTTGTTTCGCGGCTTTTGTGGCGCAAAACGTCACCGGCGTGTCGGTGGGAAGCGGGGGAAACATCAACCAGGGCGATCTGAGCGCGGGCGAAGATCTGCTGGCATACTATGCGGAAGACGGAGAAGTACCGGCGGGTTCGGTGGACGGCTGTCCCTCCTGCAACCGCGAATTTACCTACGAGGTGTTCAATTCGGGAAACACCGTCATCAGGGCGTCGCGGCGCTGGCACGTGCTCTATATGCTCTACAATGCCATGAACGCCGGAGAGTACGAAATTATCTACGAAGACTATTATACCGATGAATACGGCGCTCCCGGCGACTTCGGAGAACTTTCCGATTCAAAAGCCTCGGCGGACGGCTACTGGAATTATATTGACGTTGCAAAGGGAGAGAACCCGATGGAGGGTTTCGATCCTATCGCCTACACCATGCCTTCCTTCACCGGCAAGTACTATCTTGTGGTGATGGCGGACGCCTACGACGTGATCCGCGAAGTCAACGAAGACAATAATTTCTATTTCATTTCGGCAGCCAACGGGAAGCCGCTGGAACTGGTCAACGGCGAGATCAGGAACATGCCCCAGCCGAAAATGAGCCGGTCGGCAGTCAAGCGTCCCGCGCCGGAACCCTTCAGTGACGTCGAAACCCAGACGCTGGTAAAACCGGGCAACCTGAACGCCTACACGCCGTCCGAACTGAAAACCATGCTGCTGCACGACAAAAAAAGCGGGAAACTGGACGCCAAGATAAGAGCGTTCGCGCAAAGCGACAGCCGCCGCGCCGTTAAACGGGTAAAAAAACCGGCAAACTGATTCGTCCCGCACGCCATGCTCAAAAGTAAATACAAATACAATCCGGATCTGCTGAGTTACGACAGGATCAGGATCAGTTTGAAAAGGGTACTTGTCAAGGCATTTACGTTTTTAACCGCATCGCTGGCGATCATCGTTGCGAGTTATATCCTTCTTTCTTCCTTTTTCGACATGCCGAGGGAACGTGTCCTGCTGCGCGAGCTGAACCAGATGACTTCCCATTACGACCAGCTGGACCGGAAGCTGAAACAGCTGGAGGCGGTGCTTGGCGACATGCAGCAGCGCGACGACAACATCTACCGGACGGTGTTCGAAGCGGAACCCATACCGCAGGCGGTGCGGGTGGGGTTTGGCGGCGTCAATCGCTACAAGGTGATGGAAGACTATTCCAATGCCGAACTGATGACGGAGATCAACCGGCGCATCAATCAGATTGCCCGGCAGGCAGCCGTTCAGTCGGAGATGTACGACGAACTGCTGCAGGAAGCGCGCAAACAGGGCGAGGAGCTGCTGACCCGCCCCGCCATCCAGCCGGTGGAAAACAGGGATTTGCAGCGCACCGCTTCGGGATACGGCGAGAAGATACACCCCATTTACGGTACGAAGTTTTTCCACAAGGGGATGGATTTTACCGCGCCCATAGGCACAAAAATATATGCCACGGGCGACGGGACGGTGGCGGAGTGCGGCGTTTCGGCGGGCTTCGGCAACCGCGTGGTGATTGACCACGGACACGGCTACCGGACACTCTATGCGCACATGGACAAGTTTGCCGTAAAAGCGGGCAACAAGGTGAAACGCGGACAGGTGATAGGGACGGTCGGCGGAAATACGGGCGTATCCATCGGTCCGCACCTCCATTACGAAGTGCACAAGAACGGCAAGGCGGTGAACCCGATCAACTACTACTACAGCGATCTCTCCCCGGAAGAATACGCCCTGATGCTGGATCTGGCAAACGTAGGCAAAACCTTCGACTGAGCATGGAACAGCCTCCCGAAAAATTATACTACAGCATCGGCGAAGTAGCCGCCATGTTCGGCGAAAATCCTTCGCTGATCCGCTATTGGGAAAAGGAATTTGACATCATCAAACCACTGAAAAACAAAAAGGGGAACAGGCGGTTCACGCAGCAGGACATCGACCGCATAGGTCTGGTGCACCACTACGTGAAAGAAAGGGGAATGACCCTGAAGGGAGCGCGGCAAAAGATCAGGGAGAACCGCGAAGACGCCGAAAACGCCTACCTCGTCATCCGCTCGTTGAAACAGATACGCGCCCTGCTGCTGGAAATCAGGGACAATATGGGCGAATAGCCGGGAGGCTCAGCCCGTTCTTTTTCCGATCTCCTCCAGCATGATGCGGACAATGTCCCCGCGGGTGTAGGAATACGAGCATCCCCACTGCGTGCGCGCCATGGAATCGTCAATGCTCTGTGGCCACGAGTCGGCGATCGCCTGTCGGAAGTCGGGACGGAAAGATATTTCAAAGTCCGGCATGTGCCTGCGTATATCTTCCGCCAGCTGCCGGGGAGTGAAACTGACGCCGCCCACGTTGTAACCCGCCCGTACCTTGATTTGCGAAGCGTCGGCTTCCATCAGCCGGAGGGTAGCCTGTATGGCGTCGGGCATGAACATCATCGGCAAAGCGGTGTTCCCGTCAAGGAAACATTCGTATTTCCCCTTCCTTACGGCGTCGTGGAATATTTCCACCGCATAGTCGGTAGTTCCCCCGCCCGGCTCGGTTTTGTAACTGATCAGCCCCGGATAGCGGATACTGCGCACATCAACATGGTAGCGCCGGTGATAGTACTGCATCCAGCGCTCGCCCGCCAGCTTGCTGATGCCATACACCGTGGTCGGCTCCATCACGGTAAACTGCGGCGTGTTCTTTTTAGGGGTGGTGGCGCCGAAAACGGCAATGGAACTTGGCCAGAAGACTTTCCTTATTTCGGGCACTTCCTTCGCAAGGTCAAGCACGTTCAGCAGGCTGTTCATATTGATGTCCCACGCCTGAAAGGGGATACGTTCCGCATTGCCCGACAGCACCGCCGCCAGGTGATATATCTGTGTTATCCCGTGCCGCATCGCGAAATAAATCAGCTGCCTGCTGTCCGTGGCGTCCAGCAGCTGGAAGGGACCGCCTTCCGCAATGTCCCGCGAAGGATGTTTTACGTCGGTAGCAAACACATTTTCCGCGCCATACACCTCCCGCAATGCGACGGTCAGTTCCGAACCGATTTGCCCCGCCGCACCGATAATTAAAATATGATCCATCTTTACAAATTTGGAATGAAAGTACGGTGTTGCGCATCATCAAAACATGATTTTTGTTTGTTTCGCGAAAAATGCCGCATCTTTTTTGAGGAGACGGAACGGGATTTCGCCGCGATCTCCTGCTGTATCCCGCAACACGGACTTTTCCGTGCATCCTGTTCCCCGGAACCGGAGATGGAAAATCGCGGGAGCGAACAGCAGCGCATTTTTTCCCCGCATGCCGATGAAGATAAATCAGGATGATCCCCGCGCGTTATCCGAATAATGAAACCGTCCGAAAATTGCGGGAGAAAAATTCATATACTGATATTTTATTTCCCAAGTTGCGGGAGAAAAAATGACATAGGGAAATTCCTTTCGCAAGTTGCGGGAGAAAAAAAGACACAGTGGAATCTTTTCTCGCAAGTTGCGGGAGAAAAAATGACATAGGGGAATCTTCTCTCGCAAGTTGCGGGAGAAAAAAAGACATTGGAAAAATTTTTCCGCAAGTTGCGAAAGAAAAATGCGCAGGGATAAAAAATAAACGACATGCGGCGGCTCATGTTTTGCAATCGCTGATTTTTAGCCGGCGCCGGTGCGAACTCCTAAGCAGGCGGTCGGCGCATGCCCAAAAACAGGCATTATTTAAATGCGTTGCCGCCGGATACATTTTGTTATTATGATTTCTTTTTCTACCTTTGCGGCTTCAAAAATGACTCCGTAGCTCAGTTGGTAGAGCAATTGACTCTTAATCAATGGGTCGAGAGTTCGAGCCTCTCCGGGGTCACGCTGTAAATCAAAGCCTTGCAAAAAAGCGCAGGGCTTTTTTTATTTTGGAGAACATACAAATCACCTGCAACAGGCAGCAAGCCGGAAGCAAACGCGCATGTCCTGTTTTCGCCGGTTCAATCATTGTGGTACAGAATTTGAGGGAACAAATACATTCAATATGTTTTACTCATTTAAAGTTTTGAAATAATGAATATCTTAACAGGACACTGTTCGACAACCGTACCGGTCAACAGGAAAACGGAATACGGTTTGCACGGGAAAGCCATGAAGACAGCCGCTTTCGGGTGTATGATCCTGATAGCCCTGTGTGTTTCGTGCAATAAGGAAAAGGAACCGGAAAAAGAACCGGAAAACGGATTGCCGACGCTGCCAAAAACCATTGCCGTCGATGATGTGACGGTTTCCTATACCTATGACGACCGGTACCGCATACAAACCGTTTCATTGTCCGACGGCGACGGTACGGAAGTCGCCTGTTCGTTCGACTATGACGCATCGGGCAATCCGGTACGCATGAAGACTTCGGGAGACGAAGAGGATATGGACATTTCCTTCACTTATGAGGGCGCTAACGTTACTGTTGATCACGGCGACGGCGATGTGGTGATGCTGGAAACGGACGCCGGAAATATTGTCATGCGCCACCGGCTTGTGCCGCCTGAAGATACCCGTTTTATTTATGAAAACGGAAATATAGTGAAGGAAGAAAGACGCGAAAACAGCGTCCTGATCAGTGAATCCGTCATTGAATACGACGACGGGAAACATCCGTTTTCGGAGTGCGGCATGCCCAACTGGGCGGTTGATCTGGTGACGGAAGCGGAATGGATCACCACAAGGAACAATCCGCTGCGAAAAACATGGCAGACAGTCGCTGCGATAGACTATAACGGCGATGAAACAGTCGACGAAAACGACCGGCTCTCTTCCGTCACCACCTACGAATATACCTATAATGACGACGAGTATCCGACAGAAATACGCATCACCACCGTCAGCACGTTCTGCGGGGAAACGGAGGAGTACGAAACAATATACGCCATCACTTATTATTGATTTATTTTCATGAGACATTTCACATCCGTACATGACGTTTTGCATTTTCAACGGCTTTTACAGGAAGCCGTTGAAATGAAGAACAACCCGTTTGGCTACGCCACGGCGGGGCAGCACAGGACAATGTGCCTGCTCTTTTTCAACTCAAGCCTGCGCACGCGCCTGAGCACCCAGAAGGCAGCGCAAAACCTCGGCATGAACACGATGGTGCTCAACATTAACGAGGACAGCTGGAAAATGGAAACGCAATTCGGCGTGGTGATGAACGGCGACAAAGCCGAACACATCAAGGAGGCGGCGGCGGTGATCGGGCGCTATTGCGACATCATCGGCATCCGGTCGTTCCCGGCGCTGAAAAACCGCGCGGAAGACTATGCCGACAGCATCATCAACCAGTTCATTCAATACGCGGGAGTTCCCATCGTGAGCATGGAGTCGGCAATAAGGCATCCCCTGCAGTCGTTTGCCGACATCATCACCATCGAACAGTACAAAAAGAAGGCGCGCCCGAAGGTATTGCTGGCATGGGCGCCGCACTGCCGCGCACTGCCGCAGTCCGTTCCCAACTCGTTTGCCGAATGGGCGGTTGCCGCCGGCTACGAGGTGGTGGTGACCCACCCGGAAGGCTACGAACTCAACCCGGCGTTCACGGAGGGCGCCGTCATCGAATACGACCGCGAAAAGGCATACCGGGGGGCGGATTTCGTCTATGCAAAAAACTGGTCGTCGTATGTGCACTACGGCAAAATCCTGACCGACGACCCCGCATGGATGGTCAGCCACCAAAACATGACGCTGACCAATCAGGCAAAGTTCATGCACTGCCTGCCGGTGCGCCGCAATTTGGTGGTGACCGACTCGATCATCGACAGCTCCGATTCCATTGTGATCGAGGAAGCCGCCAACCGCGTGGTTTCTGCGCAAACCGTGCTTTGGAACATCCTGAAATACCTGTAAGGAACGTCGCGCCGCCCATGAACCCCACGCAAACCGCCGTTGAGCTGCTGTGCAGGCTGATTGCCGCTCCGTCGCCGAGCCGCGAGGAGGAGCAGACGGCGGAGATCATCCGTTCGTTTTTACAGGATCAGGGATGCGAGCCTTTCCGCAAGGGGAACAACGTGTGGGCGCGTTCCTTCATCGACGAGCGGCTGCCCGTCATTCTGCTCAATTCGCACCACGACACGGTGCAACCCGTTTCGTCGTGGACGCGCAATCCTTTCGAACCGCTGATCGACGGCGGAAAGCTCTACGGCCTCGGCAGCAACGACGCCGGCGCCTCGCTGGTCAGCCTGATGATGACCTTTCTCCATTACAGGGAGCGGAAAGACAGGAAATACAACCTGATATACGCCGCCACCGCAGAAGAAGAAATCACCGGAAAAAACGGGATCGCCCTTATTCTGGACGAATTGGGACCGCTCGACCTCGCCATTGTGGGCGAACCGACACAAATGCAGATGGCTGTCGCCGAAAAGGGACTGATGGTGCTTGACTGCCAAACGCAGGGAAAAACCGGTCATGCCGCACGTAACGAGGGGATCAATGCCATATATCTTGCGTGGGAAGACATTGAATGGTTTCGCCGGCACGTGTTCCCCAAAACCTCCGAACTGCTGGGCGGGGTAAAGATGACCGTATCGGTTGTTCAGGCAGGCTACCAGCACAACGTCGTCCCCGACAGCTGCAAATACGTGGTGGACGTCCGTTCAAACGAGTGCTACCGAAACGAAGAAATCCTGAAAATTGTCCGTGAAAACATGAAACACAGCGTTGTTACGCCGCGTTCCACGCATATTAACTCCTCCTCCATCAGTATGGAACATCCGGTAGTCAAAAGAGGACTGTACCTGGGGCTGAAGACTTTCGGATCGCCCACCACCTCCGACCAGGCGCGCATACCCTACACTTCCGTCAAGATAGGACCCGGCGACTCGGCACGTTCGCATACCGCCGACGAATATATCCTGCCCGCCGAAATAGAAAACGG